>CABKMV010000018.1 GCA_902373635.1 uncultured Oscillospiraceae bacterium
CAAAGGATTCCAAAACCATTGGTTTTGGCGCATTTTTGGGTACTTTTTGTGCGCACAAAAAGTACCCCGGGGCGCGGGGCGGGCAGCCCCACATGAAGGCCGGGTCCGGGCCGGGCAGGCCCGGGACAGCGTGGGGCGCGCACCCCGCAAAAACCCCTGGTGTGGGCCTGGGAGGCCCGCAAAATCCCCCTGCGCCGGGACGGCGCGATCAATAAAGAACAACAAAAATAATTATGTCAATAATTATGATAAAAGGAGAGAGATATCTATGCATAAGTCCTATGGCCTGAACGAACTGCGGGAGATGTTCCTGAAATTTTTTGAATCCAAGGGGCATCTGCGCCTGCCCAGCTTTTCCCTCATCCCCCAGAATGACGCCAGCCTGCTGCTCATCAACAGCGGCATGGCCCCCATGAAGCCCTACTTCACCGGCGAGATGGAGCCGCCCCGCCGCCGTGTCTGCACCTGTCAGAAGTGCATCCGCACCGGGGACATCGAGAACATCGGCAAGACCGCTCGCCACGGCACCTACTTTGAGATGCTGGGCAATTTCTCCTTCGGCGACTACTTCAAGAAGGAGGCCATTGCCTGGTGCTGGGAGTTTCTGACCAGCCCCGAGTGGGTGGGACTGGAGCCGGACCGGCTGTATCCCTCCATCTATCAGGACGACGACGAGGCATTTGAGATCTGGAACAAGGACATCGGGATCCCCGCCGAGCGGATCTTCCGCTTCGGCAAGGAGGACAACTTCTGGGAGCACGGTTCCGGCCCCTGCGGCCCTTGCTCAGAGGTGTACTATGACCGGGGCGAGGAGTGGGGCTGCGGCAAGCCCGGCTGCACCGTGGGGTGCGACTGTGACCGCTATATCGAGGTCTGGAACAATGTGTTCTCCCAATTCGACAACGACGGCGAGGGCCACTACACCGAACTGAAACAGAAAAACATCGATACCGGCATGGGCCTGGAGCGTCTGGCCTGCGTCAGCCAGAACGTGGCCAGCCTCTTCGATGTGGATACGGTGATGAACATCACCAACAAGGTCAGCGAGCTTACCGGCGCCAAGTATGAGCAGAGCGCCAGGATCGACGTGTCCCTGCGCATCATCACCGACCACATCCGCTCCGCCACCTTTATGATCTGCGACGGCGTGCTGCCCTCCAACGAGGGCCGGGGCTATGTACTGCGCCGCCTGCTGCGCCGGGCAGCCCGCCACGGTAAGCTCCTGGGCGTCAACGAGCCGTTCCTCTACGAGGTGTGCGACACCGTCATCCACGAAAACGAGGGCCACTATCCCGAGCTGCGGGAGCGCCAGGGCTATATCACCAAGGTCATCCGGGTGGAGGAGGAGAACTTTGCCCGGACCATCGACGGCGGCATGAAGATCTTCTCCGAGATGCTGGAGGGCCACAAGGACAAGGGGGATAAGACCTTCTCCGGGGCGGACGCCTTCAAGCTCTACGACACCTACGGCTTCCCCATCGACCTGACCATGGAGATGGTGGAGGAGGAGGGCATGGGCGTGGACCAGGAGGCGTTCAGAGCCCTTATGGAGGAGCAGCGCCTCCGCGCCCGCAAGGCCCGTGAGGCCCTGGGCGACCTGGGCTGGGCCGGCGTTGAGTTCGGCAAGGACGTGCCCGAGACCGAGTTCGTAGGCTATGACCAGACGACTGATGTAGAGGCCAAGGTGGTGGCCATCGTGGCCGAGGGACAGCTTGTGGACGAGATCGTTGGCGGCGGAGAGGCCATTGTGGTGCTGGACAGGACCCCCTTCTACGCCGAGATGGGCGGCCAGGTGGCCGACCGGGGCTACATCTGCCACGACAGCGGCCGGGGAATGCTCTTTGAAATCAGCGACGTGCAGAAGAACAAGGGCGGAAAATATATGCACTACGGCAGGCTGATGGAGGGCAACATCAAGGTGGGAGGTACTGTGTACGCTTATATCGACGTGGAGCGCCGGAAGGCCATCATGCGTGCCCACTCCGCTACCCACCTGCTGGACAAGGCCCTGCGCACCGTGCTGGGCGACCACGTCCATCAGGCCGGCTCCCTGGTGGAGCCAGACCGCCTGCGCTTTGACTTCACCCACTTCTCCGCCATGACCGCCGAGGAGGTGGCCAGGGTGGTCGCCATGGTCAATGAGGCGGTGCTGGAGGGCTACGACATCCACACCGATGTGCTGCCCATCGAGGAGGCCAAAAAGCGGGGGGCCATCGCCCTGTTCGGCGAGAAGTACGGCGATACCGTCCGGGTGGTGGATATGGGCCATGGCTACTCCGTGGAGTTCTGCGGCGGGACCCATCTGGACAATACCGCCAAGGTGGGATTGTTCCACATCAGCAGCGAGTTTTCCGTAGCCTCCGGCGTGCGCCGCATCGAGGCCACCACCGGCCGGGCGTCCCTGGAGAAGATGAACCGCAACGGGGAAATGCTGATCCAGGCGGCGGAGGTATTGAAGGCCAAGCCCGGCGAACTTTTGGAGCGGGCCCAGGCCATCATGGGCGAGATCAAGCAGTCCCACCAGGCGCTGGAGAAGCTCCAGGCCCGGCTGGCGGCGGGCGAGACAGAGCGGCTGATGTTCGGCACCCACAACGTAGGCCCCCTGCGGGTGCTCACCGCCACCGTCCCCGACGCCGACGGCGCAAAGCTGCGCCAGATGGGCGACATGCTGAAGGAGAAGGGCCCCAATATGGTGGCGGTGCTGGCCGGCGTCAGCGATGGGAAGATCACCTTCCTGGCGGTCTGCGGCAAGGAGGCCGTGGCCAAGGGGATCAAGGCCGGCGAGATCATCAAGACCATCGCCCCCATCTGCGGCGGCAAGGGCGGCGGCAAGCCGGACAGCGCCATGGGCGGTGGCAGCGACATTTTGAAGCTGGACAACGCCCTGGCGGCCCTGGACGACTTCGTGGCCGGCAAATTAAAGTAAGGGGGACAAGGGATGCTTCCCCGTGATCCCGCGATCCTGCTGAGCTTTGTGAACATGAAGCTGCGGGACTGCTACGACAGCCTGGAGGAACTCTGCGCCGCGCTGGACGCGGACCCGGCCGAGCTGACAAGAGCCCTGGAGGACCTGGACTACCGCTACGACCCGGCGCGCAATCAATTTGTACCACAGATTTAGGGCATTTGGAAAGGAGAGAGGAATGGACCACATCAAAGCCTACCACATTTCCCAGGGCCTGGCGGTGGCGGCGGTCGTCCTGGCGCTGGCGCTGTGCCTGTTTCGGGAGATAAACGGAGTATTCTGGCTGATCGCGGCTCTGAGCGGCGGCCTCCTGCTTGCGGCTGGTGTGATTTTGCTCCGATTTTTCCGCTGCCCCCACTGTGGAAGGCTCCTGCCCTCCAGAAGCGGACTGACGGACTTTTGCCCCCACTGCGGGGAGAGATTGCAATAATTAGAGAGAAAGAGGCGACAAGTATGCTGATCGATTTTAACGCCATTGAGGAAAAGGCTGTCCCCCATATGCGGGGAGGAGAGAAGGAGGCCAACCTGCGCACCTGTGACGACGGGCTGTGCAAGATCATGCGGGGCCGCCTGGTCCCCGGGGCCTCCATCGGCCTCCACACCCACGAGACCAACAGCGAGATCATCTATATCCTGTCCGGCGCCGGCAAGGTGCTCTGTGACGGGGCGTATGAGCCGCTGTCCGCCGGAAGCTGCCACTACTGCCCCAAGGGCCACGCCCACAGCCTCATCAACGACAGCGATGGGGAGCTGGCCTTCTTCGCCGTGGTGCCGGAGCAGTGAGGGGCGGAGGCATGAGCAGGGAAGACCTCAAGCGCTTTCGCGGGCTGGAGATCGACTTTGATTCCATTGGCCTGCTCCAGGATGGGGCGGAGGATTTCGCCTACTTCTGCACCCCTGTGGACGCGGAGCTGGTGGGCCGCGTCGGCTGTGACGGGATCCACTTCATCCTCCTGCCCGGGGACGAGCGGGTGTACTGCGTGGATCCGGCCATGGGGGAGGAAGGAAAATATGTGCTCCCTGTGGGCAGCGATCTCAGGGAGTTCCTCTCCTTTGTCCTCTACTGTCAGGATGCCAACCCCATTTCTCAGATCTGGTGGATGACCGGGGAGCGGTTCAGGGAATTTGCTGCCGCAGACGCCGCCGCCCGGCAGGAGGGCGGCATGGCGGACTTCTTCGCACGGAAGGACGCGGCCCTGGCTGCCATTGCCGGGGAATTTGACCTGATGTCCGCCGACCCATTTGAAAAAGTAAAGTCCCTTCAGGCCGCCTTCGACCCATCCATCCTGCATTTCTCTGACGAGTATTATGATGTGCTCGGCATAGAGCGAAAATAACAAAGGAGGTATGTTTCATGTCAGATGTGCTCAACTACAACCCCGACTGCCTGTTCTGCAAGATCATCAAGGGCGAGGTGCCAAGCAAGATAGTTTATGAGGACGATCTGTGCTACGCCTTCCACGACATCAATCCCCAGGCGCCCACCCACTTCCTGGTGGTGCCCAAGGCCCACATCCAGTCGGTCTCTGAGATCACAAAGGGGAATGCGCCCATCGTGGGGCATATCTTCGCCGTGATCGCCAGGCTGGCGAAGGAGATGGGCTTTGCCGAGGCCGGATACCGCGTGGTGTCCAACATCGGCGAGGCGGGACAGCAGACTGTGCCCCACCTGCACTTCCACGTGCTGGCGGGACGGGACATGACCTGGCCCCCCGGCTGATCGCCTTGCTGAGCGCAGGCCCGGCAGCATAGCTGCCGGGCCTGCGCTGCGGTTTGGCCTCCGGCCTGACCGCGCCGCGCCCAGGACAGCGCCCGCCCTTCGGTGAAAGCCGGAGAGCGGGCGTTCCCCTGCCGGGGCAAATTCGCTCTGGATTTACAGGCCGCTGTGTGGTATACTGTCGCAGACAGCGCCCGCCGGACAGATACCGGACCGGGCCAGCGAGGAGGGGAAGAGGAGCGGATGGGACAGGATCGGATCGCCGCGCTGCTGCGGCAGGATGGACGGCCGGGATTCCGGGAGACCTTTGGGGCGGTGATGCTGCTGGCGTGGCCCGCTATCCTGGAGCAGATCATGATCACGGCCGTGCAGTATGTGGATACTGCCATGGTAGGGCAGCTGGGGGCCTCCGCGACAGCGGCCGTGGGCCTCATGTCCAGCAGCATCTGGCTGTTCAACGGCCTGTTCGGCGCGGCGGCCGTGGGCTTTTCCGTGCAGGTGGCCCAGTACCTGGGGGCGGGCAGGGAAAACTCCGCCCGGCAGGTGACGGCCCAGAGCCTGCGCTTTATCCTGCTGTTTGGCGTTTTCATCGGCGCTCTGGCGGTGGGGCTGTCCTTCCCGCTGCCCCGCTGGCTGGGGGCGGCCCCGGATGTAGCTGGGGATGCGGGGTGGTATTTCCGCATCATTGCCATAGGGATGCCCTTTACCCTGGGTGTGAATATGGCCAGCGCTATCCTGCGCTGCGCGGGGGACACCCGCTCGCCCATGGTGCTCAATACCCTGATCAACGTGATCAACGTGGCGCTGAACTTTTTCCTGATCTATCCGGCCAGAAGCATTTCGATATTCGGCGGAAGCATATTTGTATGGGGCGCCGGGCTGGGGGTGAAGGGGGCCGCGCTTGCCTCCATCCTCGCCACGGCCTTTGTTTTCGGCGCGTTTTTGCTGCTCCTCTTCCGCAAGCCCAGCCCCGTGCGGCTCTCGCCCTCCGACAGCCGGGCCCTGCAGCCGGACTGCCTGCGCACCGTTCTGCGGCTGGGGGTGCCGGTGGCCCTGGAGCGCGTCGCCATGTGTCTGGCCCAGATCCTGATCACCGGCCTGATCTCCGGCATCGGCACGGTTGCCATGGCCGCGAACCACCTGGCTGTCACCGCGGAGTCGGTGAGCTATTCCCCGGCCTACGGCGTGGCGGTAGCGGCTACCACCCTGGTGGGACAGGCTGTCGGGGCGGGGCGGAAGGATCTGGCTATGCGCTTTGCGAAAATGACCACCTATATCGGCATCGGCATGATGACCCTGGGCGGGGTGTGCCTCTATGTCTTTGCCGCGCCGCTGATCACGCTCTTTACTCCGGATCAGGCAGTGATCGAACTGGGGACCAGGGTGCTGCGGATCGTGGCCTTTGCCGAGCCCCTTTTCGGCGCGGCTATCGTAGCCAGCGGGGCCTTGCGGGGTGCGGGGGATTCCCGGGGGCCCTTCCTCATCTGCCTGGGGACGATGTGGGGCGTGCGCCTGACACTGAACCTGCTGCTGGTCAAGCCCCTGGGGCTGATCGGCGTATGGCTGGCCATGGCCGCGGAGCTGGTCGTGCGGGGCGCTATTTTCCTGGCGCGCCTCTTTTCCGGCCGCTGGTTGCGGGGGGAGCTGTTGTCCGGCGCTGCACCGGATACTGCCGTGGATCCCCGGGACAGCAAAGGGAGACCAGAAGCCTGAGATGCCGGCCCGGCGGGAACGTCGCGGGGGAGAAGCCGCGGCGCCGCCCGGCAGGAGGGGGGAAAAGCGCTTTTGGAAAAGCGGCGGCATGGCAGAGGATATCTCTTGCCAAAATGCCGCGCGGCGATCCTCGCTCTGGCGGCGGCAAAGGCTGCTAAAGGCTGCTGCTGAGTAGAAACAGGACCCTGCCGGCAGCGGCAGGGTCCTGTTTCTATTTGAGAACATGAGCGGATTCAGCGCAAAATGTCCGCCAGCTTCCGGATGTACTCTGGCGTGGTGCCGCAGCAGCCGCCAACAATACCGGCTCCCACATCCACCAGATGCCTGATGTGGCGGGCAAACTCCTCCGGCCCCATGTCGTAGACCGCTTCGCCCGTCTCGGTGATCGTTGGCATCCCGGCGTTTGGCTTGGCGATGATGGGGACCTGAGAGATATCCTTCATATTGCGGACAACGGACTCCAGCTGGTCAGGCCCTACGGAGCAGTTCACGCCAACGGCCGCCGCCCCCATCTCCTGCAGTGTCAGGACAGCTTCCACAGCCGTGCCGCCATAGAGCGCGGCGCCGTCTGCCTCCACAGTCAGCGTACAGATAAGCGGGAGGTCGCAGACGCTCTGGGCGGCGTCCAGCGCGGCCACAGCCTCATCCACGCTGAGGAGCGTCTCCGCCACCAGCAGGTCCGCTCCAGCCTCCGCCAGGGCGCTGATCTGCTCACAGTATACGTCATATAACTGGTGATAGCTCATGGAGCCGAGAGGCTCCAGGGGCTGCCCGGTGGTGGTCAGATCCCCTGCGACCAGGGCCTCATTGCCAACTGCGGATTTTGAGATACGGATCAGCGCGGCGTTCATCTCATTTACCCGGTCCTCCAGGCCGAAATGCCTGAGGCTGATCCGATTGGCGGAAAAGGAGGGGGCGTAGACGATCTGGCTGCCTGCCCGGACATATTCCCTCTGCAGATCCTGCAGCACCTGTGGATTGTCCAGCACCCACTGCTCAGCGCAGACGCCCACCGGCATCCCGGCCTTCCGCAGATTGGAGCCCGTGGCACCGTCCAGCAGGATCACGCCGCCGCTGGCCATATGGAAAAAATCTTGTTTTGTCATCGTTTTTCTCCCGCAGAGATGCATTCTGTATCACATGGGATTATACTACCTGCCGGGGCTGCTGTCAATTGGCAGAGCCCGGCCCCCTCTTGACAGGGCGGAAGGGGAGGGCATATACTGAAGGCGATCAAGCCTCTTGCGGCAGAGCCTGCGGAGGGAGCGGAAGGAGCGAAAGCGTAATGACGGAAAAAGAGTTGCTGCAGTCGGCCCTGGAGCTGGGGTTTGCAAACGCCGCCATCGTTGATACGAAGGATATTGTTTTTGAGCCGGCTTTTCGCCCGCTTTGCGCGGAGAACCTGTGCGGAAAGTATGGGGCGAACTATACCTGTCCGCCTGCCTGCGGGACAGTGGAGGAGATGCGGCGCCGTGTGCTGGGCTACCGGCGGGCCATTGTGCTGCAGACCATGTGGGACATTGACGATCCTCTGGACGAAAAGCAGACAAAGCCGGCGAAGGGGACCCACAACCGCTTGACCCGCCAATTGATCGACCGGGCGGGGGAGCGGGGGCTCATGATCGGAGCCAGTGGCTGCAGCCTCTGTTCCCCCTGCATGCTGACCCGGGGGGAGCCCTGCCGGTTCCCTGATTTGTGTTACTCCTGTATGTCGGCCTACTGCATATTTGTCCGGGAACTGGCACAGCGCTGTGGGATGGAGTATGAGTGCAGCGGCGGGATCGTTACTTTTTTCAGCATGTACTGCTTTCAAAAGCGCCTGAGAGGCGAAGCGGACTGTTCCTGAAGAGGGGGGCGGCAAGGGACTTACAAACGCGCCGGGGCTTCGCGGATTTTTCAAAATACATGACTTGACAGAAGGGGAAAGAACGACTATAATAATATGGCTATCCGGGTGTAGCGCAGTTGGTAGCGCGCATGGTTCGGGTCCATGAGGCCGTGGGTTCAAATCCCGCCACTCGGACCACAAAATGACGTGGATGTGGAGTGCACCGCGTCCATATCACCTAAGGAGAAACTCCCCTAGAAATAGGGGAGTTTCGCTTGTTTTTGGGCTGAAATGGCCAAGCACACACTGCTTATGATTTGCTTCCCTGCACCAGGTTTGCACTTGAGGAACCAGGCCGTGTTCTTGCCTAAGATCCGCATAACCTGCATCCCCTCCTCATCCTTTACCACATCCTCCGGCTTGGCGCCGTGGACCATGTTCCAGTACCGGGAGTTAATACTGGGCATCTGCATCAGGCCGAAATACTTGTTCATCTGGTCCCAGGCGGCGGTGGCCCCCGCCCGCCGGGCGGACATGACGGCCGCCGCGGGGTTGAGGTAAAAGTTGTTCCGGCCTCCGCAGAAGTCGGCGTAAAACACCCGGTCCAACGCGTTTGCAACCTCCGTGAGCGCGGTATAGGTGCAGCCCTCCTTATGGGGACTGCCGTTGACCAATAAAACTTTCATCGCACACACGCTTTTCTGCGTGTTGCGTTTTTAAATGTCCAGGCCATTGACCCAGCTCTGAATGTCGGACTGGGAGGGACGCTCAGAGAAGCGGCGGCCCTCCAGCCAGCTGCCGGTGCCGGCCAATTCCTCCAGCAGCTCGCCGCTCTGGCCCAGACCGGAGCTGGTGGAGGTGCAGAAGGGGATGACCGTCTTGCCGGTAAAGTCGTTGCCCTCCATAAAGCCGTTCACCGGCCAGGCGGCGATGCCCCACCAGATGGGGTAGCCGATGAATACAGTGTCGTACTCATCCCAGTTCTCCACGGTGTCCGCCACCAGTTCGATGTCCCGCAGAGCCTCGTTCTCATGCTCACGGTTGACCCGGCTGTCGGAGACCGTCCAGTTCAGGTCCGCGTCGGTGTAGGGATCAACCGGGGTGATCTCAAAGATATCAGCGTCCAGGGCATCAGCAATCGTCTCCGCAACGGCCTCGGTGTTGCCGCTTCCGGAGAAATAGGCCACCAGGATGCGGGAACCGCTGGGCTCAGGATCAGGCGTAGGGTCGGGAGTGGTATTGTTCAGCTGCATATAGTTACGCAGGATGGTAGCGATCTCAGCGCGGGTGGCATTGCCCTTGGGATCAAAGAGATTGCCGCCCTTTCCATTCATAATACCGTTGGCCCGGACCCAGTCCACCGCATCGGAAGCATAAGAGGCGATGGAACTTTCATCCGCAAAGTCCTGGCCGCGGGAGGCGGAGGGACTGTCGGCATAGCGCCACAGAATGGTGGCAATCTGCTCTCTTGTCACAGGATCATCCGTACCAAACAGGCCGCCTCCATAGCCGCTGATTACGCCCCTCTGAGAAGCCCAGAGGACGGCCTCGGCATACCAGGCGCCGTCGACCGTGTCATTATAGCTGTCATTGCCTGTAACTGAAGGACTGCCCGCCAAACGGTAGAGTACCATTGCCAGCATGGCGCGGCTGGTACTGGCGTTGGGGGAGAAGGTATTGTTACCTGTGCCGCTCATCAGGCCGTTGTCCCGGACGTAGGCCACAGCATCCGCGTACCAGGCGTCGGCAGCCACATCAGAGAAACCTGTGTCGCTGACCGCGGCAAATGCCGTAGTGGTCATGGCCAGCAGCATCACAACTGCCAGCAGGCTGGAGAAAAGCCGCTTCAAATTCTTCATGGTTTCAGTTCCTTTCTGTTTTGTTTTTCTGGATGATCCAGTTCAAAATCGTCTCGTCGTCGAACAGCACATTTCCGCCGCCGTGATAGTTATAGATACCCAAGGCATTGAAATAGCTGTTGCCGGGGATCTCCACCTGCAAAAGCCGGTCGATCTCCTCGTCAGGTAGGCCGGTCTCCTGGTACGCTTCGTACAGGCCGTCATAGGCGTCGCGGGCTCTTTGGGAGCCGTAATACTCGTCATTCTCCGCCATAAAGATGTAAACCGCCACCCGGTTTTCCGCCACAGGGGTGAATGTTCCGTCCCACTGGGAGGCTCCGTGGAGATAGGCGGCGTATAAGTCGGGTCGCATGGAGACCGCCCGGGACATGGTCTCGCCGCCCGCCGAATACCCGGCGGCGTAGATCCGGCTCTCGTCCACTGCAAAGCTCCGGATAAAATACTCGGTCAGCTCAATGGCCTGACGGGCGGACTTCTCGCCCCAGTCGGTGAGCTGTGCAGAGACCACGATCATGTCCTCCGCCAGCTCCGTCCAGGCCCGGAAGCCCGTCCAGGACAGGTTGCTGCCAGAGGATTCCTCCCCGAACCACATCATGTCATAGCCCGGCATGACCATCATCAGGGGATAGGCCTTGCCGCTGTCATAGCTCTCCGGCAGATAATAGCTGTAATGGATCGTACCGTCCGCACCGTCCA
The DNA here is from genome assembly GCA_902373635.1 of uncultured Oscillospiraceae bacterium. Taxonomy (GTDB): domain Bacteria; phylum Bacillota; class Clostridia; order Oscillospirales; family Oscillospiraceae; genus Pelethomonas. The sequence continues at coordinate 10,779 of CABKMV010000018.1, forward strand.
GCATTTGTTCGGAGACAAATCCAGTTTGGGTAGTAGAGGTTGGCCGGTCCTCCACCGTGTTCGGGGTAGTCTGCGGTAAATTTTCCGTAGGGGGAACAGTCGCTTCTCCCGATGCAGCCCCACCGCAGGCGGACAGCAACAGGCCTACCGCCAGAATAAAAGACAGCAAATTCATGCGTTTCCCACCTTTCATGCGGATTCCTCCAAGAGTGCAGGGGAGCCGCTCACGGCGCCGGCTTCCCTGCGTTCGTCTCAATTTACAAGCCCCAGGCCGTTGACCCATTCCACCACATCCGCCTCGCTGACGCTGCTGCGGAACCGCTGGCCCTCCAGCCAGTCGCCGGTGCCGGCCAGCTCTGCCAGCAGCTCGCCGCTCTCCCCAAGGCCGGAGGAGGCCGAGGTGCAGAATGGAATCACCGTCTTGCCGGTGAAGTCGTTGGCGGCCACAAAGCTGTCCGTGGGCCAGGCGGCAATGCCCCACCAGATGGGGTAGCCGATGAACACCGTGTCATACTCGTCCCAGTTGTCCACCGTGGCCGCGGCCAGCTCCATGGCCCGCAGGGACTCGTCGTCATGCTCCCGGCTGACCCGGCTGTCCGGGTTCGACCAGTTCAGGTCCTCGGAGGTGTAGGGCTCCGCCGGGACGATCTCGAACAGGTCGCCGCCGGTGGCGTTTGCGATATACCCGGCTACGGCCTCGGTGCTGCCGGTGGCGGAGTAGTAGACCACCAGAGTCTTGCCGCCCTCGGCTCCTTCTTCGCTCCCTGTCCCCGCCGCCGGTTCACTGGCTGCGGGAGTGCTGCCATCCTCGGGCTGTTGGGACTGCTGGCCGCTCTCCGCCGGCGGCTCCTGAGCAGAGGAGCTGCCGGGCTGCTGGGTGTTCTGCTGTCCGCAGGCGGCCAGGGCCAGCAGCATCGCCCCAGCCAGTGCCAAACCTAAAAGCTGCTTGAAAGTTCTCATGATAGTGCCTCCAATCAAATGGGTCTGTTTTCTTCGATTAGTTTACGTTTTCCTGAATCCACGCTTCCACATGTTCCGCGATGACGTCGTTGTTCAGCTCCTGGAACATGAAGTGGGAGTTGCCGGTGATGCCCTCGTCAGGCAGATGCACGATAGTGCTGACGCCGCCCGCGGCGGTGTAGGCCTCGGTGAAGCTGTCGGCGCTGGATGCCATCATGGACCACATGGCGGCCGCCGGAACGTCGGTGAACTCCTCTCCGATATAGTCGCCGTAGTAGAAGGTGACGGGGATCTCCTTTTCCAGCAGGGCGTTATAATCCTCGCCGTCCACCATGGGAGCCATGCCCGGCTCAATGGCCACGATGGCGGCGAAGAAGAAGGTGACTCTGGAGGATCTTCACGGCGAGACGGTGATTGCCACGAAGCGGGGCATCTCGCCCTACTTTGACCCCATCGGGATGACCTGGAACATAACCACCCGCAGATCATCCTGAAGGATACGGAGTATATCGACATCAATATGTTCAACCAGATCGTGCGGGGAGATGAGTTGATCCTGTCCTCTGAGTGCTGGGCCAATGTCCATCCGCTCCTGGCCACCATTCCCGTGGAATGGGACTACACCCTGCTCTATGGCCTGATCTACTCCAAGGACCCGCCAAAGGAAGTTCTTACGTTCATTATGGCTGTTGGAAAGGTCGACGAATGATGAGCGCAGCGCCGGGACTAAGATCAGGTCCCGGCGCTGCATTTCGTCAGTCTCTTTCCATGACCAGATCTGTCAGTATGTCTGCGTTGTGGGGCTTACTTCAGCTTTCCGCCGTCCTGGAACGCGTTGCCCACCTTTTCGCCCAGCTTCCGGTACGCGCTGTGAACGGGGTCAAAGGAGATGGGCTCCAGCTTCGCCGGGTCGATGACGCCGTCCGCGTCCAGAATGCGCTCGTCAGCACTGACATTGACGATCTCGCCGATGATATTGCCGTCCTCATTGAACTTCACCAGCCGGCACTCCAAAGTCATGGGCAGTTCGTCGATGATGGGGGCATCCACATGCTGGCTGGGCGTGGTGTGGAAACCCGCCTTTTCCAGCTTGTCGGCCACATCGTTGGCGGAGACCAGGCCCACATAGTCCGCCTCCACCGCATGGGCGGCGTCCGCGAAGCTGACGGTGAAAGCGCCCTTTGCCCGGATGTTCTTTGTGGTCTTGTGGCCGGCGCTGAGGCAGAGAATCACATGATCCCGGTCGTAGATGCCGCCCCAGGCGGCGTTCATGGCGTCCGCCTTACCGGTTTCATCGTAGCTGCCCACAATCAGCACGGGCAGGGGATAGAACCAGGCCTTTTTTCCAAAGTCTTTTCTCATAATGAAAACCTCCTGAAATCATTTGCTTATAATTTTTGAGCCGCCAAATACCCCGGACATGGGGATGGTATCCAGTGCCTTATCCAAGGCGGATACCTCGGCAGGGGTCAGTTCCACATTGGCTGCCCCTGCGTTCTCCCGCAGCCGCTCCAGCTTCCGGGTACCGGGGATGGGGACGATCCAGGGCTTCTTGCACAGCATCCAGGCCAGGGAGATCTGGGCGGGGGTGGCGTTTTTCCGCTCTGCCAGGTCCCGGAGCAGTGCCAGCAGCTCTCTGTTTTGTTCCGCCGCCTCCGGGGTGAACTGAGGCATGTTGCTGCGGTAGTCATAGTTCGGATCGAACTGTATGCCCTTGCCGTATGCCCCGGTCAGGAATCCGTTTGCCAGGGGAGAAAAGGCCACATAGCCAATACCCAGTTCCTCCAGCACGGGGAACAGCGCCTCATGCCAGCGGGCCATCATGGAATAGCGGTTCTGGATGGCCGTCACTGGGCAGACGGCGTGGGCGCGGCGGATGACGTCCTCGGACGCCTCCGAAAGCCCCCAGTGGGTGATCTTGCCCTCCCGGATCAAATCGCTCATAACTCCGGCTACCTCCTCGATAGGGACGGCTGGATCCACCCGATGCTGATAGTACAGGTCGATGTGGTCGGTGTTCAGCCGCTTCAGCGACTGCTCCACTGAGGTGCGAATGACCGACCGCCGGGAATCCGGGAGCAGGGGCTTATTGACCTCTGGGCTGGTCATGTCGAAATGAATGCCGAACTTGGTGGCGATTACCACCCGGTTCCGGTAGGGCTTCAGGGCCGCGCCCAGCAGTTCCTCATTGTCGTGGGGCCGCTCCGCCGTGCCATAGACCTCAGCAGTATCAAAAAAGGTGTAGCCCATATCCACCGCCTGTGCCAGCAGTTCGGTCATCTCCCGTTTGTCTGAGGGAGCACCATAGCCGTGGCTCATGCCCATGCAGCCCAGGCCTATGGCGGAAACGTGCAGGTCATTGCCTAATATCCGATCTTTCATTTGCGATCCTCCTTGTCAGATATCTTTGATAAAAGGGCTGTCAGCCCTCTCTGCTGGGGCGAACCACCAGATCAGACACGTCCACATTCTCTGGCTGGGAGAGGGCATACAGCACGGCGTTGGCAATGGTGTCCGGCTCCAGCCCCACTTCTTCGTAAAATTTCTCCACCATCGCTTTGGTGTCTGAGGGGGCGATGGTGTGGAGCAGCTCGGTTTTGATTGCGCCCGGATAGACCGTTGTGGTGCGGATATTGGTCCCCTCCGCGGCGGCCTCCATGCGGAAGGAGTCCAGCATGGCCCGCACGAAGTGCTTCGTGCCGGAGTAGACGGCGTTGCCCGGAACCGACCTTGTCCCCGCCACCGAAGATGTCACCACGATGTGGCCGTTTTTCTGGGCGGTAAAGTCGGGCAGAACCGCGGCTATGGCGTTCAAAACGCCTTTGATGTTGATGTCCACCATGTCCATCCAGTCGGACACCTTCATCTGGGACATATTGCCGGCCGGCATGATCCCGGCGTTGGCAAACAGGGCGTCCACCCTGCCGAACTGTGCCTTTGCCAGTGCGGCCAGTGCCTGCATATCTGCCAGGCTGGACACATCCGACTTGAGGGAAACCGCGTTTTCGCCGATCTCATCGGCAAGTTCTTTCAGCCGTTCCTCACGCCTTGCGGAGAGAACGACCTTTGCACCGTTCCGGGCAAGCACCCTTGCCGTCTCCGCGCCGATCCCGGAGGACGCGCCCGTGATGATGACTACCTTATCTTTCACAGTCTGCATACGAATCCCTTCTTTCATTGCTTGTTCAGCTGCTGTCAAATACGTCGCTCAGCCACTGGGCATAAGCCGCGATCCAATCGCCCATCACCCCAAATCCGTGGGGCATATCGTCCAGCTGCAGCCGGGTGACAGATGCGCCGGCGGCCTCTACGGCGTCCGCATTGGCGAGGAATTGCCTGTAAAACGGATCGCGGGTCCCATAGCAGTAGAATGTCGGCGGAAGTTCTCCCGCGCGAAGGGCCTCCACATCGGTGGAGCCGACACTGAGACGGCCGTAAAACGAGTAGATCATGCCGTCCGCGGCGGCATCCGCGGACACTGTGTCCAGGTCGTCCGGCACATAGCTGTCATCCAGAGCGGCGCCGTTGACCAGCCCGTCAAAGTTCAGCAGCATCTCTCCTGCCAGGATGCCCCCTGCCGAAAATCCCATGACCGCGATATCCTCCGGGTCGATCCTATAGACTTCCGCGTTTTTGCGGACAAACCGCACGGCGCGGGCCAGGTCCAGCGCCCCCTCCTGCTGGGTATAGGGGCGCAGGCGGTAGTTGACCACAAAGCTCTGATACCCCAGCTCGCTGAGCGCCTGGGCCACCGGGGTCCCCTCGTTTTCATCGCTGCGGTATTGAAACGCGCCGCCGGCGCAGATCAGTACCGCGCCTTTGACCTCCGTTCCCTCCGGCACCGGGAAGGACACAACATAGGGGCGAAACTCAGGATCGTCAAAGTAGTTTCCGTTGTTGACGGTGTATTCGGTAATGGCGGGGACATTTCCCTCCTCCCAGAGATACAGGGTCTGCTGAACATGGGGGTCTGCCTCCGCGGTGGCGACAGTATCTCCGGCTGTAACGGCCTCTACCTCCGCAGGAGGCTCTGGTTCAACCGGAATCTCCCGGGAGGTCATCCCCTGCCCACAGGCAGTCAGACTCAGCGTCAGAAGGAGAGCAGTCAATGTGGAGAGCATCTTCATCATGCTCCTCTCCTTAGAAGCACTCACGGAAAATCTCCAGGATCTCCTCGTGCGTCATCTTCTTATAGCTGCCGGCAACCAGGGGGCAGGAGTCCGCGATCTCCTTCAGCGGCGTCTGCTCCGTTACGCCCAGCTCCCGCAGGGTGGTGGGCAAGCCGATCTCTTTGATGAAGCCCGCCAGGGCCTCCACGCCGGCGTGGGCCAGCTCCGCCTCGGTCTTGCCATCCGGGGCGATCCCCCAGACACGGGTGGCAAACCGGGCGAACTTGGAAGCTCCCGCCTCACAGATATGGCAGTAGTAGACCGGATGCAGCACCGCCAGCCCCGCGCCGTGGTTGCAGTCGAGATAGGCTCCCAGCTGATGCTCCATCATGTGGCACTCAAAATCTGTCTTTTTGCCCAGCTTGATGACGCGGTTCTCCGCCATGGTGGCCTCCCACATCAGATTGCTCCGGGCGGTGTAGTCTTGCCGGTCCTGGATGGCCGCCCGCAGGTCCCGGATGACGCCCCGCATCAGCGCCTCGGCGATGTCGTCGGAGACGTTCTCCTCGTCCGGCTGGCTGAAATAGATCTCCATAATGTGGCTGAGGGTGTCAAAGCCGCCGGATACCATCTGGAAGGTGGGGACGCTGAAGGTGTAGGTGGGGTCCATCAGGGCAAATTTGGCGTTGCACTTGGGGTAGTCCCGGCCGGTCTTGACTTTCAGCTCCTCATTGGTGATGACCGCGCCGCCGTTCATCTCGCTTCCGGTGCCGGACACGGTGACGATGATCCCCAGGGGGACGGGCTCAAAATCCACCACGCCGGGCCTGGCCCAGAAATCCGTCCACAGATCCCCCGGATAGGCCGCGGCCATAGATACCGCCTTGCAGCAGTCCATAACGCTGCCGCCGCCCACAGCCAGAATCAGGTCGATGTGATTCTCCCGCGCCAGCTTGGCGCCCTCCTGCACCTTGGCGTAGGTGGGATTGGGCATGATGCCGGAGAACTCATAGATGTTCTTGCCGGCGGCGCGCAGGATCTCGTATACCTCATCATAGACGCCGTTGCGCTTGATGGAGCCGCCGCCATAGGCCAGCAGCACATTGGGGCCGTAATGGCCAGCCAGACAGGCCAGATACTCCTTCACGCAGCCCTTGCCGAAAATGGCCTTGGTGGAATTTTCAAAAATAAAGTTGTTCATAGTCAAGCTTCCTTTCTTTCATTCATATGGTCTTCCCAAAATGTGATAGCGTCGTTGATCCAGCCCTCTGCTGCTGTGTCGGTACCCAGACCGAAGCCGTGGCCCAGCCCCTGGTACACATGAAACTCCGTGCCGATGCCGCAGGCGGACATGGCCTCCAGCCGGCGCTGCATGGTGCGCCAGTTGGCGATGCCGTCGCTGTCCCCCACGCAGGCGTAGGTGGGGGGATCGTCGGGGCTGTACTCCCCCAGGCCGGTGTACTGCATGACCACCGTTCCCGGCCGGGGCAGATCCCCGCCGCCAAAGGCCGCCGGCCCATAGGTGCCCAGCCACGCCGCCATCCGCGCTCCGGCGCTGCCGCCCCACAGGGAGTAGCAGTCCGTGTCCACCTCCAGCTCCTCCGCGTGTTCAAAGATAAATGTGATGGCCCGGGCCAGATCCTCGCAGGCGGTCTGGGCGCCGGGGCGGTAGATCAGGGCAAAGGCGTTATAGCCCTGCTTGGACAGCTCCAGCGCATGGGGGAAGCTGTCGTGCATGGCCCCCACATAGGCAAAAGCGCCTCCCGCATTGCAGATGGCAAACTTTGCCCCCGGCTCCCCTTTGAAGAAAAACAGCCCGGTGTCCTCCTTAGCCGGGTCCGCCGCTTTCTCCTCGCCGGTGTAGATGTCGTAGAAAATGGTCTCCCCGTTCTGGGCGCGGTCGTGGAAGTAATTGGCGATCTCCACCGTCGCGTCCGGATCAATGTGGCTGTAATAGGTCAGCCGCAGCTGCCCCAGCGTATCGCCGCTGTAATAGCTGCCGTTTGCCGGGAAGATCAGTCTGCCGTAGTCTCCAAATACGGGATCATCCATGACCGCGGTGATTTTTGTGTCGGAAGTATAGGGACTCATTCCATCCGTCCCTTCCGTGACCGCCGTCTCGGGCGGCGGCACCGCCTCCGGCATCTCCTGCGTCCCACAGGCGGTCATTGCCAGCAACAGCAGACTGGCGGCAAGTAATTGTTTCAGCATGGCCTCCACTCCTGTTTTGATCTGTGCCTCTATTATAAAAAAATCGGAACTTCAACAGAAGTTCCGATTCGTTTCGCAGCATATACATTTGGGTTCATACTCAAGGGGCGGTTTTACAGTTCCAGCACCGTCTTTACCGCGGACAGAAACCGCTTCACCGTGTCAGAGGGCTTGGGCGCATGGAGCAGGCCGAAGGGAATCGTATAGCTCCAGTCCACCGGGATGGTTTTCAGCAGGGGATGGATATTCTTCCAGTTGTCAATGGTCATCATGATATCATCGGAGTTCTCACACTGGTTGAACACATGGATGCTGAGAAAATGAAAGTCCACAATGTTGATTTGAGGATGCTCCTGCCACAGATCGTCCCGCATTTGGTCCAGGTAGTGGTTCCAACCCCGGCGGATCAGAAGAAAGTTTTCCCCATGCAGGTCCTGAGCGGTCAGTTGTTCCTTGGCGGCCAGGGGGTGGTGGATGGATACCGCGCACCGCACCGGCTCCCGGGACAGCTCCAGTGCGTCGCACTGCCAGTCCCGCAGCGCCTGCTGGTCGAAGGGGCCGGCCACGATGTCGATGCTCTCTCCCATGTGGCTCAGGATCTCTTTGGCATTTTCCGGCGTGTTTTCATAGGGCACCAGCTTGAACTTGATATCCGGGCAAAATTCGTGAATGCGGGGCCAAAGATCCAGCAGGAACTGCCCCGGCGTCATGGGGGAGGTGCCGATGCGGATCACCCGGTCCCCCTCCTGCACAGCGTTTCTGGCCCGGATCTCCGCCTCCTTGCAGTATTGGATGATGTACTTGGCGTCCCGATAGATGGACTTTCCGGCCTCTGTCAGAGCAAGTCCCCGGTGGCTGCGGATGAAAAGCTGCATATCCAAACTGGATTCCAGAGATGTGATCTGCTTGATGACTGCGGGCGGCGTAATGAACAGCTCGTCCGCCGCTTTATTGAAGCTGCCCGCATCCGCTACACGCAGGAAAGTCTCTAACTGAGGATTATACATATCGTCACCGCCTTTTTATTACTTCTTGGTAAAAATTATAGCAAAATCGAGACTGAATTGCAATCTGAGCGGATATTTCACTGGTCAAGCGTTTCTTCCGGCTGCATAGGCCTCCTCCGTAGCCCGGCTGTCCCGGACTTCGCCCTTTTGATACATGCCAGCGCCATAGATCATTTCTTTATGAATTTGCGGCTTTGACATAATGGAGCCAGAGGCTGCCGTCCGACTGAGAACATACACTTTGAAGCGAGTATGCCTGCGGGGTCAACCGAACCCCGGAAGCGTCTGCTAAGCCGGGCGTGCTGCTGTCAGCCTCCAGAACAGGGGAAATCACCAGGCTGATCTCATCGATCAACCCCTCCGCATGAATCATGGTGTCATAGATGTCAGGTTGCCCCAACTTTACGACGAGAGCGGCTGCCCGGAAGGTCAGCCGCTCTCGGATTTATTTCTGTTCATCCACAGGCGGCACCATTTCCGCATACCTTTTCAGCAGTTCCGGCGTGCTGGTATAGTACCGTGTGTTCTTTTCAAGGTTCGCCACCTCGGCCATTTCGTCTGCAGTCAACTCAAAGTCGAACAAGTCAAAGTTGGCGCGGATATGATCGGGGTTCTTGGAGCCGGGGATCACAATATTACCCGCCTGAATATGCCACCGCAGAATGATTTGGGCATTGCTCTTACCGTATTTTTTCGCGAGGTTGGTGAATACGGGTTCCTCCAGCAATGCCCTGTCACCGTGGCCCAGAGGATACCACGCCTGAATCACCATGCCCTCATCGGCCAGGAACGCTTTCAGCTTATTTTCCTGGCAGTAGGGGTGCAGCTCCGTCTGTAAAACCGCGGGTTTGACCTCACAGATGGTCAGGATCTCCTGGATCTGCTCCGTATTAAAGTTGGACAGGCCGATGGCGCGGACCTTGCCCGCCTTGTAAGCCTTCTCCATCAAACGGTAGCCGGCAACATAGTTTCCTGCGGGCTGGTGGATCAGTAGCAGGTCGATATAGTCCGTGTCCAGGCGCTCCAGAGTCTTTTCCACCGCGTCCGCCTGCTCATAAAACGCCGGCCACAGCTTGGTCTCCAGGAAGACCTCTTCACGGGGGACACCGGATTTCTTCATGGCCCGGCCTACCGCTTTTTCATTGACATAGGCGTTTGCCGTATCGATCAGCCGGTAGCCGCCCTGGAGCGCGCTTATAACAGAAGATTCCGCCTCATCGGGAGTCAGCAGAAATGTTCCGATCCCGGCCATAGGCATCTCAATGCCGTTATTCAGAGTTACATAGCTTTGATTGTCCATAATAGGATAAACCCCTTTCGCCGGCAGAAAAGCTTCCTTACCTTGATAAGTTTATTATAATGGCTTCATATAAAAACGGAAGAATCGAAAAGTTTTTCAGTATAAACTGTTTGGGTTATGCTGGCTGCTTGGCATCTGTGGTGTCTGTCGGTTCAGCATAGCACTCTGCGATTATCTGAACCATCTCGTCTGTTGTAAATTCTCCGAAGTCTTCCTTTGCCAGCGAACTGAGGATATCTTCTTTTGAGGGACACGTTCCGTATGGAGCCAAAGTCATGGGAACATCCCCATTTTTCATCAGTTCCCGGAAGGCATCGCATCCGGCCTCAATGATTTCCGCATCGCTGAAAGACGCTGCGATCCCAAACACTTCGGTGAAAAGTGTGCGGATATCCTCCATGTGGTATTTAGAGATGCCCTTAAGCCAAGCGGGAAATGCGATTACCAACGCCTCGCGGTAAGGAACTTTATGGAAAACACGGGGGATATATCCTACGGAGTATAGTGTCCACGGGTAAAAATGATCAATGCCGGAGCGAAAGATCCCCATAGTGTTTACACAGGAGGCCCACATGACATTGCCCCGCGCCCGCTCATTCCGGGGATCTTCCAGCAGTTTGCGGTAGCTGTCCAGTAAAACTTGCAGGACTGTTTTGGAAAATCCTTTGGCAATGTCATTCTGATGATTGCCGATGAACCAGGCACTGGTCTGGATGAAACACACCAGCGCAGAGTAGGCGGTACTCCTCTGGTCCAGGGAGAATGTGGCCGCCGGGTCCATTAGGCAGTAATCCGGCCATGCGCCAAACAGCTCCGTTCCATAGCCCTTGTACTCCATGATGTCGCAGACGCCGTTGGCCTCGGAGCCGGTGGATGGATAGGTCGGAACGATGATATTGAACAGGTGACGGCCGTTAGATTGTAGTTTCCCTTCGATATAGTCCTCCAGATTTTCATGTACCGCACCGAAAGCAATGGCCTTTCCGGTGTCCATAGCGCTGGCACCGCCGATTTCGATAATAGCATCCACCCCTTCCTGGCGGGCTATCTCAATGCCTTGCAGAATGTCCTGATAAGTCGCCGCAGTCTGGCCTCCATAGTCTACATAAGGGATACCGCCTGCATTCAGCATATCAGTGATTCGGCTGTAAATGCCGTTGGCTTTGATCGCCCCACCGCCGTAGACCAGCATCACTTTATGGCCTTTACAGAGCGTGGGGATTTGATCAAAAGCATCCTCGCCAAAGTGGAAGCGGATAGGATTGTGGTATTGAAACTTCATAGCACCCTGCCTTTCTTCGCAAAAACTCAAATCAGCTTTTCACGTTTTATTATATCTGAGGCTTTTGCAAGAAGGTAGTTTCAAAAAGTTTACCAGTATAAACGAAAAGGTTATATGTAAAATATGGGTGCGGAGTATCATTTCGCACCCATACCTACTACGATCTAATTCTCTTTGCCGATCTGCGATACAATACACGTATCTGGATAGATTAGTGTGATTGGCAATCCCTTTTTTCGCATAGCGGACAGTCATCCCCGTGCCGCTGTGCAGCTGATAAAAGTTTTCCCTTATGTTTCCCTTACGGTGTCAATATGGAGCGGTATGAAAGGGTATAATTAAGGTGAGTCCTTTAAGGACTCACCTTTTATTGTTATTGTCGCTTTTTTCTAATTATTAACGAAAAACACTCCGACTTCTTTCAAAAGTCAGAGCAGAGCGCACGCATTTTTCTGCTCCTCCTCTCCAAACCGAACCTGCTTATGCCGGGCTTCGGTTTGGTTTTGGCACAAACCTGAAAGCCGTATAAAAATTCTGAATAAAACCTCCTGCCAACGGTCTATAAACGCTGAGCACCGGGACACATGGTCCCGGTGCTTTTCTCATGTTTTCAGGAGCAACGACGCTTTTCGATCCCACACAACACCTGCCCCCACGACCATAACGCCTAGGAGTTTTGCTCCAGGCATATTGTCAAACAAAACAGCGTCCAGCAGCGCGGAGCCCGCCAGTTGTCCTATCAGCAGCAGGGTGGTGGACTGGAACAGATTGATTTTTTTCAGAGAGGCCACATTGATGACCAGAGCCGCCACACCGCAAACACCGCCCCAATACAGCCACAAGGGCGCTGCCGCAAATACCGCCGGATTTGCATACTCCACCTCCAAACACGGCAGCAGTGCCGCCGACAAAAAAGAGGCCACCACATAGTTGACAAGTGTGCCGTTTGCCGTGCCCAGATATTTTGTGGCCTGAAAGTTGACGGTCTTCGAATAGACGTTAATGCCGCCTAGGAGGAGGGCCAGGAGGATGTAGAGTGCAGCTCCGTTCCCGGCCCGCTCCGGCGCCGATGCAGACTGGTCCCCAAAATTCACAAGCAGAAGACCAGCCAGTATGACCAGCAGACAGGGAATGCGTTTTGGCTCGAAGCGGATCTGCTTCACACCCATCCATCCAAAATGGTCCATTAGAATGGACAGGCCCAGTTGGCCGCAGATGCTGAGGCAGGTGGTCAGTGCGGGCCCTATTTGTGCAACGCACAAACTGGTACAGGCCACCAGGACAAGGCCAAAGAAGCCGGCGCTGTACAGATGCCAGGGCATAGGCCACAGCTTGATTTTCTGACGGCGGAACAGGAGAATATATAAAATCAGAAGAAGTGCTCCCACAATGTGGGTCACAAGGCTTGTTCCAAAGAGCCCCACATACCCCTGCAGGATGCCGTTGAAGCTCTGCATAGCGGATTGCAACAGCCCTGCAATGAATACAAGAATATAGATCAGCATGTTTCTCGTCCGCTTCCCTTTGTGCTAAATGAAGCTGATATACCCCTCGCTGACCGGTTTATAGTCGCCTTTCACCTGGCTGTCGTATATGACCGACAGGTCCTTGTTCCGGACCATGAGGCGGCGGCCCGCGGGCACGCCGGGGAGCTCTTTTAGCTCCTCCGTCAGCCTGTACACGCTGTTATAGCCTGGATCATATGCCTCAGAACCAAAATCCTCGCCCTTGTAGTCGGGGATACTCTCCAGATCACGGAAGAGGTAGGAGCCGACGCAGCAGTGCTCGATCCCGCCCCTGCTCACAAAATATGGGTCCAGCAGGTCGCGGCTTCCATTGGAGGGGGTCTGGAGGAAACCCGCAGCAGTCATATCGTCCAGCGGGACGCAGCAGCTCTCAAACTGCCCGTAGATGTCAGCGCCGGAGAGCGCGCTGAAGGACGCCACGATAACGCCCTCCACGCCGGGCAGCTCAGCCAGGCGCAGGCCATTCATGATCTCATGGCCCACCATATCCTGCTCCGTAACGTCAATAGGAATGTACCGCTTGCCGATGCGGGCTTTCCAGACGTCGCTCAGCGGCGGATGGGGCTTTGCCCTCATGGCGGTGGGGATGGTGCGGCCGTGATTGGTGCAGAAGAAATACTGGTCCGTGCCGTGCTCCCGGAAGAAATACTTCTCCCCATTTTCCCCAACAAATTCTGTCCCGTTGTATTTCAGATCCTTATACAGTGCCTTGCGCTCCCCGTTTGTCGCGTCGCTGGTCATGGTCAGGTTGGTCCCGAAGAAGTGGGTGTTCAGGATCTGGCTCGGCAGCAGATAGGTGCCCTGGAACTTGTCCGCCAGGGTGCGGGGGACAACTTTGTTCTGTGTGTAGACGTTGACGCCTTTTTCCTCCAGCAGGGCTGTGGCAAACATATGGAGAATGACTTCGCCCACATCGATGCGGCAGTCGTGGGTCTCGCTGATGGCCAGCACGGCGTTGAATTTGGGAATGACATACAGCTTGCTGGTAAACTGGAAGCTGTTTCCGCCCTTGAGAAGGACGTGCTCGCCCAGATCAAACTCCGGCTCCCTGACGGACACGTTGTCCCAGCCCAGGCCGTAGCAGATGCTCGCCGTGTCCTCCTCCAGAAACGTCACCCCTTGGCGCTTGGACATTTCAGCCTTGCTCTCCTCGCTGATGACGTCATTTTTGGTCAGGAAAAGGTTTCCGAATTTACACAGATCGATCATGGTCGTGGTGAACCCGCCGCAGCCCTGGAGATAGAAGTACTCAGGGACCTTTTTCTTTTCTTGGATCAGCGGATACTCCGGATTGGCCGTGGTGGAGGTGCGGGTGGAGCGGGCGCCGATGGGTTCGGTGATGTATTCCCTGCAGAACTGTCCGAAGGGCATGCCGGAAACCTTGGCGACCACCATCTCCGCCAGGGTGAAGCCGTCGTTGCAGTACACGGAGTAGGTCCCCGGCGCGGCCTTCAGGTGGCACCTGGCGAGATAGTCGTATACCTCCTGGTAGTACTCGGCGTTCTCCAGGCTGCCCACGTGTGTGGCGGAGAAATGCTTCCACTGGGTCCCCGGAAGCCCGCTGGCGTGGTTCAGGCAGTGGCGCACGGTGATATTCCTGTAGCGCTCGTCCAGCATTTTGAAGTCCGGGAGATAGCTGCAAACCGGGGTATCCAGGTCGATCTTCCCTTGCTCCACCAGCTTCATGACAGCGACGGTACAAAAGATCTTTGAGATAGAACAGACGTTGAAGGTGTGGTCCGTCGTGACGGCGTTTCCCTCTTCGGTCCCGTCTGTCCCCAGCGCGTCGGCAGCCCAGATCTTGCCATCCATCATAATTGCGTAGGAGACCGCCGTATAGTCCTTGGACAGATTCAGGCTCAAAATTTCTGAAAGTCTTTCCGTTAAGCTCATTCCCATTCCCCTTTGTTCTCTTTGAAATCATCTGTGGTCCGTCGGCCTGGAAAAATTATATCACAGAATTGCCGCTTGTAAAGGCAGCGCTGAAGCGGAAAGAGGCAGTTTCATGCCCACAGGCAGCAAACCGGCCAGCCCTCAAAAGGGGCTGGCCGGTCCTGTTTGCGGGCCTTAGCGGCCACGATGCTTTTCCTTCCGCTTTTCCTGGCGGAGCTGGAATTTCCGATCCTGCTCCGCCTCCCGTTTTTCACGGGACCGGACCTTCCTCTCCTGCCTGCCCTGTTCCTGCTGGAGCTTCAGAGCCTGCTGGGCCTTGGTGCCGATATCAGCGCCGGCGACCTGACGGCTGATGAGCCGCTGCATCCGTTTGGGGCTTAGGCTGCGCTCCTGGGCGGTCTCCGCTGGCAGAGCCGGGCTGAACGCCAGCCGGGAATAGTGGTCCAGGATAAACTGGTAGACCTCGTGATCCTTTGGTTCCGCGCCGAATGTGACCTTGCACGCCTCGTAGCGCCCATCCCGCTGCCGCTCGAAGAGGCCGATCCAGAAGGGCTCGTCGAAGAGGACGGTGAGTTTGAAAAAGCCGGTTTCCATGGTGGTTCCTCCTTTTTTGTTCCTGGGCAGGGAAGGGACAACCAAAGGAGGCAGGTTACTGATACCCGGTGGGTACTCCCGGACTACCAACCGGGACGTGTTTTTATCCTTGCCGGTATTCACTTGTCGTTACATTGTTACAGCTTCTGCGGGGTGAAACCTTGCTCCGTCAGCACCCAGGTCTCACGAAAGCCGCAGGCCCGGGCCAGCGCTTCCGCTGCGTCAAAGGCAAAGAGGACGGTCCGAGCGCTGTGGCTGTCGCTGGTGATACATACCCGGCCGCCCTTTTCCCGGATGGCCCGGAGCAGGAAGGGGGCGGGATAGGGGGACGTACGGTATCCCCGGGAGATGGCCCCGGTGTTGATCTCGAAGATGACATCCCGCTTCAGCAGCTTTTCCAGGGCGCCCATGGCTGCGTCCACATACCGGGGATGGCGCTCGTCGAAGAAACGGCCGCCCTCGTTGAACTTGGTCAGAAGGTCAAAGTGCCCCGCGATCTGGCAGCCCGTCGCATCCGCCACGCCGGCTACCCGGCTGAAGTAGCTCTCGGCATAGGCGTAGGGGTCGCCCGCGAAAAACTGCCGGATCGCCCGGTCTGTGGCCTCCGGGGAGCAGTCCACGGAGAGGCAGCAGCCGTCCCGCCAGAGGGAGTGGACAGAGCCGATGAGGTAATCCCAGTGCCCCTGGGCAGGGGCGGAGTCCATATCCTGTTCCAGTCCAAGAAAAATCTCCAGCTGTCCGGCGTATTGCTCCCGCAGCCCCAGGATCTCCTCCCGGTAGGCGGATGTGTCCCCATCCGCCATGCTCCAGCCGTCAGGATCGGCGGCAGGGGGGAGGGGGCTGTGCTCAGAGAAGCCCAGGGAGGTGCAGCCGCAGGAGACAGCGCCGCGCGCCATCTCTTCCGCCGTGTTTTTCCCGTCGCCAAAGGTGGTGTGGGTGTGGAGGTTCTGTCGCATCATTTTGTCATCTTCTCCTGCTTCACCTTGTGGTCGATGACGTGGCGGGAGGCCAGCTCGTTCATCACATCCTCCACCGAGATGCCCATCTCCACCATCAGCACCATCACGTGGTACATGAGATCCGCGATCTCATAGACAGTCTCCGCCTTGTCCTGGGCCTTGCCGGCGATGATGACCTCCGTGGACTCCTCGCCGACCTTTTTCAGGATCTTGTCCAATCCCTTCTGGAACAGGTAAGTGGTATAGGAGCCCTCGGGCAGCTGCTCCTTGCGGCCCCGCAGCAGCTCATACAGCCCCTCCACAGAGAAAGGCGCGGGCTCGCCGCTGACATACACCTTGTCGTTGAAACAGGAGTCCGTCCCCAGGTGGCAGGCGGGGCCGTCCTTGTTGACCGTCACCACCAGGGCGTCCCGGTCGCAGTCGGCGGTGATGTCAACGATGTGCTGGACGTTCCCGCTGGTTTCCCCCTTCCGCCACAGCTCCTGCCGAGACCGGGACCAGAAGCAGGTCCGGCCCTCCCGCATGCTGATGGCCAGGCTCTCCCGGTTCATGTAGGCCAGGGTCAGCACCTTTTTGCTCCGGGCGTCCACCACAACGGCTGGGATCAAACCGTGGCTGTTGAATTTCAGTTCGTCTATGTTGAGCATAAATTCTCTCCAAATCAATGGTTATCATACTTTTTCTTGAAAGAAAAAGTATCAAAAAGAACTTTTGCGCAAAACTGCGTTTTGCTTATGAAGGTGTTTTTGGGGTCTGCTTTGATGATAACATACATCATAAGCGAAACGGAGTTTCGCGGCAGAATTTTCTTTTGATTCTTTTCTAAACGAAAAGAATGGATGCCTTACAGCCGCACGTTGATCCCGTCTGCCCGCAGGACCTGTTTTAGCGCGGGGATCTTTACCTCTCCGAAGTGAAAGATAGAGGCGGCAAGGCCGGCGTCTACCTTGGGCAGGGCGTGGAAGAGGGTTTTGAAGTGTTCCGCGCAGCCCGCGCCTCCGGAGGCGATGACGGGCACGTCCACCGCGTCACAGACGGCGGAGAGCATCTCCAGATCAAAGCCCTGCTTTACGCCGTCGGTGTCGATGCTGTTGAGGACGATTTCCCCTGCGCCGCCGGCTACGCCCCGCCTGATCCACTCAATGGCGTCCAGCCCGGTGTCCTCCCGGCCGCCCTTGGCGAACACACGGAACTGCCCATCCACACGCTTGGCGTCCACGGAGAGGACCACACACTGGTCGCCGTATTTCTGAGCCGCCCTGGAAATAAGGGAGGGGTCCCGGATAGCGCCGGAGTTGACGCTGACCTTGTCCGCGCCGCACTTGAGCACCCGGTCGAAGTCCTCCACCGTGTTGATGCCGCCGCCCACGGTCAGGGGGATAAAGATGGTGGAGGCCACCTCCGTCAGGATATCGGTGAAGAGGGCGCGCCCCTCGGCGGAGGCGGTGATGTCATAGAACACCAGCTCGTCTGCCCCGCAGTCGCTGTAGAACTTCGCCAGCTTCACCGGGGAGCTGACGTCGGCCAGGCCCAGGAAGTTGACGCCTTTTACCACCCGTCCGTCCTTCACGTCCAGGCAGGGGATGATGCGCTTGGTGATCATGGCTGCACCTCCGTCTGGGCGCCGCCGTCCCGCACTGCGGCGGAGAGGTCAATGGCTCCTGCGTACCACGCCTTGCCGATGATGGCGGCGTAAAGCCCCATGTCCCGCAGCGTGCGGATATCTTTGTTGCAGCTGACGCCGCCGGAGGCGGTGATGGAGCAGGAAACCGCCTCCTGCAGCGCCGCGAGGCGCTGACAGGAGGGGCTGGACAGGGTCCCGTCCGTATCAATATCTGTAAATATTAAATACTTTACTCCAATTGATTCCATTGATTTTGCGAATTTCAGATAATCCAGCCCTGCGTCCTCCACCCAGCCGGCGGTACGTACAGAGCCGTTTTTGGCGTCGATACCCACGGCGATGCGCTCCGGGCCGTAGGTCCCGACGGCGGCACGGACAAAATCCGGGTCGCTGACGGCGGCGGAGCCAATGACCGCCCGCCACACGCCCAGGTCGAACACCGCGGCCAGATCCGCCATGGAGCGGATGCCGCCGCCCAGTTCGACGCGCAGGCCCGCCTCCGCCACGGCCTGGACAATGGCGCTGTTTTTGCGCCTGCCATCCCTGGCCCCGTCCAGATCCACCATGTGGAGATATCTGGCCCCGGCGGCACGGAAAGCTTTGGCGGTGGAAACCGGGTCCTCTGCCACCTGGTGGACGGTGCCAAAATCCCCCTTGTACAGGCGGACCACCCTGCCGTCCTTCAGGTCAATGGCCGGGAAGATCAGCATGCTTTCACCCCCTCGCAAAATGCCCGGAGGATGTTCAGCCCGACCGGGCCGCTCTTCTCCGGATGGAACTGGACGCCGAAGACGTTGTCCCTGGCCACCGCCGCCGTCAGCTCGGGGCCGTACTCCGCCGTGGCGATCACGCTGCCGGCGCAGTTGGCGCCATAGAAGGAGTGGACGAAGTAGACGCAGTCCCCCTCCCGAATGTATCGGAACAGGGGGGAGACGGGCCTGCCCTTGGGGAAGTGGAGGGCGTTCCAGCCGATGTGGGGGACCTTGTATCCCGCCGGGACTGCGGGCCGGATGGGTTCCACTGAGCCGGGGATCAGCCCCAGTCCCCGGTGCCTGCCGTACTCCATGCTGTAGTCAAAGAGCAGCTGCATCCCAAGACAAATGCCCAGCAGGGGCTTGCCCGCAGCGGCCTCCTCCAGGACAACCTGATCCAGCCCATCCCGGCGCAGCAGCCTGGCGGCGTCGGCAAATGCCCCTACCCCGGGCAGGATCACTTTGTCGGCGGCGCGTATGGCCGAGGGCTCCCCGGTGACAGTGACCTCCGCGCCGATGGAGCGGAGAGAGCTTTTCAGGGAAAAAAGATTCCCAACGCCGTAATCGATAATGGCGATCATGTCACAAAACCCCCTTGGTGGAGGGGATTTCCTGGGAAAAGCGGGGATCGACAGCCACTGCCTCCGCCAGGGAGCGGGCAAGGCTCTTGAAGGTTCCCTCAATAATATGGTGGCTGTTTTTTCCTGCCAGCTGGGTGACGTGAAGGGTCAGATCGGCCCGGCGGACGAAGGCCAGCAGAAATTCCTCCACCAGCTCCGTGTCAAAGGTCCCCACCTTTGCCGTGGGGATATCCAGCCCGAAGCAGAGCAGTCCCCGGCCGCTCAGATCCACGGCGGTGAGGATCAGGGCCTCGTCCATGGGCAGGGCCATGCTGCCGTAGCGCTTCACCCCCCGCTTGTCCCCCAGGGCCCAGGCAAAGGCGTCCCCCAGGCAGATACCGATATCCTCCACCGTGTGGTGGTCGTCCACATAGGTATCCCCCCGGCACGTCACAGCCAGGTCAAACCGCCCGTGGCGGGCGAACAGGGTCAGCATGTGATCGAGAAAGCCGCAGCCGGTGTCGAGTTCACTTTTCCCGGAGCCGTCCAGGTTCAGGGATAGCTGAATATCGGTTTCGGCGGTTTTGCGGCTGACGTCAGCAGTGCGCATTTTACTGCACCTCCTCCAAAATCTCACGGACCTTCGCCAGGAAGACGTCCATCTGTTCCCGGGAGCCAATGGTGACGCGGAGATAGTCGGAGATCTCCGGCTTATCCCAGTGGCGCACCAGTACACCCTTTGCTTTTAAAGCTCTGTAAAGGGAATCTCCTTCCATACCGGGGCGGCGGGTAAAGATGAAGTTCGCCACGCTGGGGACCGTCTCGAACCCCAGCTGATCCAGCTTCGAAACAGTGTAGGCCCGGTTTTCCGCTATGGTCCGGCAATTTTCCATGTAGTAGTCGTTGCTGTCCACGGCGGCCTCCGCGGCCACCAGGGTCAGGCGGTTGATATTGTAGGGATTGGTGGAGAATTTGATCTTGTTCAGGTCCGCGATGAGCCCCGCGCTGCCCAGGGCAAAGCCCAGACGCCCCCCCGCCATGGAGCGGGATTTGGAGAAGGTCTGGCACACCAGAAGGTTTTCGTATTGGGGGATGAGCCCCCGGCAGCTCTCGCCGCCGAAATCCACATAGGCCTCGTCGATGAGCACCACGTGGTCCGTGTTGGAGCGGACGATCTTCTCGATCTCCGGCACGCTGACGGCCCGGCCTGTGGGGGCGTTGGGGTTGGCGATGACGATATTTTTCCCGATGCCGCAGTAGTCCTCCGCCTCCAGCCGGAAGCCCTCCCGCAGGGGGACGGCCGCGTAGGGGAGGCGGTAGAGGTCGGCGTAGACGGGGTAGAAGCCGTAGCTGATGGCGGGGAAGGCCACGGGGCGGCTCTCGTCACAGAAGGCCATAAAGGCGAAGTTCAAAATATCGTCGGAGCCGTTGGAGAGGAATACATTCTCCTCTCCAACACCGTAGAGGTTCGCCAGCTTCTTCCTCAGACGTCTGCAATCTGGATCGGGATACAGATTCAGCCGTCCTACCTCATAGGTGTTCACTGCGGCGATGACCTCCGGAGAGGGGGGGAAGGGAGATTCATTGGTATTCAGCTTCACATACTGCATGTCCTGGGGCTGCTCCCCAGGGGTATAGGCCGCCAGGCCGGCAAAGCGCTGGCTCAGAAACCGGCTCATTGCGCATCCTCCTTTTCAAACCGCACCAAAGCGCTGCGCGCGTGGGCCTCCAGCCCCTCCTGCCGGGCAAAGGCGGCGATCTTGCCGCTGACCTGCTCCAGGGCGGCGGCGGTGTAGTAGGTAAACTGGGATTTCTTTACGAAATCGTCCACGCTCAGGGGGCTGGAGAAGCGGGCGGTGCCGCTGGTGGGCAGAGTGTGGTTGGGTCCGGCGAAATAGTCTCCCAGCGCCTCCGGGCAGCTGCGGCCCAGGAAGATGGACCCGGCGTTGCGCACCTTGTCCAGGCAGTCGAAGGGCTGGTCCACACACAGCTCCAGGTGTTCCGGGGCGATCTCGTTTGCCACGTCGATGGCGTCCTGGATGCTCTCCGCCAGGATGATCTTCCCGTTGCGATCAATGGAAGCCCTGGCGATATCCGCACGGGGCAGGAGGGGGAGCTGCCGCTCCAGTTCGCGGCTGACCGCCCGGGCCAGGGCCTCGGAGTCCGTCACCAGCACGGCGCTGGCATTCTTGTCGTGCTCCGCCTGGCTGAGCATATCCGCCGCCACAAAGACCGGATCGCTGTCGCCGTCGGCCACGACCAATATCTCGCTGGGGCCGGCGATCATGTCGATGGACACCTGGCCGAAGACCTGCCGCTTTGCTTCCGCCACAAAGGCGTTGCCGGGGCCCACGATCTTGTCCACCCTGGGTACTGTCTCCGTACCGTAGGCCAGGGCGGCCACGGCCTGGGCGCCGCCGCAGCGGAACACCCGGTCCACCCCGGCGATCCGGGCCGCCGCCAGGATCACGGGATTGATGTCCCCGCCGCAGGTAGGGGGAGAGACCATGACGATCTCCCGGCATCCCGCCAGCTTGGCGGGGATGCAGTTCATGAGGACGGTGGAGGGATAGGCGGCGGTGCCGCCGGGGATGTACAGCCCCACTTTTTCGATGGGCGTCACCTTCTGGCCCAGCACCACGCCGTCTTTCTCGCAGACAACGAAGCTCTGCCGTATCTGGCGGCGGTGGAAGTCCCGGATGTTTTCCGCCGCCTCCTCCACAATAGCGCGGAAATCAGAGGACAGAGCCGCCACAGCGGCGTCCAGCGCCTCAGGAGGGACCTCGATCTTCGTCAGCTCCGCGTGGTCAAGCTCCCTCGCGTAGCGCAAAAGGGCGCTGTCGCCGCTCTGCCGCACCTCTCCGATGATAGAGGACACGATGCCGGATACGTCCCGGGCGTCCTCCCCTCTGGCGAAGATTTCCGCGGGAGAGACTTTGCTCATATCTAAAATCTTGATCATAACAGAATCCTCGATTCGAAAGAGTGGTCTGCATTTATTGGCTGACGACGCCGCAGTGGGCCTGTACCAGGTCGGACAGCGTCCGTATCTGCTGATTCTTGAACTTGTAGCTGACCTTGTTGGCGATGAGCCGGGCGCTGATGGGGACGATCGTCTCCCGGGGCTCCAGATCGTTTTCCAGCAGGGTCTTGCCGGTTTCCACGATATCCACGATCACGTCGCTCAGCCCCAGGATGGGGGCGATCTCGATGGAACCGTTGAGCTTGATGATGTCGATATCCCGGCTGCGGGAGCTGTAGTACCGGGCGGCGATGTGGGGGAACTTGGTGGCCACCCGCAGCGTGCGGTCGCAGCTGTCATGGAAGCCTTTTTTTGCGGCCACGCACATCCGGCACTTTCCGAGGCCAAGGTCCGCCAGCTCATAGACGTCGGGGCCGTACTCCAGCAGGATATCCTTTCCCGCCACGCCGATGTCGGCGGCGCCCCGCTCCACATAGATGGCCACGTCGGAGGGCTTTACCCAGAAGTAGCGGACCCCGGCCTCTGGATTTTCAAAGATCAGCTTGCGGTTCTCCTCCTCGATGGAGGGGCAGGGGTATCCGGCGGCCTTGAAGAGGCGGTAGACCTTCTCCCCGAGACGGCCCTTGGGCAGGGCGATATTGATCAGCTCCATCATATCCCGCCTCCTTCCGGCATCCGTTCCAGCGTCCGGCAGCGCAGCCCCGGGGGGACGCCCCGCTCCGCCCTCACAGTGAGGCCCTGAGCCCTCAGTGCAGCGGCACGCTCCATTACGGCGGCGGGGTCGTCCTCTCCGCCATACAGCAGCAGGACGTCCGCGTCGTAGGCCGCGCCGTCCTCTTCCAGCCGATCCAGCTGATCCAGGTACACGGCAAAGCCGATAGCGCCGCCCCGCTTTCCCATCCGACGCAGCAGGTTGTCGTACCGCCCGCCGGAGAGTACGCCGCTGGCAAGGTCCGGCAGATAGCCCCGGAAGATAACGCCGTTATAGTAGCTCATGTCGTTGACAATGGAGAAGTCCAGCCGCAGGCGCTGTGTGCGCCCCATTGTCTCCAGCAGCTGGCAGAGCTGCCGGAGTTCTTCCAGAGCGGCCTGGGACGGGGCGTTCGCCGCCAGTTCCTCCAGACGGGGGAGGACCGCCGATGGCGGCCCATAGAGCATGGCCAGCTGTCCCAGCCGCTCCGCAAGATCGCAGGGCAGGCCAAACTGGGCGCAGAGGGCGTGTATGGCAGGGACGTTCTTCCGCCCGATCTCCGACAGGAGGGCCGTGCGCGCGCTCTCCTCCACGCCCTCCAGCAGCCCGGAGACAAAGCCTATGTGGCTCAGATCCAGCAGATAATCCTGGCTGATAAGGGACAGGCTCTCCTCCGCCAGAGACACCACCTCGCCCATGGAGAAGAGGTCCAGATCGCCGATGCACTCCAGGCCGGTCTGCATGATCTCCCGGTAGCCAATGGCGGCGGGGGAGGTGCGGTAGACGTTCTCGTTGTAGCAGACCTTCTGCAGCGCGCCCACGGCGTCCGGGGTGTTTTTGACGATGGACAGGGTGACGTCCGGCTTGAGGGCCATGAGCCGCCCGTCCGTGTCGGTGAAGGTCAGGATGCTGTCGCTGACAAGGAAGCTCTTGTTGCGCACATACAGGTCGTACTCCTCAAATTTGCTCATGCGGTAGGGGCTGTAGCCGTGCCGGTGGTACAGCTCCCTCAGCAGGAGGCTGGCCCGCTCGTCGGGCCTTATGATGGACGATTCATTCATAGGGCAGGATCCCTCCTGTACAGGATAACGGCTCACTGGGCCTTTTCTTCGCCGCACAGGCGGTCCAAAATAATTCGGTAGCCGCCTGTACCGTAGGTATAGCAGCGGTTGACCCGGCTGATGGTGGCGCTGCTGGCGCCGGTGGCCTCGGCGATACGGCTGTAGACCATCTGCTCGCTGAGGAGCTTGGCCACCATGAGGCGCTGGCCGCAATCCTGAATCTCCTTACCTGTCATGAGGTCTTCCAAAAATGCACGGCACTCATCCTCAGTCTTCAGAGCCAAAATGGCTTTTACCAGCATGGCCGCGCCCTCTGAACGGAACATATCCACGGGGGATCCCTCCTTGCAATTGCTTTTATACTTTAGTATGATAGCACGATAACGCGGAGAGGTCAATGGATGCAACAAGAAAAACTTCTATGATATTTTCCGATCCGGAGGGGGCTTTCCTCGGCGGTTTCCACAATTTCCAACTGCGATAGGATCAGAAAATAAACAAAATTGCGGAATATTTCTGGTCGAACCTTATGGAAACTGTGGACAAACATGGAAATGTTCATGTATAATAAAATCAAGTAGCACGATACCGTTACGTGCCTGCTCTTGCTGGTCTGGGAGAAGTGTCACGGGAAGGGAGACGTCTATGAAAGATCAACCAAGCAGCATCTACAAGCACTCCATGAAGCTTGAGCGCAAGACGGCGCCGCTGTATGTACAGAACACAGGCTGCCAGCAGTGCTCGCCCAGCTACGGCTGGGGCCCCGGCGTTCGAAACCACTTCCTCTTGCACCACGTAGTCGGGGGAAAGGGGGTGTACATCTGTAAAGATAAGCGGTATGAGCTCCAGGCAGGCGACACCTTTCTGATCTATCCCGACACCACGATACACTATTTCGCCGATGCGCAGCAGCCCTGGGAATACATATGGGCCGGCTTTGGCGGCATGGATGCGGCCGCCTGCATGGAGCAGACGGACTTCTCGCCGGATATGCCCGTCTACACCGGCCGGGATGGGGAGGAGATCCGGCGGCACCTGGAGAATATTTACAACCACTATGGCACGTCGTCCTGGGAGAATCTGGCCATGACCTCCCATCTGTACGCCCTGCTGTCGTTCCTGGTCCGCTCCTCCCAGCGCCGGCAGGATCAGCGCAAAGAGGCGCCGGACTGCGCCCAGCTGGCCGCTGAGTACATTATCAACCACTATGAGGAGCCTATCACGATAGAGGGGCTGGCGGCCTATGCCTCCGTCAGCCACAGCAGCCTGTACCGGCGCTTCGTCAAGCGCTTCCAGATGTCCCCCAAGCGGTTTTTGATGGAGTACCGGGTGGAGCGGGCCTGCGCCATGCTGACCAATACGAACTGCTCTATCCAGGAGGTCTCCAACTCCGTCGGTTTCGAGGACCCATTCTATTTCTCGAGGGCGTTCAAGGAGATCAAGGGGGTCTCTCCCCGGCAATATGCGAATGCCATGAGAGGAAAGTGAAGAAGGACAACCAATACGCGATAAGCTCCGGCTCTGCCGGAGCTTATTTTGACGAAAAAGTGCCTCAAAGTGGCAAGAAAATCTATGTTTCTGGTGCAGCATCAATCCTATAATAGTGGTGAAAAATAGTTAAGCGACAAGGAATTTTTGGGAGGATAGCTATGGACTTCACGTTTTCTCCTTTGAATGATTTTGAAAAGCTGCAAAAGGCTCTTGCCGGGCTGTACGGCCCGGACGCGGCCTCTGCTCAGAGCGCCCGCTACCGGCACCTTTTACAGGGGCTGGAAGAGACCTTTGGCCCCTGTGAGCGCGTAGCGGTCTTTTCCGCTCCCGGCCGCACGGAGATCGGTGGAAACCACACGGACCACCAGCACGGAATGGTTTTGGCGGGCAGTGTGGATCTGGATATGATCGCCGCTGTCGCGCCCAGCGGGGACCGCACCATCCGCATCCAGAGCGAGGGGTTCCCCATGGATGTGGTGGACCTGGACGATCTCTCTGTCCGCGGGGAGGAGCGCAATACCTCCGCCGCCATCATCCGGGGCGTGGCCTCCTGGTTCGCGCAGCACGGCTGCCGGCTGGAGGGCTTCAACGCCTACACCACCTCCAACGTCCTCAAGGGCAGCGGCCTCTCCTCCAGCGCCGCCTTCGAGGTGCTCCTGGGCAATATCATCAACAGCCTGTTCTATGACAGCAGATGCAGCGCCGCGGAGCTGGCCCGGATCGGCCAGTATGCGGAGAACGTCTATTTCGGCAAGCCCAGCGGCCTGCTGGACCAGATGGCATCCTCCGTGGGGGGCATGGTGACGATCGACTTCCAGGACAACGCCGCCCCTAGGGTGGAGCGAGTGGAGTTTGACTTTGCCGCCGCCGGCCACGCCCTGTGCATCATCGACAGCGGCGCGGACCACGCGGACCTGACGGACGAGTATGCCGCCGTCACCGCCGAGCTGAAGGAAATCTGCGCCCACTTTGGAAAGAGTGTCCTGCGGGAGGTGCCGGAGGAGGCGTTCATGGCCGCCCTGCCGGAGCTGCGGCAGAAGGCGGGGGATCGGGCGGTGCTGCGGGCGGTCCATGTCTACGACGAGAACCGCCGGGTGGCAAAAGAGGTGGAGGCCCTGCGCTCCAATGATTTCAGCGCCTTCCTGTCCCTGGTGCGCCAGTCCGGGCTCTCCAGCTGGAGACTGCTGCAGAATGTGGTCCCCGCCGGGTATACCCGCCGCCAGGAGGTGGCCCTGGCCCTGGCCCTGTGCGAGCGGCTGCTGGATGGCCGTGGGGCATGCCGGGTCCACGGCGGCGGCTTTGCCGGGACTATCCAGGCTTTTGTGCCTGTGGACATGCTGGAGCGTTTTCGCGCTGAGATGGACCGCGTCCTGGGGAAGGGCGCCTGCCATGTCCTCACCATCCGCCCTGTGGGCGGCGTCCGGCTGGCGTGACCAGGACTTATGGCACACATTCTTTTCTTGTAAGAAAAGAATCAAAAGAACTTTTAAGCGAAACGTTGTTTCGCTTATGATACGATTTAAGGGGGTATATCATGGTCGACCGGGAGATTTACGCCCTTGCGGACTACGGCGTCCGCAAGGGGCTCATTGACGGGCGGGACCGGGTCTGGGCGATAAACCAGCTCTTGCAGGTCCTGGGGCTGGACAGCTATTCCGAGCCGGAGGAAGAGCCTGGGCAGAAGCCGTTGGAGGACATTCTGGGCCGGATTCTGGACGACGCGGCGGACCGGGGCCTCATCGGGGACGATGTGACCAGCCGCGACCTGTTGGACACCAAGCTGATGGGCGTGCTGACGCCCCGGCCCTCACAGGTCGTGGGCGCCTTTTGGGAGAAGTACGCCCGCTCCCCGCGGGAGGCCACGGACTGGTACTACGCCTTCAGCCAGGATACGGACTACATCCGCCGCTACCGCATCGTCAGGGATGTGAAGTGGGTGGCCCCCACGCAGTACGGCGATCTGGACATCACCATCAACCTCTCCAAGCCGGAGAAGGACCCGCGGGCTATCGCCGCCGCCAAGGCGGCCCCCCAGAGCGGCTACCCCAAGTGCCAGCTGTGCCGGGAGAACGAGGGGTACGCGGGCCGGATGAACCATCCCGCCCGCCAGAACCACCGGATCATCCCTGTCACCATCGATGGCCGGGACTGGTTTTTGCAGTACAGCCCCTATTCCTATTATAATGAACACTGCATCGTGTTTAACGGCCAGCACACCCCCATGAAGATCGACCGCTCCACCTTCCGCAAGCTGCTGGACTTTGTCATCCAGTTCCCCCACTACTTTGTGGGCAGCAACGCCGACCTGCCCATTGTGGGCGGCTCCATCCTCAGCCACGACCACTTCCAGGGCGGGCGCTATACCTTCGCTATGGAGAAGGCGCCTGTGGAGAAGGCGGTAGCCTTTCCCGGCTTTGAGGATGTGGAGGCCGGCATCGTCCATTGGCCCATGGCCGTGATCCGTCTGCGCAGCGCCGACGATGGGCGGCTGGTGGAGCTGGCGGACAGGCTTTTGACCGCGTGGCGGGGCTACTCCGACCCGGACGCCTTTATCTTTGCGGAGACGGACGGGGAGATGCACAACACCATCACCCCCATTGCCCGCTGCCGAAACGGCAGGTACGAGCTGGATCTGGTGCTGCGCAACAATATTACGACGCGGGAGCACCCCATGGGCGTGTACCACCCCCACGCCGAGCTGCACCACATCAAGAAGGAAAACATCGGCCTCATTGAGGTCATGGGCCTTGCGGTGCTGCCAGCCCGGCTGAAGGGGGAGCTGTCCCGGCTGGGGGAGGTCCTGGTCCGTGGCGGCGATGTGGCGGCGGACGCAGAGCTTGCCAAACACGCACCCTGGGCGGAGGAGCTGCGCGGGCGCTATACCTTCACCCAGGAGAACGTGGACGGCATCCTCCGCCAGGAGGTGGGCAAGGTCTTTGCCCAGGTGCTGGAGCACGCGGGGGTCTATAAGTGCGACGAGCAGGGGAGGGAAGCGTTCCTGCGGTTTGTCGCCAGCGTGCAGTGATCGAAGGAGGAGAAAAAATGGGAGGAATGCTAAGTTTTTTGCTCCTGGCAGCGTGTCTGGCATTGCCGTTTGCCTTTGTGTTTTTTCTGATCTATGCCATCCGGGAGGCGGTGAAAGGCGGGAGCCGTGACATCGCCTATGGCCTTGGGGCCGCGATCAGCCTTCTGGCGATCCTGGCGATCTGCTTATTTTCCTGATTTTAAATGAGCAAAACAAAGTTTTGCGCCAAAAGTTCTTTTGATTCTTTTCTTTCAAGAAAAGAATGAATAACCGAATGGGAGGCTTTGAGCATGAAAACGATCCTGGTGGCCGGCGGGGCCGGGTATATTGGCAGCCACATGGTGGCGCTGCTGGTGGAGAGAGGCTATGACGTGGTGGTGGTGGACAATCTGTGTACCGGCCACAAAGAGGCGGTGAAGGGCGCCCGGCTGTGTGTGGGCGACGTGCGTGACCGCGTGTTCCTGGACAAGGTGTTCACCGACCACAAAATTGACGGCGTTATCAATTTTGCAGCCTTTTCCCTGGTGGGGGAGAGCTGCAGGGACCCGCTGAAGTATTACGGCAACAACGTGGCCGGGTCCCAGTCCATGCTGGAGACCATGGTCAAGCACGGCGTGGATAAGATCGTCTTCTCCTCCACCGCCGCCACCTACGGCGAGCCGGAGAAGCAGCCCATCGAGGAGACCGACCGGACCGAGCCCACCAACCCCTACGGCGCCAGCAAGCTGGCCATTGAGGGGATGCTCAAGTGGTGCCACGCGGCCTACGGCATCAACTACGCCGCCCTGCGCTACTTCAACGCCGCCGGTTCCAACACCGACGCCGGCATCGGAGAGGATCACAATCCGGAGAGCCACCTGATCCCCATCGTCCTCCAGGCGGCCCTGGGCAAGCGGGACCACGTGGGTATCTTCGGAGACGACTATCCCACTCCGGACGGCACCTGCATCCGGGACTACATCCATGTCCGCGATCTGGCGGAGGCCCATCTGCTGGCCCTGGAGCATCTGGACAGGGGCGGCGAGAGCGGCCCCTTCAACCTGGGCAACGGCGCCGGCTACTCCGTCAAGGAGATCATCGAGACGGCCCGGAAGGTGACAGGCTGCCCCATCCCGGCGGTGGTGGAGCCCCGGCGGGCAGGGGACCCCTCCGTGCTCATCGCCTCCAACCAGAAGGCGGCCCGCGTACTGGGATGGAAGCCCGTGCGGAGCCTGGAGCAGATCGTGTCCGACGCCTGGACCTGGCACAGAAGCCACCCCGACGGCTACGGGAAAAAATAGAGCAGAAGACAGGCCCCCGCCCGGTTTTACC
>CABKMV010000019.1 GCA_902373635.1 uncultured Oscillospiraceae bacterium
TCGTTGACGGGTCGGGCGGGGCGGCGCCCCCGCGGACAGAAGACTTGTGAAGAGACGGATACGTGGATGAAGATCGAACTGAGAGAGATCGACAGCGGAAATCGTGCGGAGTGCCGGGCCCTCCGGGTGGCGCCGGGGCAGACGGCCTACATTGCTTCCAATGAGCGCTCCCTCCAAACGGCGGAGGAGAATCCCGCCGTCGCCCGCCCCTTTGCCATCTACGCCGACGGGGAGATGGTGGGATTCACTATGTTTGCCTTCGACGAGGAGATAGAGGAGCCCCGCGACCGCTGCTGGCTGTGGCGCTTTATGATCGACGCTTCCCGGCAGGGGCAGGGCTGCGGGAGGGCCGCGCTGGAAGAGATCGTACGCTACTTCCGGGAGCAGGGAGCCGCAGAGATCACCTTGTCCACCAAGCCGGACAATGCCAGGGCCCTGGCGCTGTATCACAGGGCCGGGTTCCGGGAGAACGGCGAAAAGAACGATGATGAGATCGTGTTGAAGCTGCCCCTGGACCGGGACGAGGCGCGGAGGGGTGGAGAGATAACGCTTCACGAAGTAACCAGAGAGCTTCTGCACGCGTATTACAGGGACTTTGTCAGCGATCCCGATATTTTTATGGACATGAGCCGGTTCTTCCACTATCAATATGATCCGCAAAAAGTTGATGCGTATTTCGCCGCCAGGAGGACAACGCCGGAGCGCAAAGACTTCATGATCCTGAGGGACGGCGCGGCCATCGGAGAGATCAGCCTGAAGCACATAGACTACGGCAAAAAGGAATGTGAGCTGTCGATCCACCTACAGAATGACGGGGTGAAAAACAGGGGCTACGGCACCCAGGCCGAGAAGCTGGCGCTGCGCTACGCCTTTGAAGAGCTGGGAATGGACGTCGTTCTCGCGGATGCCGTATTGAAAAATACAAGGAGCCAGCATGTGCTGGAAAAGGCTGGCTTTCACTTTGTCCGCCAGGACGAGCTGTTTAAGTACTACCGCTGTGAGCGGGAGAAAGAGTGAGGCGCTGCCAGCGTCCCCGCAAAGCGCTTTCTCCCCGCCCCCCTCTGCTGGATCAAACGAAAGCCCGGCGGTTGGGTAGACGCTTCGCCCGTCGTTGTCACAGGCGTGCACTGACGGCAGAAAAACCGTGCTGGGCCGTTGCGCCACTAATTGAAAATCTGAGGGGATTTCTCAAGGGCGGCGCGGCCCCGCAGCGTTAAGCAAACAGGCCGGCGGCCTGTAGGTGCCCTGTGGGTATTGTAGCGTAGGCCGCAGCGGCTGTGCCGCGAGGAAAATAGCTCCTGCGGAAGTATGTAATTTCAAGTTTGCGTTCCCTTTTGGTCCCTTTCTTGGCGGAACAAGAAAAGGACGGAGAACCGCGGCCAAGAAAGAAAGGAATAACCATGTACAACTTTTTCGCTTACATCTCCCGGATGAAATACATCACAAGATGGTCTCTCATGCGAAACAGCGTCACCGAGAACATCCAGGAGCACAGCCATATGGTGGCGGTGCTGGCCCACGCCCTGGGCGTCATCCGCCGGGACGTGTTCCACGGGAGCTGCGACCCGGATCAATGCGCCGCGGCGGCCCTCTTCCACGACGCCACGGAGATCTTCACCGGCGACCTGCCCACCCCCATTAAGTACTACAGCCCCGCCATCCGGGAGGCCTACCACCAGGTGGAGGACGTGGCTGCGGGGAAGCTGCTGGGCATGCTGCCGGAGGAGCTGCGCCCGGCCTATGAGCCGCTGCTGCGGGAGGAGGACCGGGAAGTGCGGCGCATCGTGAAGGCGGCGGACAAGCT
Organism: uncultured Oscillospiraceae bacterium; assembly: GCA_902373635.1. Lineage (GTDB taxonomy): Bacteria > Bacillota > Clostridia > Oscillospirales > Oscillospiraceae > Pelethomonas. The sequence continues at coordinate 1,805 of CABKMV010000019.1, forward strand.
GGCCGCCTATATCAAGTGCCTGGAGGAGCTGAAGGCGGGCAACAACGAGTTTGCCGACGCCGCCCGGGAGACGCTGGATGCCCTGCGCCGGATGGAGATGGAGGAGGTGGCCTGGTTCCTGGAGCGCTTTGCCGAGGCATTCGGCCTGACCCTTGACGGGCTGGGGCAGGGATAGCGGCGCGGCGGGGGAAGCGCCTCTCTCCGGACGCCGCTTGCCGCTTTTTTCGAAAAAAACCAAAGAAAAGTTTCCATAGCGACAAGAAAATGCTTGCGTTTCCGGGATTTGTATGGTATTATCCCTTTGTTAGAGTAGTTAGACCAGAGTGGACTTTGCAGTCCGCTCTTTTTCTTGACCTAATTTAAACAGGCAAATTTCCGGGAAATGGGCATACTAGGAAGCAACAATTTGACGGATAGAGGATGCGGATATGGCGAAAGTAACAGAGCTTGTGGCCCAGCTGGCCGCGCCGGCCGTGGCGGCGGCGGGCTGTGAGCTGTGGGATGTGGAATATGTGCGGGAGGCTGGCGCCTGGTTCCTGCGGCTGTACCTGGATAAGGAGGGCGGCGTGGATATCATGGACTGCGAGAAGGTCAGCCGCGTGGTCAGCGACCTGCTGGACGAGGCGGACCCCATCGAGGGCAGCTACACCTTCGAGGTGTCCTCCGCCGGGGCGGAACGGGCGCTGAAACGGCCCTCGGACTTTGAGAAGTTCATGGGAAGCCCCGTTACCGTGAAGCTCTATAAGGCCCGGGACGGGCGCAAGGAGTTCGCGGGGCATCTGACCGGCTATCAGGATGGGGATATTACCGTCACCGTTGGCAAAACTGAGATGACTTTTGCCAAGGACGAGGTGGCGCTGTGCCGGCTGCGGATCGAGTTTTAAGGGAACAGATATATATAAAGTAGGAGTAACGACATGAAATGTGATGAAATCTTTGCCGCGCTGGAGATGCTGGAGAAGGAGCGCGGGATCTCCCAGACCTTTATGATGGATAAGATCATCCAGGCCCTGACCACCGCCTATAAGCGGGATCACGAGGGCGTGGAGAATGTGGTCGTGGACGTGGACGAGGTGAAGAAGGACCTGCGGATGTACGTCCAGAAGGAGATCGTGGAAGAGGTGGAGTTCCCCGGCACCCAGATGTCCCTGGAGGAGGCCCGGGCGAAATTCGGCCGTGTGGATGTGGGCGGCACGGTGAATATCCCTGTGGACAACGTGGAGTTTGGACGCATTGCCGCCGGCAACGGCAAGCAGGTGATCATCCAGGGCCTGCGTGAGGCGGAACGGGGCATGGTCTATGACGAGTTCAACTCCAAGCAGCATGAGATCCTCACCGGCGTGGTGACGCGGATCGACCCCCGCAACGGCAACGTCTCCCTGCGCATTGGCACCGGTGCGGAGTCCACCGAGGCCATGCTGGCCGCCAGCGAGCAGATCAAGACCGAGGAGCTGGTGGAGGGCCAGCACGTGAAGGTGTATGTGGTGGAAGTCCGCCGCAGCACCCGCGGCCCCCAGGTGCTCATTTCCCGCACCCACCCGGGCCTGGTCAAGCGCCTTTTTGAGTTGGAGGTACCGGAGATCTACGACGGCGTGGTGGAGGTAAAGTCCATCGCCCGGGAGGCTGGCAGCCGCACCAAGATGGCGGTGTGGAGCAGTGATGAGGCGATCGACCCCATCGGCGCCTGTGTGGGCCCCGGCGGCCAGCGGGTGGGCAATATCGTCAACGAGCTGCGGGGCGAGAAGATCGACATCATCAAGTACAGCGAGGACCCCGCCCAGTTCATTGCCGCCGCCCTGGCCCCCGCCGACGTGGTGGACGTGTGGCTGGCCGACGAGGGCAAAGGCTGCCGGGTCATTGTGCCCGACGACCAGCTGAGCCTGGCCATCGGCAAGGAGGGCCAGAACGCCCGCCTGGCCGCCCGCCTGACCGGGTATAAGATCGATATCAAGCCCCAGAGCTACAAGGACGAGGAGTGATTTTGGCGGGGCTGACCGCCCCCCAAGTCCCTTCATACGGGGCCTCTTTTTCGCCGCCTGCGGCGGCGGGGCGTTCATTTGCGGGCCTCCGGCCCTGAACCCTGGGGTACTTTTCAATCGATTGAAAAGTACCCAAAAGATCGCCAGCCTGCGGCTGGAGCGCATGATAATGTTTTGATGAGGACGCAACGGCAGGGACTGGTTTTGTCTGCCGATAGTGCCAACTGCGGCGCCGCTGGTCAGAAGCGTCTGTCCCTCCGCCGTGCCCTCCGGGCCTACCACTCCTTGGGTTTGGGTTCTCGTCGTTTGATCCATATGAAATATGGTGCGATACGCACGCTGATCCTTCTCTTCCACCGCAGTTCTTCCTGTGGAAAAACAGATGGCTCTACCCCATTAACAGGGCCAACGGCCGAAGCTGGATGAGAAACCCGGCAGAGATCAGATGCCCGTAGGATTTGAAATTCGGAGGCTGGATCGATCAAGTCCTTACCGCACTGATGAGACAAAGGGATTCTTAAACCGTAGGTTTAAGCGGCCCTTTGCCTACTTTCCCGCCGAGGGGAAAGTAGGCCGGGCGTGGGCCGGGGAGGCCCACAAAAGAGTGGGTGCCAGGCACGCATAAAAGCCGGGTCCGGGCCGGGCCGGCCCGGGAAAATCCCCCCGCCGCTGGGAGCGGCAAAAGAATGCCCCGCCCGGCAGGGCGGCAAAAAGAAAGGGGCCCAGCCATGCAGAAACCCAAAAAAATCCCCCAGCGCCAGTGCCTGGGCTGCCGGGAGATGAAAAACAAGAGGGACCTGATCCGGGTGGTCCGCTCACCGGAAGGGGAGATCAGCCTGGATTTCAAGGGCAAGAAACCCGGCCGGGGCGCCTATGTCTGCCCAGATCCGGCCTGCCTGGCCAAGGCGAGAAAGAGCCGGGCCCTGGAGCGGGCCTTTGAGACAGCGATCCCCGCCGAGGTCTACGACCTGCTGGAGCAGCAGATGGGGGAGGGCAATGGATAACATCCTGAACATGGTTGGCCTCGCCCTCCGGGCCAGACGGCTGGAGGTGGGGGAGGAGCCGGTGGGCGCCGCCTGCCGGGCCAGAGACTGCCGCCTGATCCTGGTGGCCCGGGACGCTGCGGACAACAGCTTCCGCCGGGTACGCCGCTTTGCCGACGCCGGCCAGTGCCTGTGGGTCTCGGTGCCCTATACCAAGGAGGAGCTGGGCGCGGCCGTGGGCCGCACAGCCTGCGCCATGGCGGCGGTGACGGACATTGGGTTTGCCGAAGCCATTGCCCGGAAGTTGGCGGCGGCGGATCCGGAGAAGTACGGACAGACCGCCCAGCAGCTCCAGGTGAAAGCCCAGCGGGCTCTCCAGCGCCGCAGGGAGCAGCAGGCCCATGAGAAAAACCTGCGGGGAGGCGGCAAGAAGCGGCCCCCGGCAAAGAAATAATCCCTGTCGCAGCCACCATAACGCACGCCTGGGAACCCGCTGAGGCAGGCGCTCCGGGCGAGTTCCCGGACGCGTGTTATGGTGCATAAACCTTGATCACTATTGGAGGTGGCCTTATTGGGTAGTATCGTAAACAAGTATAAGGTAAATGAACTGGCGAAGGATTTTGGCATGCAGACCAAGGAGATCATTGAGATCTTGGGCAAGTATTTTGACGTGCCGAAAAAGTCCGGCCAGAATTTGGATGAGCGGGAGCTGACGGTGGTCTTTGAGCATCTGACCCAGAACCACCAGGTTTCCGGTATCCAGGCAATTTACGCGGACGCTATGCCGGCGGAGAAGGAAAAGCCCGCCGCGCCCGCCCCGGCGGAGAGCGCCCCGCGCCCCGCGGCCGGCGGAGAGCAGCGCCCCCAGCAGCAGGTCCGCCCCCAGCAGGGCGCCAAGGCTGCGCCCGCCGGGCAGCCCGCCGCCGCGCCCCGTCCCCAGCAGGGCGGCGCGCCCGCCCAGCCCGCTGCCCAGCAGAATGTTTCCCGGGTGCCCAAGACCAAGGTGGTGGACACCCGCAAGGCCACCAATGTCAATCTGGACAAGTACGATGAAAAGCTCCAGGACATGGCGGAGAGCAGCGGCCGGGGCGGCAAGCGGAACATGGAGCAGGGCAAGGAGAAGTTCCGCAACGCCGGCAACAAGAAGAAGGGGCAGATGACCTTCTCCAACAAGCGCAAGCAGGAGGAGGCGGAAAAGATGCGCCGCCTGCAGCTGGAGATCGCCAAGAAAACGCCCCTGACTGTGAAGATCCCCAGCGAGATCAGCGTGGGCGAGCTGGCCAGCCGGATGAAGAAGACCGGGGCCGAGGTGGTCAAGTGCCTGATGAAAAACGGCGTCATGGCCTCCCTCAGCCAGATGATCGATTTCGACACCGCCGCCATTATCGCCGAGGAGATGGGCTGCAAGGTGGAGCAGGAAGTGGTCGTCACCATTGAGGAGAAGCTCATCGACACCGCTGAGGATAAGGCCGAGGACCTGGTCCCCCGCGCCCCCGTGGTGGTGGTCATGGGCCACGTGGACCACGGCAAGACCAGCCTGCTGGACTATATCCGCAACGCCCATGTGGCCTCCGGCGAGGCCGGCGGCATCACCCAGCACATTGGCGCCTATCAGGTCCAGATCAACGGCAAGCCCATCACCTTCCTGGACACCCCCGGCCACGAGGCGTTCACCTCCATGCGCGCCCGCGGCGCCATGGTGACGGACATCGCGATCCTGGTGGTGGCAGCCGAGGACGGCATCAAGCCCCAGACAGTGGAGTCCATCAACCACGCCAAGGCGGCGGGCATCCCCGTTATCGTGGCCATCAACAAGATGGATAAGCCGGAGGCCAACCCGGAGCGGATCAAGCAGCAGCTCACGGAGTACGAGCTGGTGGCCGAGGACTGGGGCGGCGACACCATCATCTGCCCCATCTCCGCCAAGACCGGCATGGGTATCGACAACCTGCTGGAGATGGTGACGCTGACCGCCGAAATGGCCGATCTGAAGGCCAACCCCAACCGCGCCGCCCAGGGCACCGTCATCGAGGCCCGGCTGGACAAGGGCCGCGGCCCCGTGGCCACGCTGCTGGTACAGAACGGCACGCTGAAGCTGGGCGACATCATTATTGCCGGTACCTCCGTGGGCCGCGTCCGGGCCATGGTGGACGACAAGGGCGCCCGGCTCACCGAGGCAGGCCCCTCCGTGCCTGTGGAGATCACGGGCCTGGGCGAGGTCCCCGGCGCAGGCAACACCTTCAACGCCGTGGCCGATGAGCGGCTGGCCCGGGAGCTGGTGGAGCAGCGCAAGGCCGAGGAGAAAGCCAAGGCAAACGCCCCCATCCAGAAGGTCAGCCTGGAGGATCTGTTCAACCAGATCCAGGCCGGCGAGGTGAAGGACCTGAACATCATCGTCAAGGCCGACGTCCAGGGCTCCGCCGAGGCGGTGAAATCCAGTCTGGAGAAGCTCTCCAACGAGGAGGTCCGTGTCCGGGTCATCCACTCCGGCGTGGGCGCTATCAGCGAGAGCGACGTGATGCTGGCGGCCACCTCCAAGGCGATCATCGTGGGCTTCAATGTCCGCCCCGACGCGTCCGCCCGGGACAGCGCCGCCCGCAGCAATGTGGATATGCGGATGTACCGGGTCATCTACGACGCCATTGGCGAGGTGGAGGCCGCCATGAAGGGCATGCTGGCCCCCAAATTCAAAGAGGTGGACCTGGGCCGGGCCGAGGTGCGCAACGTCTTCCGTATCACCGGCGTGGGCATGGTGGCCGGCTGCTATGTGACCGAGGGCAAGGTCCAGCGCGGCGCCCAGATGCGCCTGCTGCGGGACAACATCGTGATTTACGACGGCGCCATCGCCTCCCTCCAGCGCTTTAAGGACAGCGTGAGGGAAGTGGCCCAGGGCTATGAGTGCGGCATCACCTTTGAGAAATTCCAGGATATCAAAGTGGGCGACGTGATCGAGTGCTTCATCATGGAACAGATCGAGGTTTAAGAAAAAGCCTGGGGAGAGCGCCAGACCGGCGTCGCCCACTAGGGCCCCGCAAAGCGGGGCGCGCGTGAGCGCGTACAAGCGTTTTGCGAAGCAAAACCTTGGTCCCGGCCGGATTCATTTCGGACGGGACAGGTAAAAATGAGGGGTCCCCGAAAAATCGAAGATTTTTTGGGGCGGGCGACGTGATCGAGTGCTTCATCATGGAACAGATTGAAGCCTAATACAAACGGGGGCGGGCGGTATCGCCCGCCCCCGCCTGGTTTATTCCAGCCGGGCCAGGTCGTCCGGATCCAGACAGGCCACCGCCAGCTCAAAGGCCAGACGGAAGCCCCGCTCAAAGGCGTACTGCCCGTAGGCATTGACCGGGTCGCCCCGCAGATAGTCCGGCACCTGCTCCGGGTCGTAGGGGACGCACCAGGCGTGGAAAAGCTCTTCAAACAGGACGTTCATAAAAATCCCTCACATAACTATTTGAATTTACCAATAAGTAGAGTATAGTCTACTTTTAGGTAAGTGTCAAGGAGTAATTATGGAGTATACACAATTTTTTTCTCAAAGAGTATTTCAATTGAGAAAACAGAGCGGGTTGAGCCAAAAGGAATTGGGCGAGAAGGTTGGGTTGTCCCACAAGGCGATCAGCACTATCGAAAGCGGTTCCCGCTCGACCACTATTGAAAAGCTGATTTTACTGGCTAAATTCTTCAATGTCTCCACAGACTATCTGCTGGGGTTGAAGGACGAGCCCTGACGGACAAAGGAGGACAAGCACATGGCAAACAATCGCATTGGCCGCATCAACGAGGAGATCCAGCGGGAGCTGAGCGCCCTGCTGCGGACGGTGAAGGACCCCAGGCTGCAGGGCGGGCTGCTGACCATCACCCATGTGGACACCACCAGCGACCTGCGCTATTCCAGAATTTTTGTCAGCGCCCTGGACAAGGGCCAGGAGCAGGAGATGCTCAAGGGCCTGAAGTCGGCAAGCGGCTACCTGCGCCGGGAGCTGGGGGCGGCGCTGAAGCTGCGCTACACACCGGAGCTGCAGTTCGTGGCGGACGACTCCATCCAGCAGGGGGCCCACATCCTGGAGATGCTGCGGGACCCCAACGTGGTCAAGCCCGCCAACCCGGCCAACGAGCATATTGTGTTGGATGATGAGGAGTGAGCCTATGACCGCCAAAGAGGCCGCCGCCCTGCTGCGGCGGCAGGACAATATTCTGATCCTGACCCACCGCCGCCCCGACGGGGACACCATTGGCTGTGCCGCGGCCCTCTGTGCCGCGCTGCGGCAGCTGGGGAAGAGGTCCTATCTGCTGTACAACCCGGATATTACGGAGATCAACAGCGTCTATGCCCAGCCTTACTGGGCGGAGGAGGGCTTTTCGCCCGACTTTGTGGTGTCGGTGGATATCGCCGCCAGGGGGCTGTTTTTCCCGGCGGCGGAGGCCTATTTTGACCGCATTGGACTGGCGATAGACCACCACCCCTCCTTTGAGGGCCTTGGGGAGGCCCAGTGTGCGGACCCCGCCCGGGCCGCCTGCGGGGAGATCGTCTATGAGATCTGCCGGGAGCTGGGGGAGATCACAGCGGCGGTGGCCCTGCCCCTGTACGCAGCGGTGGCCACAGACACGGGCTGCTTTGTCTACGCCAACACCACCGCCAACACCCACCGTGTGGCGGCGGCGCTGCTGGACACGGGGATCGACTACTTTGCTGTCAACAAGCGCCACTTCCGCACCAAGAGCCGCAGGCGGATCGCCCTGGAGGCAGAGCTGCTGAGCAATATGGAGTATTTCCATGGGGGCAGAGGGGTGTTTATGACGATCCCCCTGGCACTGATGGAGCGGGTGGGGGCCACGGAGAGCGACGTAGAGGACCTGTCCTCCCTGGCCACCATTGTGGAGGGCGTGGACTGCGGCGCACTGCTGCGGGAGCTGCGTCCCGGGGAGTGGAAGCTGAGCCTCCGCACCGGCGCCGACGGCCGCGTCAACGCCACGGAGGCCTGCCGGCTCCTGGGCGGCGGCGGCCACGCCATGGCCGCCGGAGCCACCCTGGAGGGCAGCGAAGCTGAGGTGAAGGAAAAGATTTTGGCCGCGGTGGACGCGGTGAAGCGCTTCTGACCGCCGCCTGCCGGAACAGACCGATGCGTTTTTGGTCCGTCCTGCCGCCTGCTCCCGGGGAGCAGGCGGGGCGGGCCAAAAGGCGGGGAAGCCCGGCATAAAAATCTCCGGAATTGAAAAAATCTTGAGAAAAACTATTGACAAAACCTGTATTTTTCGATATAGTAATTCCTGCCCGTTTCGTCGGGTGTTGACATGGCGGCGTAGCTCAGTTGGCTAGAGCATTCGGTTCATACCCGAAGTGTCACCGGTTCAAATCCAGTCGCCGCTACCATGATCCGTTTCGGATCAGCCCTTGGCGCGTTGGTCAAGCGGCTAAGACACCGCCCTTTCACGGCGGTAACACGGGTTCGATTCCCGTACGCGTCACCACGACGGGAGGAATCGCTCCCGTCGCCATGGAGGCTTAGCTCAGCTGGTTAGAGCGCCTGCTTCACACGCAGGAGGTCACTGGTTCGAGTCCAGCAGTCTCCACCAAAAAGTCCTGAAATCGAAAGATTTCAGGACTTTTTTCTTTTTGACGATGGGCAGCTGAGATGCCTGCTGCGGTGGCAGCGCTGCACCGGAGAGACCGCCGCAGCCACAGGAGAAAGCCGTTTGGAATCTGCACGTTAGGCATACAAGTTGAGCCACGAACGGAACAGGAACATACTCGCACGGGAGTGCGTATGGACCTGATGCTCCAAGAAGGTATATTGTTTTGTGTTAGGCAGCAGCTGGAATAAATGCTCTACCGTTTCACGGGGGCAGGTGTCGTCTGCTCCTCCGGCGGAAAGCATGACTGGCATAGTCAAGCGGTGTGCGTGGCTGATGGTGTCAACAAAGCCCAGCCGATACCAAAAATCAGAATGTGGGATACGGTCATAGACAGGCTGGAGCAGAGAATAGGCGGCCCCCTTTAACTCTGAGCCAGGAAAATCGGTCAGGAAAGGAAGATCTGCACAAACGCAGCGGACGGCAGCTGGTCCGAGGATCGAGGCCAGCAACAGGGAGCCGCCGCCCCCTTGGCTGGTTCCGAACAGGGAGAGCCTCCCGGGCAGCACCTCTGGCCTGCTCTGTGACCAGCGGATGGCCAGAAGACAATCAGAGAGCCAATCAGCATATCCGCCCGGCAGGCCAGCTGCTGTATTCGGCAGAACGGGCCAATTTCCGTCTGGTAGGGCCAGTTCATTTGCTGTTGTTTCTGGAGTCACATAGCCCAAGGGGGATATATGCAAAATATTGAATCCCAGATCTGAGATCTGCGGGTGCATTGAGATGGAGCCGCCATAACCTGGCAGATTGATCAAAAGCGGTGCGGGGGTGTTGAGAGCCGGCTGCCAATACCCGTAAAAAGGCCGCCGCCCATCATCCGCAGTGAAGCAAATATAGCGGTTTACCAGCGTATTGGGATTGTTTCCGAAGTTGACCCGCACAGGAATATGGTCCAGCACAGCGCCCTCGATAGATACTGTATTCGTTCGTTCCAGAAGCCGGGATGCCCATGCATCTATCTCGGCCTTGTTTGGATAGCAGGGTGCGGCTTCACAAAGCATGTTTGCCTTTTTACACATAATAAAGTCCTCTTTCTAACATTGTTGTGTATAGTATAACAATATTTTGCTTGCGTTTCCAGTTACTATATGATTATAATTAGGACAATACACGCAAATAATGAGCTTTTAGTTATATGCTGACCAAGGAGGGACTAAGATGGACGGCTCGAAGTCTTTGCTTTCGAACATGAGGTTCAATTTTTTGTATGTGGACCGCTATCTATTCAGTGGCGGCTGGGTCTATCCTGAAAGCTACGTTCCTTATTGTATGGTACGCTATATTTTGCGGGGGAAAGCGGTATTCAGGATTAACGGCGTGGAATACCTTGTCAGAGAAAATCAGGTAGCGTACATACCAGACGGATGCCTTTTAGCCTGCCATGCACTGGAGGACGAGTTCCAATTTATCAGCATCCGATTTATAGTGACTGCCCGCCTCAATGGCAACGATTTTTTGAGTGAGTTTTTTAATTTAACTCCTGTCAGCAGTATTTCAGACCCGGCGATTTTGGATCACTTTCAGCAGGTCTATTTCAGTGCTACCAGCAAAAGTATTAGCCGTTTTTTTCGAATCAGAGGGAATTTGGAGCTGATTCTGGCCGATTTGGTCGATCAAAACACATCATGTGAGGATGCTGACCAAAATCAAAACGCTGTGGAACAGCAGGACACCTTTGATCTGAATTATATCCGACGCAGAGAGGAGCATTCGGAGAGGATTAAGCACGACTCGCGGGTTCAGGTTGTAGTGGAATACCTGATAGCTCACCCTGAGGAACCCTTTGACAGCAGATACCTGAGCGAGATGGCTGGCATGAGCGCCAGCTCTTTACGGCGGCATTTTAAGGAGCATACTGGAAAGACGCCGGGTGATTTTATCAAGGAACTAAGGCTTATGGCGGCGGCACGGCGTTTGTTGACCACCGACCAGCGGATTTCTCACATTGCTTATGAGGTCGGGTTTGACGATCAGAACTATTTTTCACGTATTTTTAAAGAGACATTTGGCGTGTCACCCAGTCAGTATAGGAAGATATCACGGGAGTAGAAAACTACAAAACAGATTTCTTCATAAAACACCCCAATTTTGCGCGTTTTATGCTAATATTTGCCATAATGTGTACTATGAAAGTCTTACGAATGTGCCTATAATTTCGCCATAGGGCAAAACGCCCAAAAAATCACAAATATTGGAGGCGCAAATTATGAAAAGAGCTATGTCCTTGCTGCTTGTTATGCTGATGCTGATCACCTGCCTGGTTGGCTGCGGCAACAACACCGAGACTCAAACGGATGATTCAAACAGCGGCGTTTCCTCAGACTCCGAGTCTACCGGAACATCCACCACAGAAGAATTGGAGGGTGAAATCACTTTCTGGCACTCATTTACTCAGGGGCCTCGTTTGGAAACCATTCAGGCCGCTGCCGACGCCTTCATGAAGGATCACCCCAAGGTCAAGATCAATATTGAGACTTACTCCTGGGCCGATTTCTACACTAAATGGACCACCGGTCTTGCCTCTGGCAATGTGCCTGATATGAGTACCGCCCAGGCAGGTCAGGTTGTCGAGATGATCAACGCTGACGCGATTATCCCCTTGGATAACCTAATTGACCGGATTGGCCGTGACCGTTTCTATGAGTCTCCTATTCAAGAAATGACTTATGAGGACGGCAACTGCTATGCTGTACCAATTTATTCTCATGCCTTTGTCATGTGGTACCGCCAGGATTTGCTGGATAAGTATAATTTGGAAGTGCCCACCACCTGGGAGGAGTTCAATATTGCCGCTACGACGATCACTCAGGGTGAGAACGGCGAAGTCTATGGCTGTTCTGTTCCTATGGGGACTAACGACCTATACGCCACCTGCTTCCTGGATACCTATGTCGGAAGCAATGGAGAGTCTTTGCTTACCGAGGATCACAGGGCGAACCTGACAAGCGAAACCGCCTTGGCCGGCATCCAGTATTGGGTCGATATGTATAAGAATAACTCTCCCTCCGATTCCATCAACTATAATACCCTGGATCAGGCGACCCTCTACTATCAGGGTAAGAACGCTTTTGACTTTAACTCCGGATTCCACATCAGCGGTGTTGAAGCCAACCGTCCCGATTTGATGGACTATATTGATTGCGCTCCTGTTCCTACCATAAAGGAAGGCGTTCAGCCCGACTATATTGTGAACAATATGCCCTTGGTCGTTTGGAAAAATTCCGAGCACCCCGAAATCTGCGAAGCTTTCATTGAGTACTTCTATCAGCCTGACATCTACATCCCGTTCCTGCACTCTGTTCCCGTAGGTATGCTGCCTGCTCTGAAAGAGATTACAGAAGATCCCGCTTTCCTGGCTGACCCCACAATCCAGAAGTATCAGCACGCAATGGAAGTCATCAGCAATGCGCTGGACTATGGCACCTATATCGGTATGGAGTATGGTCCCTGCGTGGAAGCCGGTATCTTGGCCAATCAACGCGTCATAGAAAATATGTTCCAGGACATTGTTCTCAATGGAACTCCTGTGGATGAGGCCGCAAAGGCTGCAGAGGATCAATTGAACGATCTCTTTGACTCGGTCACATAAGGAAGTTCATACGTTACAGCACCCTGAATGAGATGATCCGAACGACGGCGGGGGCGAACACTCGCCCCCGCCGCTTCCGTTTTAGAAAGGGGAGAGATAGGTGTATAGCAAAAAGCGGTTGATTGGAAAGATCACCAGCTGGCTGTTCGTACTGCCAGCCATGATGGTCGTAATCCTCCTCTTGCTCTACCCAGTGATGTCCAGTATCTTTTATAGCTTTACGAATAAAAACCTAATCAAGCCTGCTTATAATTTTGTGGCCCTGGACAACTATAGGGCGATTTTGACGGATAAATCCTTTTGGACGGCCTTCATCACCAACGTCAAGTGGACCATAGCGTCGTTGGTGGGGCAGCTGGCGGTGGGCTTCAGCGGCGCTCTGGCTCTGAACCGGATCAAGAGGGGCAGCGGGATCTACCGTACCCTGCTGATTATCCCCTGGGCCTTTCCTTCCATCGTACTTGCCTTCTCCTGGAAGTGGATTTTGAATGGCGTGTACGGCTTCCTGCCAAACGCGCTGGTCAAGCTGGGCATCTGCGCCACCGCGCCGGAGTTTTTAAGCGGAAATCTGGCATTCCCAACCTTAGTGTTTGTCAACATCTGGTTTGGCGCGCCACTTATGATGGTCAATATCCTTTCGGCCTTACAGACTGTTCCCAGGGACCAATATGAGGCGGCGCAGATCGACGGCGCGAATGGCTGGCAGTCCTTTTTCTACATCACAATCCCTCATGTCCGGAATGTGATTGGCCTGCTAGTGGTGCTTCGCACCATTTGGGTATTCAACAGCTTTGATATTATTTATCTTATCACAGGCGGCGGGCCGGCCAACAAGACCATGACTGTCCCCATTTACGCTTACAACCTGGGTTGGGGACTGAAGCAGTTGGGACGCTCGTCTGCGGTGACGGTGCTGCTGCTGATATTCCTGCTGATTGTATGCTCAATGTACTTCAAACTGCTGAATAAGTGGGAAAAGGAGGGGAACTAATGCGTCGGAAAAAATTGCTTCGCCGCGGATGGTTCGGCGACACGGCGTGTTATGTCTATTTGACCATCTTGGCCGCTATTGCGGCGTTCCCGCTGTTCTGGATACTGCTCTCCTCCATTAAAAGCAAAGGTGAGCTGACCAGGAACCCCACTGCTATTTTCCCGCAGGAAATATCCTTTGAAAATTTTCAGATTGTATTTGAGCAGCTGAAATTTGGAGTTAACATCAAAAACAGTGTGATTATTGCGGGAAGTACAACTTTGATTGCTATCACGATCTCTGCCCTCGGCGCATACGGAGTGGTTCGCTTTTTCCCTAAGTTCGGAAAGGCCATGACCAGGATTTTGATTACCACCTATATGTTCCCGCCTATTCTGCTGGCCGTGCCCTATGCCATTATCATGGGGAAAATGGGCGTGATGAATAACCGTGCGGCCCTTGTGGTGGTCTACCTGTCCTTCTCGGTGCCGTATGCAGTTTGGCTTCTGGTGGGATTTTTTCAGACGGTCCCACTAGAGATTGAGGAGTCTGCCAGAGTAGACGGCGCAAATAAGTTACAGGTATTTTTCCGAGTGGTGCTGCCTATTGTGGCGCCTGGTATCGTAGCGGTTGCCATTTATACTTTTATTAATGCATGGAATGAATTTTTGTACTCTCTGATAATGATAAACAGCACAAGCAAGATGACGGTGTCAGTCGCGCTGAAATCCTTGACTGGACAAGAGGTTTTGGATTGGGGCGTTATGATGGCGGCCTCAGCTCTGGTCGTGGTACCATCAGTGGCTTTCTTCATGCTCATTCAAAAGCGAATTGCTGGCGGATTGGCGCAAGGGGCAATCAAATAATTTTATCGTGAAAGGACGATTATTTTATATGAAAGACGTTGGATATGCAATCGTCGGTACCGGTTATTTCGGCGCGGAATTGGCCCGCATCATGCAGCAGCAGGAAAACGCCAGGATCGTCGCGATCCTCGACCCGGAAAACGCGGATACGATCGCGGCGGAACTGGGGTGCGAGGTGGAGACCGATCTTGACACGCTGTGTGCCCGGCCCGATGTGGACGCGGTGATCGTCGCTACCCCCAATTATCTCCACAAGGAGCCTGTGCTGGCGGCTGCCCGCCACGGGAAAAATGTTTTCTGTGAAAAGCCCATCGCGCTGTCCTTCCGCGACTGTGACGAGATGGTCAAGGCCTGCCAGCAGGCCGGAGTGATCTTTATGGCGGGGCATGTCATGAATTTCTTCAACGGCGTCCACAACGCCAAGCAGATGATCGCCGAGGGGAAGATCGGCAAGGTCCTGTACTGCCATGCCGCCCGCAACGGCTGGGAGGAGCCGCAGCCCTCCATCAGCTGGAAAAAGATGCGCGCAAAATCCGGCGGCCACCTTTACCACCACATCCACGAGCTGGACTGCATCCAGTTCATTATGGGCCCCGCAACCGAGGTCACGATGATAGGGGGAAATGTTGCCCACTCCGGTCCCCGCTTTGGCGATGAGGACGACATGCTGCTGATCATGATGGAATTTGACAATGGGACCTACGCCCTGATGGAGTATGGCTCCGCGTACCACTGGCCGGAGCACTACCTGCTTATCGAGGGGACCAAGGGAGCCATCCGCATTGACATGCAGAATGTGAAAGTCACGCTCAAACACGCAGACGGGAGCGAGGAATACTCCCTGGTCCACGAGTCCAAGGAGGAGGACGACGACCGCACCCGGATCTACCATGGACTGGAGATGGATGGGGCCATTATGTACGGCCATCCCGGCAAGAAGCCGCCTATGTGGCTGCACGGCATTATGGTAAAGGAGATGCGCTTTTTCAACGGGGTGCTGCATGGGGAGCAGCCCTCGGAGGAGTACAAGGCGCTGCTGGACGGCAGCGCGGCCCGGGCGGCGATCGCTACCGCCGACGCCGCCACCCTCTCGCTGCGTGAAGGACGCAAGGTGCGGGTAGACGAGATCAAAAGGAGTGATCACCATGGGTGATTTAAAGAAATTTCAAGGAGTTTTTCCGGCATTTTATGCCTGTTATGACGCGCAAGGCGGTATTAGTCCCTGTGGAACGCGCGCGCTGACCCGCCACCTGATCGACAAGGGGGTCACTGGCGTGTATGTCGGCGGCTCCTCCGGCGAGTGTATCTACCAGTCTGTCGCTGAGCGTAAGGCGATACTGGAGAACGTTATGGCGGAGGCTCAGGGCAAGATCGTGGTCATTGCCCACGTGGCCTGCAACAATACCAGCGACAGCCGAGAGCTTGCCGCCCACGCTGAAGGGCTGGGCGTGGACGCGATAGCCGCTATCCCGCCAATCTATTTTCACCTTCCCGCCTACGGCATTGCGGAATATTGGAATGATATCTCCGCGGCCGCTCCGCATACCGACTTTATCATCTACAACATCCCCCAGCTGGCCGGCGTGGCCCTCAACTCGGATCTGCTCAGAGAAATGCTGAAGAATCCCAGGGTGATCGGTGTGAAGAACTCCTCCATGCCCACCCAGGATATCCAGATGTGGCGGGACGAGGGCTGCATTGTTTTCAACGGCCCCGACGAGCAGTTTATCTCCGGCCTGGCTATGGGCGCCACAGGGGGGATCGGCGGCACTTACGCAGTTATGCCCGAGCTGTTCCTAAAAGCATATGCGCTCTACCACAAGGGAGAGATGGCCGCCGCCCTGGCCGTTCAGGATGAGATTTGCCACATTATTTATAAAATGTGCTCCGCCCACGGCAATCTGTACGCTGTGATGAAGGCGATCCTGGCGAAAAAGGGCGTGGACTGCGGCTCCGTCCGCAAGCCGCTGCCTGCTCTGACAAGGGAGGACGGGGCTATCGTGGACGAGGCGTCGGCTATGATCGATAGTGCTGTCGCTCAATTTTGCTGATTATTTTCTGTTGAGGTTTGATTTGCAATGGCAGAAAGAGCGTGCCGCTACCTGCGGCACGCTCTTTTTCGGATTGCACAGATTTTCGGCGAAAGGTACGCGCTGGACTTTTCCTTTCCCTCCGGCCACACAGGAGCCGCCTTCGCGGCGGCGTCCGCGCTGCACTTCAGCAGAAGCAGGATGTGTGCCCCGGCCCCTGTGCCGGCGGCGCTGATCGCGGTTTCCCGGCTGTATCTCTATGTCCGCTGCCCCTCGGACGTGCTGGCCGGGGCGCTTTCCTAGGGCTTCCGGCGTCTCGCAGCCTACCGCATCGCCTCATACCGCTGGGCGAGCAGCTCCACCGCCTGCGGCAGATCGATCTCTCCGCAGTCCAGGCAGAGGTCATACCCGTCGGCCTTCCCCCATGCCAGGCCGGTATAGTGCTCATAGTATTTTTTCCGCTGTGCGTCCAGCCTCCGGACCAGGCGTTTCGCCTTTTGGCGGGACAGGTTTTCCAGCCTCATTTTCCGCTCGACCCGCTGCTCCTCCGGCGCGCGGATAAGCACGGAAAGGACGCTTACGTCCAGATCCCGCAGCACATAGTTGGCGCACCGCCCCACAAAAACGCAGCTTTCCTCACGGGCAATGCGGCAGATCTCGTGGCTTTGCAGCTGAAAGAGCACCTCAGAGGTGGGGAGTCCCCGGGTGACGCGGTGATTCCCTTCGTGTACCGTTTGAAACAGATATGGATTTGTCGCTCTTTCGTCGGAAGACTCCAGCGTTTTGACATCCAGTCCGCCATATTGGCAGGCCAGGTGCAGCAGATCTTTTTCATACGCCCTGATCCCCAGCCGTTCAGCCAGGCGCACGGCCACCTCGTGCCCGCCGCTGCCGCACTCTCTGCCGATACAAATGATCCTGTTTCTCATTTTCCCGCTCCCCTCTATGCCGTCAGCGCTTTCCTGGCCGCTTCCGGAAGCGCCGCCTCCGGTACTTCTTCCGAAAAATCGATCCTTGCCCCGATGGACACGCCGGCGCTTACAAGCGCCATACGGACCGTCCCGGCGCAGTCAAACGAAATGTATTGGAGCTCGTCATCCAGAATAAACGACTGTATGCTGCCGCTGCTGAACGTAACGTCCAGGTCCTCCGTCTCCGGCGCGACCGCGTAAGCGACCGCCTCCATGCCGGCCCCGTCGAGGGAAGCTGTGTAAATATACCCCGTCCCGGAAGGGACGCAGTCCATCTCAGCGTTCAGGCAGAACTGATACGCGACATCCAGCAGCTTCGCCGCCTCCACCGCTTCCGCATCTCCCTCCTGTATCACGCCGCCGTTCTGGTCGCATACTGCCGTATCCGTAAAATACAGCTGGAAGCCGTTTTTTTGGATCGAGCCGATCCGCGTCCCGCCGTTCTCCCAGCGGTAGAGCGCGAAGCTGTCCTCCAGGATCACCGGGCCGCAGTCCGCGCTCACGGTCAGCTTTGCGCGCAGGGCGTCCTCTTCATTGAGCGCCTGCCAGGCGCCGGCCACGCGGAGAAGGTCCTCTGAGAGCGGCTGCGCCGCCTCATATTCCCCGCCGGCCACCGCATCTCTGACCGCTTCCGGGATCTGGATCCTGTCCTGGCCGCCGGGGGCAAGGGCCAGCGCCGCCGAGACCTCAACAGATGTGTTTTCGCCGTCGTTCAGCGTGCCGCTTCCGTAAAAGCGGAGCGCAGACACCTGGGCCCCATTGGCGAGCATCTCCACCTGGAGGGTGTCCGCCGCCCCCAGTCCCCCTGCTTCGGCGGGGACGAGCGATCCGAAAAGCGCCGCCGCGTCCGTGCCTTCCACCGTGACCGAGTAGTTTCCGTCGTCCGCGCTGATATCCGCGTAGCGATACACGTCCAGCGCCTGCTCCAAGAGCCTGGAATAGTCCGGGAAGGCGTCGCTCACCTGATAGGCCGTCCCGTTTTCCAGAAACACAGCGCCGTCATAGTAATAAAAGCTCTGGCCGTCCCGCGAAATGGCGGTGACGGTCCGCCCCTCCACGTCCGTGCGGTCGATCGCCGCGGTGAAGCGCATGGCCTGGGAATCCACGACCGCTTCCACAGACAGCTCCATGGACAGCTCCCGCTTCTCGGCGTAGGGCCTGAGCAGGTCATACGCCCGCGCTGCGTGCAGCAGGTCGGGCAGCACAAAGTACGCCGCGGTAACGCCGGCCCCGATCAGCAGGGCAAGGACCATCAAAAGGGGGATGACCCAGCGCCTTTTCTTCCTGGGCGGGGGGCTTTCGCCCGCCCAGGCCGGCGGTTCCGCGCCCCTGGGGACCGCTGCCGCCGCCCTTGCCGCTTTCGCCGCCTTCGCCGCCCGCCGTCTTCGAAGGAGCTTCCGGAACAGACGGATGAGGAACGCCAGGGTCAGGAGGAGCAGGGCCGCCGCGATGAGCCAGACCCACCACACCTCCATGGTGGAGAGGACCGCGACTTCCGCCTCCGCTCCCTCCGCCGGGAAGGTGAGATAGCTTCCCACGGTTTCGGCCTCCGCCTTCTCCCACTGGCCGTCCCGCTTCACATAGACCTCCCGGCGTTCCGGGTCCCCGTCGGGGGCAAGATAGCGGATCGTGTGGGCCTCCGCCCCGTCGTCGGGGATGGAGACGCTCCACTGCTCCACGATCCCGCGGCTGACGGCCGGGCCGGAAAAGCACTTTTTGAGGAAGTCGAGCCATCCGTCTGTGAGAGCGTCAAATTCATCCGGCGTGTTGGGAAGGGGGATTATCTCAACAGCGTCGCCGTCGTCAAACCGGCCTTCCACAAAAAAGATGGGCCGTCCGTCGCTTCGGGTGTCCGCGCCCGTCAGGGCTGTGACATAGCTTGTATAGACCGCGCTGACCGTCGTGTCAAAATGGAGCTCCTCCAGCTCGGTCCTGTCCCAGGCGGCGTAATACCCCTCCTTTTCCGGGATGTCCGGGTATGCGTCCCCGCCGAAGGACGCCCCATAGTCAAAGGGGATCTCCTTTAAAACGACGCCGTCCGCCTCAAAGGTCAGAGTAAACTGCAAAAACGCCTCCGGAGGAGAAACCGGCGAAAGGGCCCCGCTCTCCGCCGCCCCGGACCGCTCCAGAAGCGCCGCGTAGGAAACGGGCTCCGCCTGGCCGGCATAGCTTCTCCCATTTATGCCGGCCAGCGTGTCCGAAACAAACACGTTCTCTGCAAAGGTCCCGGCATCGGCCCCGGAAACGGCGCCGGTAAATTCCCGGTATCCCGAAACGCTCACCATACTGTAGCAGCCCGCTACCGTACTGGCGTCGCCCGACAGGTCCCCGGCAACGCCGGAGCCGACGATCCCGCCGACGTATTTTCCCCCGGAGAGCGTGCATTTCGCGAAGCAGTGGCGGACCGTGGACGCGGTCAGGCCGGCGATGCCGCCCACATAGTTCCCGCTCTCGCTTTTCACGCCGCCGTAGTTTTCGGCCTGGGAGACCGACCCCAACTCCATCCGCCCGCAGATGCCGCCCGCGTAGCTTCGCTTGGCGGTGACAGAACCGGTATTGACGCATTCCTGGATGATCGCCTTGAGCTCATACTGCCTGCGCAGGCCGCCGCTCAGGCCGGAGGAAAGGTCGTCCTCCGGATCGAGCTCATATTCCATGGCCATGGCCCCCGCGACCCCGCCCACGTTGATATCGCCGTGGACGCTCCCGGTATTCCCGCAGGCGGCGGCCTTCCCCAGGGTAGCCAGGTCCGCGTCCGCTTCCGAGCTGTCCACCAGGATATCGCCTTCCCCCTCGCCTGACAGAAGCTCGATCATCGTGTCGGAAATGGCGCCGATCTGCCGCTGGACCGCCCTCAGATCGTCCGACAGTGCGCCGGTCGCGGCTGTGATCTCGCCGCTCAGGAGCCGCATCTGTCCGGCCATGCCGGAGATCGCGGAGGACAGGCCGTTCAGCGAGGTCGTCAGGGCGATCTGTGTGGACGCGTCGACGCTTCCGCCTGCCGAGATACTGCCCTCCGCGCTGGCCTGCCCCTCTGTGAGCCCGCCCTGGATCTCCACGCCGGCGCCGATGCCGCCGGCGGCCCCGCCGCCAGTGGGAGCCGCCGCCGCGCCTGCCGTGCCGCCGAGTCCCGCGCTTCCAGCGACCGCCGCGTCGGGCGGGTTCGCCGCGACGCTTCCCCCTCCGATGGCCGCGCCGCCTCCGGCCACTGTCGTGGTCACGCTTCCATAGGTCCTGATGCCGTGGGCCGCGGCCGCTGCGCTGTCCGCGTGGTCGGCGATACGGCTCAGCCTGGCGGACAGGGCCCCCACGCCGGAATCCATGTCGTTCATCGCCGCGTTCAGCAGAGCGTCCAGCTCTTCCAGCTGGCCTTCCAGCTTTGCCAGGGTATTCTCCGAGACCTGCCGCGCGATGTAGGGTTCCATCTGACCCACGATGCCGCCCACGTCTTTCCGCCCGCAGACGACCCCGTTGTTTTCGCAGTCGTAAAGGTAGCCGCAGCTGCGGCCGGCGACGCCGCCCACGTTATAGCCCGTGTGAGGATATCCCACCGGGCCGCCGTTCACGCAGCCCGTCACGATGCCGGAGGAATACCCGACGATGCCGCCGCTGTCCGAGGCCGACATACTGGTATCCGCCGTCGAAAGGGTGGAGAGGTCCAGGGAAAAGTCCAGGTCGATGTCTTCCGCACGGATAGCCGTATCTTCGCTGACCGTATTCACATAGGCGCCGTTTTCGCAGCGGCTGACGGAGCCCAGGCTGCACCCGGCGATCCCGCCGGTCATCTGATCGCCTACCACCGAACCGCTGGCGGCGCAGCCGTCTATCTGCCCGTTGTCGGCGTTCACGCCGACAACGCCGCCCACGCAGCTGCTCCCCGCCACGCTTCCGGTAAAGCCGCAGCCTGTCACCGTGCCGTAGTTTTCCCCCACGACGCCGCCCACGTTCCCGCCGTCGCCGGAGGGCACCACGACGCCGCTGACGCGCAGGTTCTTCACCACCCCCGTCTCCTGCAATATGGCAAACATGCCGGCGGGCGACGCGTTTTGCGTGATCTGCAGGCCGCTGATGGTGTGTCCGTTTCCGTCAAAAGTCCCGCCAAAGGTGGGGATCCCTTCAAAGTCCGCGTCCTCCAGAGAGATGTCGTTCTGAAGGATGACCGTCTTTCCCCGGGACCAGGTGTCCAGCACGCAGCTTTCCGCCAAGGCCGCCAGGTCCTCCGCCGTGCGGATGCGGATCGTCTCCGCTCCCTCGGCCGCCAAGGCCGCCGGCGAGGCGGAAAGGACGGCGCCAAGCAGCGCGGCCGCCGTCAAAAGTGCCGAAACCGCCCGGCTAAACTTCGATCGTCTCATGTTCCGCTCCTTCCTCGGCCACTGAGCCGGAGATGACCTTCAAGTCCACGTCGCCGTCCACTGTGGCCCGGACCGTTCCGCTGATGGTCCCGTGGATCTCCCCACGCACCAGGCCCTCGACCCGGACGCGTCCTCTGGCGCTGGCCGTCTGCTCCCGGACCGGCATGGAGAACGAGGTCCTGTCCACGACCCTGCTGCCCAGCAGCAGGATCTGAGGCAGCACGAACATGACCAGGAGCACCGAGATGATGGTGCCCCGGCCCAGGCTGCTCCCGATGCCGACGATGGCGGCCTCAGAGGTCATCTGCCCGATCAGAATGCCGGCCACGGACAGGGTGGTCCCGGAGGTGACGATCGTGGGAAAGGCAAAGTTCATCGTCTCGATCATCGCCTCCCGGTGGGGCATCTGGCGCTTCAGCTCGTTGAAGCGGCTGGCGATGACGATGGCGTAGTCGATGTTGGCGCCCATCTGGATGGAGCTGACCACCAGATAGCTCATAAAGAAAATATAATTCCCGGTGATGGTGGGCACGGAGAAGTTGATCCAGATGGCGCCCTGGATGACCAGGATCAGCAGCACCGGCATCCCTGCGGACTGGAAGGTGAACAGGAGCACCACCAGCACGATCAGGATAGACACAATGGAAACCACCAGGTTATCCCGCTCAAAGGATTTCTGGAAATCGTACTCCGTGGTCGATTCCCCAACCACATAGACATTTCCGCCGGAATAGTATTTTTCCGCCGTTTCCTGAAGGGTATCCAGGAAGGCATACGTTTCATCCCCGCTGACCGGCAGGGTCAGATACACCAGGATCCGGTTGTACTCGTCCCCCTGAAGCTGCGCCTTGGCGCTCTCCATCTGGATCTTTGCCTCGTTCAGCAGATCGGCCTGCTCACCCTCCAGCGTAACAATCCCGGAATCGATCTGCTCGCAGGCAAACAGCAGGATATCGATGAGGGGGACGCTGTAGGTGGAAAGGCTGCCTACGATCTCGCCGTACTCCTCGTTTTTGGCGGCATAGGCCGCGTACACGAGCTGCGCCGCCTCGTAGTCCAGGTCTGTCAGTTCCGCGAACTGCCTGGGGGACAGACGGTCCGCCAGCATGTAGCCGTCCATGGCCTCTGTATTGGAGAGCCCCATAGAGTAATCCACCTCGTCAAACGTGTCCAGCTCCTCAAGCAGCCGCCTTTCCGCATCGTAATCCCCGCCGGGCACCACAAGGGCCGCATAGTTATCGGAGCCAAACGTATCCTTGATCATGTTTTCCGCGATCTGGGTCTCATTTAACTTCGGCGTGTCCAGAATACTGTAGCCATAGGCATAGGGGCAGTCCCCGGAGAGGCTGAAGGCCAAGACCAGTACGGCGGCAAAAAGGGGCGGGATCACATACCTTGTGGCATAGGCGAATTTCCCCACAAACGGGATCTTCGGGATAAAGCTGCGGTGGGCCGTCCGCTCCATCATCGGCCCGAACAGCATCAGCAGGCCGGGCATGACCACGAATACCGACAAGATCGCGAACAAAATGGACTTGATCAGGCAGATGCCCATATCGGGGCCGATCTTGAACTGCATGAACATCATGGCCGCCAGGCCGCCGATGGTGGTCAGGCTGCTGGCCCCGATCTCCGGGATGCCCTTGCTCAGGGCCACGATGACCGCCTCCCGCAGGGGCAGGGTCTGGTGCTCCTCCTTAAAGCGGTTGCACAGGATCACCGCGTAATCCAGGGACAGGGCCAGCTGCAAAATGCTGGTCACGGAGTTGGACACGAAGGAAATGGTGCCCAGCAGGAAGTTGGTCCCCAGGTTCAGGATCATGGCGGTCAGGAAGGTCAGCAGCAGCACCGGCACCTCCGCCCAGGTCTGAGAGGTGAAGCAGAGCACGGCGACAACGATGACCGCCACCCAGACGATGATGCCCTGGATCTCGCGGGCCAGCGACTCCGCCTTTTGATCCCCCAGCTCGGTGGACAGGTAGTAGTCCTGCCCCGACACCAGCTCCTCCACCCGACCCAGGGCCTCCAGGCACTGGTCGTCGCTGTCCGCGTAGTCAAATGTGACCGTGTACAGCGCGGACACCTCCTGATAGTCCTCGGCCCCGTCAAACGCGACGCTCTGTACGCCGTCCAGCTCCCGCAGCGCGCCGCACAGTTCTTCCGCCTTTTCCAGGGTGACATTGGCCACCATGACCTTGGCGCTGCCGTAGGTGATGAACTGCTCCTCCATCACATCCAGGCCCTGCCTCGTCTCCGGGTCCTCCGGCAGATACTCCGCCAGTTCATTTTCCACCTGTACCCAGTTCCGGGACACCAGGGAGAAAATAACGCCGAGGATCGTCAGCAGGAAAAACAGGTTGCGTTTATCCACAATGATGGTGGCCAGCTTCATCATAAAGCTGCCCTTGTTCTTTTCCGGTTTCTCACTCATTGGCGTCTGCGTTCCCTCCCTGGATATCCGTTTTGGGCGAAGCGCTCCGCCCTGGCTGCAGGATGGTCCCCACAACGGGGAAGGCGAACCCTTCGCCTTCCAAATACAGGCGCAGGGAGTCCGCTCCCATTTCGCCTGACGCGACATACGGAAGGCTGCTCCTGAGCGTGACCAGCCTTCCGCGGATGCGGCAGTTCCCGTTTTCGTCGACGCTTCCCTCAAAGGGCTCCGACTGTTTCAGTACGTTCAGGCGGCCGTTCACTCTGCCTTTTCCGATTTGGACTTCCATCGTTCCGGGCCGGTCCCCGATCGATGTCTGTAAGATGATGCTGTATATTCTTTGGGGCATGTCCTCTCCTCCTTGGCGCCCATGGCTGCCGGCCCTTCCCCGCGGCGGCGGCCTTAACGCCGGCATTCTCCTGCTTGCATTGTAATGCGCGCCGAACGGATGCAAAACAGTCAAAAACCAGTCGTTTGCATGAAATCCAGACAACCAGCAAAAATTGACTATCGATTTGGTCGACATGTTTTGATGGTCAACTGTCTGAAATTGCCCATTGATTGTCCCGGCTGTCGGTGTATAATACCAGCATAGAGATTTCCTGCCGTGGAGGATGCCCATGAAATACGAAGCTACCTCGCTCAATACCAAGAACTTGCTTTCGGGCGCTTTGAAAAAGACTATGAAGGGGAAGCCCCTCTCCAAAATAACCGTAAGCATGATCGTCAGTGAATGCGGCGTCAACCGCAACACGTTTTACTACCATTTTGACGATATCTACGACCTGCTGAAGTGGACGCTGGAGCAGGAGGCTGTCGAAGTCGTCAAAAACTTTGACCTGCTGGTCAATCCGGAGGAGGCCATCTCCTTTATCATCGACTATGTGGACGCGAACAATCATATCATCAACTGCGCCTACGACTCCATGGGCCGGGCGGAGATGAAGCGCTTCTTCGCGGCGGATTTTTACGACATGATCCGCTCTATCATAGACAGGGTATCCGCTGAGATCGGCGCGGTGGTCGAGGACGATTTCAAGGACTTTCTGACTTCCTTTTATACCGAGGCGCTGGCCGGGATGCTGATCAAGTATTTTCAGGGCGGCGAGCGCCGCAGCCGGGAGGAGCTGATCGAATACATAGTGTTTATCCTGCAGAGATCGATCCCCAACGTGCTGAAGGAGCGGAGCAAAACATGACGCGACAGCAGTTGGAATGATCGGGCCGGTCCCGAATTAACGATCGCCGTTGATTGAACCAAGTCAAACCCCAAAACAAGGACAAGGAGGCGCGGCCATGGCGGAGACACGACTGCTGCACCCGGAACTGACAGCCACCTCCGTCCCGGCGTGGAAGCGCGGCCAGCCGCTCTCCACCGCGGCCAGCCGCTTTCTACAGCACGTAAAATGCTTTTTAAGCATGGAAGAAGATAGAAAACAGGTATTCGACATAATTAAAGAGCGGGATTATAATAAACGTATCGGAAGGCCGTTCCGATACGTTTGTTTTTGTGCTGCCCGGCTTTTTACATGATTTTTGAAGAGACGCATACCCTGTCCAACGGAGTTAAGATCCCCAAGCTGGGGCTGGGCACCTGGTCCATTCCCGATGATACCGCCGCCAATATGCGTCTGGGCAACGGCAAGGCGTTTCTCATCAAGATCATCTCTCAAAACATCCCCTTCATCTGCTATGCCCGCAGCCTGAACGCCCTGCGGTGCGTGAATGAAGCGGCGACGAAAAAATGAACGGACCATTCCAACAAACGGATGAACAGGAAGGGGCACGGAATATGAAAAGAGTTATGCTGTTGACCGGCGCGGGCCAGATCGGCATGGCCATCGCCCGCCGGGTGGGATATGGGATGAAGATCGTGATCGGCGACAAAAAGCTGGAAAACGCCCAGTCCATTGCCCAAATTATGAACGACGCCGGCTTTGATGTGCTCCCGGTGGAAACGGACATCTCCAGCCGGGAGTCCATTCAGGCAATGATCGCGGAGGGACAGAAGCACGGCCCCATTACCATGCTGGTCAATGCCGCCGGTGTTTCTCCCAGCCAGGCCCCCATTGAGGCTATTTTGAAGGTGGATCTCTACGGGACCGCCGTCCTGCTGGAGGAGGTAGGCAAGGCCATTGCCCCAGGCGGCGTGGGTGTTACCATCTCCAGCCAGTCCGGCTGGCGGATGCCCGCCCTGACCGCGGAGCAGGACGAGCTGCTGGCAACCACGCCTGCGGAAGATCTGCTGGCTCTGGAAATGCTGCGGCCTGAAAATATCCGGGACACCCTCCACGCCTATCAGCTGGCCAAACGCTGCAACGAGAAACGGGTCATGGCGGAGGCCGTCAAGTGGGGCGAGCGGGGCGCGCGCCTGAACGACATCGCTCCCGGCATCATCGTGACGCCGCTGGCCATCGACGAGTTCAACGGCCCCCGGGGAGACTTTTATAAAAATATGTTCGCCAAGTGCCCTGCCGGCCGACCCGGCACGGCGGACGAGGTGGCCAATGTGGCCGAGCTGCTGATGAGTGGGAAAGGCGCTTTTATCACCGGCTCCACGGTGCTGATCGACGGCGGCGCTACGGCCAGCTATTTCTATGGGCCTTTGAAGCCATAAAAGGGAGGGCCGGCGGACCGCAGACCTGGAATATGTCATGACCAAGCAGACGGCGGACCAGCCTCGGTCCGCCGCCTGCTTTTCGTATTGGAACAAATAAATTCCGGAAGCCCCGCGGACAGCGCCCCGGGGGGCCTGCCGCGGCGCCGCTGCGTTCCGGTATTCCGCGGAAATGCCGCTGAGATCCGGGAGGGGAGAGGGACGGTTGGGCGCTGCCCTGGAGTCTCCTGCCCTACAGGCCGGATCCGCCGGCGTCTGCATGCCCATCCGGCAGTCTGTCCAGGACCGCGCCGATATCGGCGTCGACGCAGACCGAGCGGGCCCCGATCTCCGCCGGCGCGAAGGCCTGCCCCTGGTTGACGCAGGCGTAGACGGCGTTCGGATTTTCCTTGGTATATCTCCAGAAGGGATATTTGACGATGCCCGGGGTGTTGGCCCCTACGCCCAGCTCCAGGAACAGCACGCGCATTCCCCTGTGCCGCCGAAGGAAGTCCGCGTAGCGGCTGCGGGCCTGGTACCACCCCTCGTCCTGCACAAAGGTTTCGTCGCAGCGCAGGTTCATGGTCAGGGGCCTGCCGCATTTTGGACAGCGGGGGATCAGCTCTGTTGGGACACGCAGGTCTCTCTGCTCTGCCGCCATGCGCCGGACGGCCTCCTCGTTGTCGTAGGTCGCCTGGTGGCAGGGCACGGAGCACTGCCATAAGCCGTAGTCCCCCTGGGTGTAAAACAGCCGCTTTTTGTCAAAGCCCGCCAGCTGGAACTGGTGGTCCACGTTGGTGGTCAGGACGAAGTAGTCCCTGTCCCGCACCAGCGCCAGCAGCCTGGTGTAGACCGGCTTAGGAGCTTTTTCATACCGGTTTACCATGATATGGCGGCTCCACCAGGCCCAGTACTCCTCCGGCGTTTCAAAGGGATAAAAGCCGCCGGAATACATGTCGCGGATGCCGTACTTCTCTATAAAATCGCCGAAATTCCGCGCAAAGCGCTCCCCGGAATAGGTCAGGCCGGCTGAGGCGGACAGGCCGGCCCCCGCGCCGATCACCACGGCGTCGGCGTCTGCCAGGGCCGCCCCCAGCCGCTCAATTTGGGCTGAGAAGGGCTCGGTAGATGCCCGCGTCAACATCTTTGAAAACATTGAAGATCACCTTCCTGATGGACGTATTATGCTGGAGGAAACCGGCGACTGTTTTCACGGCGATCTCAGCGGCCTCCTGGTTGGGGAAACGGAACTCCCCAGTGGAGATGCAGCAGAAGGCCACGCTCTCCAGGCCGTGCTCCGCCGCCAGCTCCAGGCAGGAGCGGTAGCAGGAGGCAAGCTCCCGCCGGTCCCGCCCTGTCACCCCGCCGCGGACGATGGGCCCCACCGTGTGGAGGACATACCGGGCGGGGAGGTTATAGCCCTTTGTCAGCTTGGCCCGGCCATTGGGCTCCGGGTGGCCCTGGGCGGTCATCAATCGAGCGCATTCGTCCCGCAGCTGGAGCCCCGCCGCTGAGTGGATGGCGTTGTCAATGCAGCCGTGGCAGGGGCAGAAGCAGCCCAGCAGGGCGGAGTTGGCGGCGTTCACAACAGCGTCCGCCCTGAGCCGGGTGATATCCCCCTGCCAGACGGCGATCTTCGGGTTTGCCGCCGCGGCAGGCAGATCGTCCGCGTCTACCACGCCTTTTGCCCCCCCGCTCCTCCGAGAGCACCGCGTCCTGTATGCGCAGGAACTCCTCGTTCAAAGGCATGGGCGGACGGAGGTTCATCAGGCTGCGAAGCAGCCGCCGCTGGGCGGCGGCGTCCTGCGGGAACCGCGCCGCCTGGGCGCGGTATTCCGGCATCTCGGAGAGCAGTATCCGGTTGAGAAAGCGGAGCCGATCCAGCTGTTTCATATCTTTATCCTCCCTGTGGGGTAGGGGCAGGACGCCGTCCTGTCCCTGTTTCATCACTTATCCGAAGAAAAACCCCGCTGTCATTTCAAGATAATTCTCTCCACTGTACGCAGGGTACGCCCGGCGCACCTCCGCCCGGAAGGTTTCAGCATCTCCGCAGCGGGCGGCGATTGCCTTTAAATCTTCCAGATAGTCAATCTTGGTCTGGACGTCCTTCAGATCCTCCGGCGTGTAGTGGGAGGTCAGGATCAGCTTGTACCCCTTGTCCAGATAGCCTGTGAGCTGTCTGATTATGGCATCGGCATGGCCCGCTCCCGCCACAATGGAGTGGCAGTCATGGCCCAGCATGTGGGTGTACACGGCGCCGATCGCGGGAATCTCCACATCAAATGCATCCTGGGTGGGGAGGATGACCAGATCGATGCCGCCGATGTTCACCGGCCCAGCCTCCACATAATCTGTAATGGTGTGGACGGAGCTGTCGAAAGCCCTGCCGAAAGAGGCGGTAAAACTATCGATGAGGGCCTTGCCGCCGCCGCTGTGGCCATACTCGTCGGCCTTGCGGGTGGCGTACCGTTTTGCACCAGGCAGCAGTGTGGCGCCCGCCATGTGGTAGGACAGCAGAAGTCCGGCTATCTCCAGACCCGTCTGCTTCAAATAGCCCTCCAGTGCCTGAATGCTGTCATGGAAGCAGGGAGACTCCAGTACCACGGCAACGCCGCCCTTCTCCAAAATGAACACCTCGTCGTTCATTGGGTCTGCGGTTTGATAGGCATGGAGCCTCATGCCCCCAAAATCGTAGACATGGATCTCGCCGGTGCTGAGACGAATAGTGGTGTAGGTTTGCTTGTTCATGGTAAATACCTCCTGGCATTTTGCGTGGCCGGGGTGTTCCCCGTCCCTGTGATCGCATCATACAACAGCCGAAGATGTTTGAAAAGTACGCACAATTTTGTGGTATAGGCACCTTCCGGTAACGATTGGGCAGTTACCCGGAGGAAACGATTGGATGGTTTCAGGGGGGGCGGCGTTTTCCCTGTGGGCAAAATTTCCCAAAATTTTTTGCCGGCTGGGCGGGAAGGTTGACAGGATCCTGTTCCATACGGTATGATTAGGCTGTACAGCCCAAAAGGAAACTATATGGAAATGGGGGGACGGATGTGTCGAGCGCGGTAAATGAGGCAAAAGAGCTCCCTGCCTGCCCGGTGGAGACCACCCTGACGCTGATCAGCGACAAGTGGAAGGTGCTGATCCTCCGGGATCTGATGCCGGGGACGAAGCGGTTTGGGGAGCTGAAGAAGTCCGTCGGCAGTGTCAGCCAAAAGGTGCTCACAGCCCAGCTCAGGCAGATGGAGGAGAGCGGCCTGCTGACCCGGACGGTCTATCCGGAAGTGCCGCCAAGAGTGGAGTATACCCTGACGGAACTGGGATACAGCCTGAAGCCGATCCTGGACGCCATGCAGGTATGGGGCGAGGAATACAAGGCAAAAAACAATGGGTAGAGCAATACGCCCCGAAAAGAAACCGCCCGCCTTATCCAAGATAAGGCGGGCGGTTTCTCAGTTTTTCGGCTTCCGGGCCGCCAGATGCATGGACGCCTCCGCAAGTGCGTCGATGACGGCGCCTGTGCCGCCCTCCGCCGCCTCCAGCACATCCTCATATTTTTTCAGATGCACTTTCACGATGGCCAGGCACTCGCGGCGGTTGGGGATGTTTACGCTGAAGATCTCGTCGAACCGCCCCTCCCGTTTGCACTCCGACGGGAGCCGGTCGATCCGGTTAGCGGTGGCGATGATCAGCATCCGCTTCTTCCGGGGCTTTTCCATCCACTGCAGAAACTGGGAGAAGAGGTTGCTCCCCGCCTCCGGCAGGCCCAGCAGGAACGCCAGCTTCAGAAGAAAGTCCCGGGTAGGTCTGCGGGTGCCGTTGAACAGCTGATAGCCGCAGCTGCGGTCCAGGCTGCAGCCCAGGACGATATCCTGTACCGACAGGCCCCGGCTGTGCAGCAGGCTGTTGAGATATGCGGCCACGGCGGATCCCAAGCTGGAAAACCCGGAAGAAAACCATCTGTACCACCGGGAGGCCTTCGGCTGTGTGACGGTGTGCGGCGCGTCCATGTACCGCGAGCGGCTCCACATCCCCGCGGAGATCGACGGCGGGCAGCTGTCTGCCATACAGGAGCGCTGGGCGGAGGCCCAGCGGGGGGCGGTTTTGCACTGGGTGGAAACGTTCCCCGACATTCCCCGGTTCGTGCGTCGCATCATCCTGCAGTCCTATCTGACGCCGGACCCGGAGGAGCTTTTGGCCCGGTACTGCTGACCTGTCCGCGAGGCGTTTTCGACATGCTGAACAGCGCCCCGGCCTTTATGGCTGGGGCGCTGTGGTTATGCAGGACTTACATCAGGTTCCCGCAGAACCGGGCGAGGACGGCGGCCACTTGGGCGCGGGTAGCGGTGGCCTGGGGCTGAAGCGCGCCGCCGTCGCCGGTGAGGACGCCGCCGGACACCGCCCAGGCCATGGCCTCCTGGGCCCAGGCGCTGACGCGCTCCCCGTCGGCAAACTGACCCAGCAGGGCCAGCTCGGATACGCCCACGGCGGGGCTGCCCGCCTGGCGGTACAGCATGGTGACAAGCTGCTCCCGGGTGACAGCGCTGTTGGGATCTGTACCGTCGGAGACGCCGTTGGCCGTGGCCCAGCTCATGCCAGGCTCATACCAGGGACTGCCGCCGTCGGTGTCCACGCCGTCAAGGCGGGCCAGGACCGTCATCAGCATGGCGCGGGTCATGGGCCCGCTGGGGCTGAAGATAGTACCGGCCGCGTCGGTGCCGTTGAACAGCTCACGGCTGGAGACGAAATCGATGGAATCCTGGGCCCAATGGCCCACAGGGTGGACGTCCTCAAAATACTTGCTGTTGTCGATGATCTTTACAGTGGCGTCGCCGCTGACGGACAGAGCCACGCCGCTCTCGGTCACGACGGATCTCCTGACCACTGCCTCGGAGCCGTCTGTGTTCACGGCCACCGCCACGACGCCGGCCATCACGTCTGCCACGGGGATCTCTACGGAGACTGCCGCGCCGCTGGGCAGGCCGATGGACACCACCGGGGCGGCGGAACTGTTGGAAGAGGCGGTGACGGCGGGGATGGGCAGGGGGATGGCCTCGCCGCGGCTTGCCGCACTGTTTGCCGCGGACGCGGGAATGTTGACCTCCGCCTCGGTCTGGCCGTTTCTGTCCGTGGCAGCGGCGGCGGTGGTGCCGTCGGCCATCCGGGCTGTGGTTTCACTGGAGCCGTCAGGGTTTTCCACGGTTTTGATAGTGGAGCCGTCGGCATACCGGGTAATCTCCGTCACGGCGCCGGTGATGGTATTGGTCGTGGTGGTCGTGGTGGAACCGTCCGGGTTCGTCTGGGTGGTAGTCGTAGTGGAGCTGGTATCGGGAGTGGCCGGGACCACAGGGACGACGGGGGCTGCGTACTCGGTCACGGTGATACTGACAGTCGTGGTCTGGGTCGATCCGCCCTCGGAGTAGCTGATGGTGATGGTTGTATCCGAGGCGGCAAGCGCGCCGGCCGGGGAAACGGTGTAGCCGGTCACTGGGGCGGTGGTGCCATCGGAATAGGCGGCAGTGATCACCATGCCGTCGCTGCTGAAGGTTTCGCCTGCGGCGTAGGCGGTCTTGCTGGGCGCGGTGGTAACTGCGATGGAAACGAGGGCCTTCGTTTCGGTTGAAGCATCCTCCCAAATGGCATAGAGGGTGGTGTCGGCGGTGATCTGGTAAGTACCGCCGCTGATCACTTCTCCGCCTGCCGCGGCTGCCCAGCCCTTGAACTGTTTGCCTTCGGGGGCGGTGAAGCCGCAGGAGGGAAGGGTGTAGCTTTCCCCAGCGGTGACGGCAACGGCCTCCATGCTGCCGCTGCCGCCGTTGGCGTCAAAGGTCACAGTGTAGGTGGTGGGGCCCGGGGTATCCGTAACCGCCTTGAACGTGGCGGAGACAGTGACATTGCTTGCGGGAATGGTGAAGGTGGTGCCGCTGACTGTCACAGGATTGCTGTCTGCGTCGGTGACAGTCAGGGTATCCAGCTCGTAGCCGGTGGCCGGGGAGACAGTCAGCGTGACCGTATCGCCCATCTTTGCTGTAACTATGCCCGCAGTTGTGGTGCCCGTGCCTGTGGCAGAGACAGTGCCGTTGGTATCAGCATTGTTTACGGTCACGGTATGGGGCTGCCGGACCTGCATCAGCTGATTGGATTCCCCGGTATCCCACTTGCCGTCGGACGTTACCTTCTCCGCGTCCGCGTCACCGGCGGCGGGGTACAGGTAGGGGCCCTCCGCAAACACGACCGTGCCGGTACCGCTGTTCAGCAGCCTGCCGCCCATCTCATAGATGTGGTGATTCCCAATAATGGTCAGCGTCTCACCCTCGGGAACAGCCAGGTCCAGGTCGGCGGTCAGCCGCCAGTCCTCCCGGAGGGTCAGGGTTTTGTTAGCGTCCGTCTCTGCCAGAGGGGCGATGGAGAACAGGGAGAAGAGCGACTGGGACTGGGCTCCGCCCTTGGCGTAGCTCACGTCCTCCTCGTAATCCTTCATCTTGGTTTTGTCCACGCCGATCAGGGTGCGGTAGAGGAGCACGCCGAACATGCCGCGGCTCGTGCCAGTGCTCAGGCCCAGCGCGCCCTCCTGGGTACCGTTGACCAGGCCAATGCTGACCGCGTAGGCGATGTAGGAGGCCTTATCCACCGCAACGTCATTTCCGTCGCTGAAACGCTCCAAAATCGCGGTGTTGACATTGGATACGGCCACGCCCTGCTGTTTCACAATGGCGACGATGGCGTCCTCACGGGTGGCTGTTGTACTTCCATTCACAGATGAGGGTATGTATCCCTTGTTTTGTATATACTGCAGTGCATGAGCTTGTGCAGCATCCCAATTATTCTCCTCCCCCTCAGAGGGCGTGTAAGAGTAACTGTCATCCATTCTCGTCAGAATCACGGCAAGCGTCGCGTAAGAAAGTGTGTCATTGGGGCCAAAGTTGCCATTGGCATAGCCCATGACGATCCCGTGGTCGTACAGATACATGACGCCGTCGTAGTACCAGTCGCCCGGGTTTACATCCGGGAAGATTAACGCAGAGCCGCCCGCGTTCATATACGCGTTCACCAGCTCCACAGCGGCCTGGGGTTTTGTGACTGGGTTCTCGTCCTCTCCGGGGCAGGGAGGGGTATTCTCATGAAATATTGTCTCTGTTTTCAGTTTCTCGATCCAGCCATTCCAAGTGGATTCGTCAATGTTGCCCGCGCAGGCCTCGTCGGTAAACTGCACAACGCCGCGTGCGGCCAGGAACATCCAGCTGAAGTATTCGTCGGTGCCGGGCTTCAGCGTCTCCACGCTGGAGCCCTTGCCGCCGCCCACGGAGTTGAGCACCCGGTAGGTGATGACAGCAAACTGGGCCTTGGTAATGGACTGCTCCGCGCCCAAAGTGCCGTCTGCATAGCCGTTGATGATGTTCCGTTCATATAGGTATTGAATGGCCGAACTACTACTGCCGACAGGGAGGTCAAACACCTCCGCCAGCACCTCGCAGGCAACGCCGCGGGTGAGAGCCGCAGTGGAGCTTTCAGAAACTTTTTCACTCTTACAGCCCATGCTGCTCAGGACCGCATAGGCGTCGCCCTGGGTCATAGCTGTATCTTCGGCCTGAAACACACCGCTGCCGTAGATGTTGTTGAGGGCAGTGACTGCATCGTCCGCCCAGTGCCCTCCAGCGGCGCGGGCCTCCATGGGCAGCAGGCCCGCCAGCAGGACTGCACAGAGGAGCCCTGCCAGCCATCGTTTTGTTCCCGTCATGGTCGTATTCTCCGTTTCTTTTTGATTCAAAGGGTGGATACAAGTATTGTATTTACTTATTATAATGTATTGTATTGTTAATGTCAAGTCACGCATTGGTTAAACTTGGCACGGGAGGTGATGGAAAACCGATGCGTGAGAAAAAAGAGATCAACGTGCAGGTGGGCGGTCAGATCCGAAGGGCCCGGGAGGCCGCCGGTCTGACCCAGGAGCGGTTTGCCGAGTTGGTGGGCATCTCTCCCCAGAACGTCTCCTGTGTGGAGCGGGGCCTGGCCGGGGTATCGCTGACGGTGCTGCGGAGGATGTGCGAGATCCTCCGGGTGTCCAGCGACACACTGCTGATGGGCGACTTAGGCGACAACGACGTGGAGGCCATTGCCGGCCGCCTGCGGCAGCTCCCCCCGGAGCAGTTCCGGGTCGTGCGGGAGGTCATCAACAGCGTCCTGGAGCTGACCACCCTGTCTGGCTGAACGATCTGTCCCAATGGAAAAGAGACCGGAACCATGGTACCATAGACCATGGTTCCGGTCTCTTTTGGTGTGCAGACCTGCACACTTTTCTCTTCCACTTTCTGCGGAGGACCCCCGGTGGAGTTTTCACCGGCAAGGGCCGATGAAAACGCGGCGGCGGTCTGATAGCGGTCCTCTGGCGCGAAGGCCGCGGCCTTCTCCAGCGCATGGCGGAGATACTTGGGGGCCTCCGGGGCCCGTGCGGGGACTTCCCGGTCGTAGGTTCCGGTCAGAAGACAGATCAGGGTCATGCCCAGGGCGTACAGATCGGTGCGGCAGTCCGTCTGGGCGTAGCCGTACTGCTCCGGCGCGGCGGTGTCGCGCTCCCCCGGATCTGATGCTCCAGTTCCTGCGTGGATCTCATCCCTGCTTTTCCTTCTCCTTATCTATGTCTGTATTGCGCTGGAAGTACTTGTCCAGCTTCTCCTTCATGTCGTCGGGCATGCCGGGGTCCACGGGGAGGAGGGCGGAATTGGCCGCCCGCTCGATCATCGCCGCGGCAAAGCGGAGGTTTGCCAGCAGCGCCTTTTCACTCAGGGGGAATACCGTGTCCCTGGAGGTGTGGATCTCCGCGGCCGCGCAGGAGCGGGACAGGCCCAGGGCGGGGACGCCCCGGTCGGCAAAGGGGGCGGAATCGCTGGAGTGGACCAGCGCGCAGATCTCCGCGGAGTAGCCTGTCTCCCGGCAGAACAGCTCTGCGAAGTCCTCCAGCTGCTTGCCGCCCGTGACAAAGATCTTGTTGTGGCCCAGGGTCGTCCCGCACATGTCGAAATTAAAGCAGAACTTGATCTGGCCGGCAAGGTCCTCATGCTGCTCGATGTAAGCCTTGGAGCCCAGCAGGCCCTGCTCTTCGCTGCCGCACCAGATGAAGCGGAGCGTCCGCCTGGGCGCATGTTCAAGGAAGTAGAGGTAGAGCCCCATCAGCATGGCGGACCCGGTGGCGTTGTCCCAGGCGCCGGGACCAATCGGCAGGCTGTCGTAGTGGCCGGTGATGACGATGGACTCCCCGGGTTTTTCCGTGCCGGCCAGGGTGGCGACCACGTTGTGGGAAGTAGCTTCACCGTCTGTTTGCTCCAGTTCGATATGGATACGCTTCGCTTCGCTGGAGACAAGCTCTGCAGCGGCACTGGCGTTGAGGCAGAAGGTGGGGATGACACCCAGCTCTCTCATCTTGGGGCGGAGATTGCGGGGATATACGGACGCCTCGCTGTCGCTGTGGTAGTACTTGCCTGACACGACGAAAACAGCAGCGGTATGACGCTTGATCAGGCGCTTATAGACGTCAAGGGTCAGCGTATTGACCATGACCACATGGCGGCTCAGGTCATCATGACCGATGAAGTCCTTTTCGGCGCCCTGCTCGGCATACAGAAAGTCTAAATCCACGCCGGGGGCGGGGATGCTGCCGCACATGCCATAGGGCGTGACGCCGATCACTTTCTCGTATGGGGCGATCACTTTTACAAGATGGCTTGTGCAGGAAGAGGCCGGGATCTGAAAGGGCTCCAATTCAGCGGCGCCGCCGCAGGCGGTTGCCTTTGCCTGGATCAGCTCGGCGGCCCGCGCCTCCGCCGGCGTGCCGCCGTAGCGGGGAAAACTCAGTTCTTTTACAAACTCCAGAGGCGAATAATCAGCATAAGACATACGACCAGATCCTTTCTGAAATCCCTGATAAATGGCGTCAAAGGGTTGTGATCCCCTGCGGATCGAGCGCCTTTTGCGCGCTCTGTACGGATTTTAGTATAGCAGTCTTTCCCTGCGTTTTCAATGGCCATTCGGCAGCGTTTCCAGGAAGGGGAGAGAGGGGCGGGGGGGAC
>CABKMV010000020.1 GCA_902373635.1 uncultured Oscillospiraceae bacterium
AAATATAATAATATAAATAAAAAACTATGGAGGGCCGGCCGTGTTTCACAATATGGACTACATCTACTGCATCTATAGGGAGCGCAGCTTCAGCAAGGCGGCGGAGAAGCTGCACATCTCCCAGCCGTCCCTGAGCGCCACGGTACGGAAGATCGAGGATCAGGCCGGCGCCCCTATTTTTGAGCGGAAGACCCGGCCAGTGTCCTTGACGCCCTTTGGAGTGGAATATATCCAGGGCGTTGAGCAGATCCATGAGATCGAGGAGCACCTGCACAATATGGTCTATGAGCTGTGCAGCCTCCAGAGCGGCAGCATCTCCGTCGGGGGGAGCAACCTGGATGTCCCCTATGTGATCCCGCAAAAGATCGCACGGTTCAACCAGAACTATCCCAACATAACACTGCGGATCGTGGCGGCGTCCACAGAAAAGTGCAAGGCCATGCTGGACAGCGGAGACCTGGATATCGTGATTACCAACCGGCCGCTGGACATCAACAAGTACGCACGTGTAGTCTGCTACCGGGAGAATCTGGTGCTGGCGGTGCCCAAGAGCTTTTCCGTTAACCAGGGGCTGGAGGACAAGCGACTGTCTGTTCGGGAGCTGGGGCGGGAGATTTTTGATCTGCCCGAGGAACGGAGCGTGTCTGTGGCGGATTTCGCAGGCGTCCCCTTTATTTTGCTCCACAGCGGGAATTATCTCCGCCTGTGCTGCGACACCATGTTTCAGGAGAGCCACACGACGCCGAGGGTGGTGCTGGAGGTGGAGGAGTCCTCGGTGGCGTACAACTTTGCTAACTTCGGCCTGGGGGCAACCATTATCAGCAGCGTTCTGGTGGAATACCTGCAGTCCAACAGCAGCTGCTGGTTTTACAAGCTGGGCAGCGAGCGGGCCGTCCGGGACGCCTACCTTTGTTACCGGCGCGGAAGATATGTGACGGCGGCGATGAAGAAATTTATTCAGAATGTGGTGGATTGGTGATACAAAAAAGCGCCGCCCCGGCTTGGGGCGGCGCTCTGCCTGAAGATAGAATTTTGCATTGAGGAGCTACAACAAAAAGAGCAGCTTCTGGTGGAGGTTTTTGATCTCCACCCGCTCTGTGCCGGGGCCATACTCCCCATCCAGAGCCCAGGGGAAGTTCTCCGGGGTCTCCACCGTGATGTCCGACACATGGCGGAAGAGCATCCCTTCCCCCTCGTAGTCCTGCAACAGCAGACTGCGGAGGAGGGCCTGCAGCTCCAGGGCGGACCTGGGATTGGGGACCAGGAGCATCTCAAACTGCCCGTCGTCCAGCACCACCTGTTCCGCCTGCAGCTTCACCAGCCCGCCCACAGAGGTGGCGTTGGTGACAGCGCCAAAGAGGAACTCCCCGTCAAAGACCTCGCTGCCGGTGGTGACGACGGCCCGATAGGGCCGCAGGGTGGACAGGTCCTTGACGCCCTCCAGGATATAGGCCAGGTGTCCCAAATCGTTTTTGATATTCTGCGGAGCGCTGTAGGAGGCCCGGGTGAAGGCGCCGAAGGAGGCCACATAGACAAAGGGCCGGCCGTTAAAGCTGCCTACGTCCAGAAGCCTGCCGCCGCTGGCGGTGATGACGCGGGCGGCCTCCAGGGGCTGGTCGGGCAGATGGAGGCTGGCGGCGAAGTCGTTGGTGCTGCCGCCGGGGATATAGCCCAGAGGCGGCGGCGAGGGGAGCTGCATCACGCCGGTGACGACCTCGTTGAGGGTGCCGTCGCCGCCGCAGCAGACGATCCGGTCCACCTTCCCCCCTTCCTCCAGGACAAAGCGGGTGGCGTCGCCGCGGGCCTTGGTCTGCCGCAGGTCCACCAGATAGCCGGCCTCGCAGAAATGGGCCACTACGTCGAACAGGGGGGCCCTGGAGCGGGTGCGGCCGGCCCTGGGATTGACGATGAAGAGAAGGGTCTTTGCCATGGGCGGGAAGCCTCCAAAAACATGAAGATTTGGTTAAACTTTGAGTAAGGGCAGTATAACATAGCTGGAAAAGTATTGCAATCAGGAAAAAAGTTGAGTATGATGGAAAAAAGAAGGATTGTCGGGAGTGTGAGCCAATGAAGAAGGACAACCACTATTTTGCCTGGGGCCTGACCGCTGTGGCCGTGGTGTGTACGATCCTGCTGTTTTACGATATTGTCTTTCGCAGCAGCATCGTTCTGACGTACCTGGGGAAGCTGGTCGATATCCTGGCCCCGGTGCTGTACGGCTTCGCCATGGCCTACCTGCTGGCGCCGGTGGTAAACTGGTTTGAGAAGATCATTTTTCACTATGACAAGAAGGCCCGGCTGGGCAGGGCGGAGAGCCTGGGGAAGTGGCTGCGGGCCATCTCCATTCTGCTGACCTGGCTGGTGGTGGGACTGCTGCTGTACGCCCTGCTGCAGGTGCTGCTGCCGGAGCTGTACAAGAGCATCATGCAGCTGGCCGCCAACGCCAGGTCCTACTACCAGGTCATCGTCTCCTGGGTGCAGCACCTGCTGGAAAACAACCCCGAGTTTGCCCAGAAGGCCGGGGAGATCTTCAATGAGTATTATCAGGACGCGCTGACGTGGCTCAATGATAAAGTGATGCCCCAGCTGGAGGCCGCCGTCATGGCCCTCACCGGCGGCGTGGTGGGCATTGTGGTGTTCCTGAAGAACCTGCTCATCGGCATCATTGTCTCCGTTTACCTGCTGGCCACCAAGGAGAGCTTTGCCGCCGGCGGCTGCAAGCTGTGTTACACCTTCCTGCCGGAGGAGAGAGCCGCCTGGTTTATCCGGGGGGCCAAGGCTACGGATCGCATTTTCAGCGGCTTTGTTCGGGGCAAGCTCCTGGATTCCCTTATCATTGGCATCCTGTGCTTCATCTTCTCCAGCATTTTCAAGTTCCCCTACGCGCCGCTGGTCAGCGTTGTGGTGGGCGTCACCAACGTGATCCCCTTCTTCGGCCCCTTCCTGGGGGCGATCCCCAGCGCCTTCCTGATCCTGCTGGACAGCCCTATCAAGTGCCTGTACTTCATCATCTTTATCGTGGCCCTCCAGCAGTTCGACGGAAACATCCTGGGCCCCAAGATCCTGGGGGACTCCACGGGCCTCTCCAGCTTCTGGGTCATCGTCGCCATCCTGGTGGGCGGCGGGCTGTGGGGCGTGCCGGGTATGTTCTTCGGGGTCCCCATCTTTGCCTGCATCTATACCGGCATCCGGGCCTACTCCGCCTACCGGCTGAAGAAGAAGGGCCTGCCCACGGATACCGCCAGCTATGCCACCCACAAGCCCGTCTGGCCCACGGGCGGGGAGGCAGAAAAACAACAAGACCGGCCGCCGGACCAGCCGTCGGATCAGAAATGAGCCAAACTGGAAAAAATGACCGCTTGGCAAAAATTTGCCAGGCGGTTATACTTTATTTGGAAGGGGATCTTTTGTCAAAATAAGGGGGGTGCCTATGAGAGATTTTTTGCGGCGGCACAGGGGGGTACATATCTGGGCGCTGGGGGTGCTGGCGCTGTTTGGGGTCTACTGGTGCGCGATCAGAAGCAGCGCGGCGGCCAACGCCGTCTCCGGCGTCACCCAGGCCATGAAGGATGGGTATGCCAGGCTCTGGTATCTCTTCCCCTTCTCTGTGGTGGAGTGGTTTTATGCGGCCTTCATCCTGGGGGTGCTGGTGTGGATCGCGGTGCTGCTGCACCGCCTGCGGACCCGGCCCCAAAAGGGCCACACCGCCTACGGCGGCCTGCTGGGCCTTGCCTGCCTGTGCCTCACCGCCGGGGGGCTCTACTGCGTGCTGTGGGGCGTCAACTACTACGCCGACGGCTTCCAGGAGAAAAGCGGCGTCTACGCCCAGCCGGTGACGGTGGAGGAGCTGGACCGGGTGGCCGCCTGTTTCGCTGAACATCTGGCGGAGCTGGCGGACCAGGTGGAGCGGGACGAAAACGGCGTGTTCGCCGTGTCCCGGGACGAGATCTTCGCCGAGAGCACCTCCATCTATGAAAACATCTCCCGGGAGTTCCCCTTCCTGGAGCGGGAGGACAGGGTGCCGAAGCGGATGTTCTTCTCCCGGCTCTTTTCCGCCATGAATTTCACCGGCTTCTACAGCCCCTACACCGGGGAGTCCAGCCTGAATGTGGACAGCCCCGCCTGTCTGCTCCCCGCCAACATCGCCCACGAGCTGGCCCATCAGCGTGGCATCGCCTCGGAGCAGGAGTGCAACTTCCTGGCTATTGCCTCTTCCACCGCCTCCGACAGCGTAGTCTACCAGTACTCCGGGTACCTCATGGGATACATCCACCTGGGCAACGCCCTCTACCGGGCGGACCGGGACCGCTGGGCGGAGGTGTACGCCCTGCTGCCGGAGACCGTCATCGCGGACCTGCGCTACCACAGCGCCTACTGGGATCAGTTTGAGGGGGCGACCGCCACGGTCAGCAAGAAGATCTACGACACCGCCCTGAAGAGTTACGGCCAGACCGACGGCATCCAGAGCTACGGCACGGTGGTGGACCTGCTGGTGGCCTACTATTAACGGGGATGGAAACGCCCCAGGCGGAAAAAACCTCCGGTTTTTTTCAAAAAAGGGCTACACAAACCGGATCAGGTGTGATAGAATCATTGTTGCCAAAGCCGGGCTTCCCGGCAACAAAAGGGTACCCTTTTGTTCTGTTCTTCGAGAAGAACAGAATGGGGATTATGTACTATGTACGAGGAGAGAAGACTATGAAGAGACGAATACTAGCGAGTTTTCTGGCGTTGGTCATGGCACTCTCCCTGCTGCCGGGAATGGCCCTGGCGACGGAGGGCGATGGTGATGGCTTCCAGTATACCTACGACCGCGACAGCGACGGGACAAACGACAGCTGGGATATCTCCAGCGAGACAAACGCAGAAGGCGAAATCGTCTTCGCTTATTTGACCCCGGACGGCAACGATTCTTCCTATGCCCTGCATATCGAGGGTTCCGGGGCGATGTGCAGTTGGGCTGACGGCAATCGGGGGACAAGGCCGTGGAATGACATAATTGGTTTGATTACCCAGATTATTGTAGGTGCCAATGTAACTACAATCGGTCAAAATGCTTTTTATGGGGCAAGCAATTTAAAAGCTGTCCAGCTAAACGAAGGACTTACAACTATTGAGCGGAATGCGTTCAGATTATGCACCAACCTTACATCCTTTTCGATCCCAAATTCCGTGACCAGCATGGGAAATAACGTGCTTGCCGAATGCCATGAAATTGAGACTTTGGAAATTGGAACAGGGCTT
This sequence comes from uncultured Oscillospiraceae bacterium, assembly GCA_902373635.1. GTDB lineage: Bacteria > Bacillota > Clostridia > Oscillospirales > Oscillospiraceae > Pelethomonas. The sequence continues at coordinate 5,245 of CABKMV010000020.1, forward strand.
ACGAAATTGGGCGAAGGGTGTCTCCTTGACTGTGGCCAAGGCCCATCTCCCACCCCCAACACTTCTTTGCAGTCTGTCATTATACCTGCGAACATAACAGAGATTTCAGGTGGCAGCTTTCGCAACTGTACGAACGCCATCCTGATCGTTCAAAGTTCAAATGTAAAAGCTACTGGTAATCCTGGTGGTATTAATGGCGTAGCCGTAGTGGATGCAACGGCTTGCACATCGTTTGAAATTGGAAATGAAAATCCTGGCTCCGCAGTTGTATATGTTCAAACAAGCAGTGTTATTTCATATACACCGCCGGCCAACGAAAATAATTTGAAGTTTGCCGTCACCGACGGCGGCACCTTTGCGGCGGAAACCGAATTTAAGGCCGGTACTCTGGCGACACCCACCAAAGAGGACTACATCTTCGAGGGCTGGTACGCCAAGGATGGAAGCGGGAACTTTACCGGCGGCACCGTGACTACCCCCACCGCCGGCCAGACCTACTACGCCAAGTGGACGGAATGTCAGCATGCTAACGGCTATACCTATACTGGAAATGAGAATACTCTGACACAGGCTTGTTCCTCCTGCGGCCACATATTTGGAACTGTCACCCTCGAAGCTCCTGCGAACCTCGTCTATGACGGTTCCGTGAAAGAGGCCTCTGTCGCAAAGGCAGGAGACTGGCGGGGGGATATTCCAGCGGTGGAATATTACAGTAACAGTGTAAAACTGGAGAGCGCTCCGGTTAGTACAGGGGCCTATACAGCACAGGTCATGGCGGAAGGAGTCACGGTCAGTGTTTCTTTTACCATTTCTAACCCGCCCTATATCCCTGTTACTCCACCGACCCTCACCAAGCCTGCGGAACCCGACGAGCCGGACACCCTGGTCATCCCCGGCGCTCTGCCCTTCGTGGACGTGTCCGCCAACGACTGGTACTATGAGGACGTGGCCTACGTCTACGCCCAGGGGATCATGACCGGCTCCACCGCCAGCACCTTCGCCCCCAATAACGCCATGACCCGTGCCATGGTCTGGACAGTGCTGGGCCGTATGAGCGGCGAGGACGTAGAGGGCGGAACGCCCTGGTACGCCCTGGCCCAGAGCTGGGCGGTGTCCGCTGGTGTGTCCGACGGAACCGGCCCCAACGACAGCATCACGAGAGAGCAGCTGGTGACGATGCTCTACCGTCAGGCGGGTTCCCCCGAGGTCGGCGTATCTGAGCTGGCCCTGCTGGGGCGGTTCACCGATGGGGAGAGCGTCAGCGCCTGGGCGGAGGAGGCCATGGCCTGGGCGGTTGCCCAGGGGATCCTCACCGGCGACGGCGACCTGCTGAATCCCCAGGCCAGCGCCACCCGCGCCCAGGTAGCCGCCATCCTGGCCCGCTTCTGCGCAAACAGCGGAAAGTAAACACGAAAAACAGGCAGTGCCCGGAGGCTTTACGCCTCCGGGCACTCATCATAGAAAGGGGATAGAGGGAAAGGAGCGGCGGTTCCGTCCCCCTTTCCGCGATCTGACAGGGAGAAGGCCCTTACAGCTCCCAGGAGGGGCCGGACGGGGGAGGCATCTCGCCGCCGTAGGGGCTGCGGCCCAGACGGATCTGGGCGTCCTCAAAGTAGGCCAGGTCGCACAGCGTCACATAGGGCTGCAGCCAGATGTCCAGGATGCCCATGGTAAAGCTGGACAGGATGCTCCAGCCAATGAAGCTGAGATCCAGGAAAAACAGCTCGCCCTTGATGCCCTCGGTCTGCTGGCAGCTGAGGCGGATCGCCTCGCTGGCAGAGAGGGAGCTGTCCGTCAGCACGTTGTAGACGGCAAAGCGGTAGCGGTAGGCGGCGACAACGCCGGGGATGAAAAACAGCAGGCTCCACAAAAAGACCTTGATATAGACCAGGATGCTGCACCAGATCAGGCGGCCCGCCACGGACAGGCCGTCCAGGAGCGTGGCATAGGGCATCTCCACCCGCTGGCGCAGGCCCATGCAGTAGAGGTAATAGCCCCCCATCAGCACGGCCATGAACAGGGAGACCAGGATGGAGAAGAAGGTGGACTGGAGCGTGGCCGCAGGGAGCGAGTTGGTCAGGGCCATCAGGTCCTCCATATCCATGCTGTACAGCTCGCCGCTGAGCAGCAGGTCGTAATACCGGCTTATATAGGAGGCGGGGAACAGGGTGCCGTACTCCACCAGGGAGACGACCCGGTCCAGCACAAAGCTGACCACCAGCACGATGGCGGTCACGACCAGGGGGGAGGCGCGGCCCGTGCGGATGAGCTGTTTGGCCTCCGCCTTGATTTCTGCGCGATTTCTCATAATTGGTGTCCTCCAGAGAATAAAATAGGGGGAGTTTGCTTCCTTTTTTTACGATCATACCACGGACGGCCGGAAAACGCAAGGAAATGAAAAGCGTGTTTTTGTTATAAATTTAACGAATGATGGAAAAATTTTGCTGCCAATTACGCAAAAAAATCATGGAATTTTGAAATTATTCTGGACAGCGGAGAAAGATGGGAGTATGATGATAGCCGTAGAATTTTGGGCCCAGCCCAATTTAGAAAAATGAGGTGAAGGATATGGCGCAGTCTTTCTTTGGCGGGATCCATCCCAACGACATGAAATCCGCCACAAATAAGAAGCCAATCGAAAAGCTTCCGCCTCCGGCTCATGTGGTGATCCCTATGTCCATGCACATCGGCGCGCCCTGCAGGCCCTGTGTTGCCGTGGGCGACCATGTGACGGTGGGGCAGAAGGTGGGGGAGGCGACGGCCTTTGTCTCCGCTCCTGTCCATGCCAGCGTATCCGGCACCGTCGTGGCGGTGGAGCCGCGGCCCCACTTCAGCGGCGTGCCGGTGATGAGCGTGGTGATCGAAAACGACTTCAACGACACCCTGTGCCCGGATATCAAGCCTGTGGAGAGGCCCAATGAGCTGACGGCCGAGGAGCTGTCGGAGCTGGTAAAGAACGCCGGCATCGTGGGCATGGGCGGCGCGACTTTCCCCACCCACGTCAAGATCAGCTCCGGACTTGGCAAGGTGGACACGGTGATCATCAATGCCGCCGAGTGCGAGCCCTATATCACCAGCGACCACCGGCTGCTGCTGGAGAATCCCGAGGAGGTCATCGGAGGGGCCAAGATCCTGGCCCGCATCTTCGGGGTGGACCGGGTACATATCGGGGTGGAGGCCAACAAGCGCAACGCGGCCGAACTGCTGCAGATGAAGATCGAGGAGGAGAAGGCCCCTGTGGTGGTGGATGTGCTCCGCACCCGCTATCCCCAGGGCGCTGAGAAGCAGCTCTGCCAGTCCATCACCGGCCGCCAGGTGCCTCCCGGCGCCCTGCCGGCGGCCATTGGCTGCGCGGTGTTCAACGCCGTGACTGCCGCGGCGATCCACAAGGCCGTGACCACCGGTATGCCCGTTACCCACCGGGTGGTGACAGTGTCCGGCTCCGGCGTCAACGAGCCAAAGAACCTGCTGTGCCCCATCGGCACCCCCATCTGCGAGCTGCTGGACGCCTGCGGCGGCGTGAAGAAGACCACCTTCAAGATCCTTATGGGCGGGCCCATGATGGGCCACTCCCAGTACGATATGGACGCGCCCATCGGAAAGGGCACCAACGCCATCCTGGCCTTCTGCGGGGACGAGGAGAGGACGGTGGAGCACCCGGCCTGTATCCGCTGCGGCAAGTGCGTCAGCGTGTGCCCCATGCACCTCCAGCCCGTTTTCATGTACCAGTATGAGCGGGCGGGGATGCTGGAGGAGCTGGAGCGGGCCAACGTGCTCGACTGCATCGAGTGCGGCGCCTGCACCTATATCTGCCCCGGCCGGCTGCACCTGGTGCAGACCTTCCGGGCGGGCAAGCAGAAGATCAACAACGCGAAAGCAGCCGCCAAGGCTGCCGCAGAGGCGGCGGCAAAGGCGGCGGAAACAAAAAAGGAGGCCTAACCATGGACTATAAAGAACTGAATCTGATCGGGTCCTCCTCCCCCCATGTCCGCTCCAAGGCCGGCACCGGGAGCATCATGGGGGAAGTGATCCTGGCGCTGCTGCCGGCGCTGGGCTTCGGCGTATACAACTTCGGCTGGAAGGCCCTGGCCAACGCCGTGGTGTCCATGGCGGGGTGCTGCTTCTTTGAGTGGCTGTACCGGGCCGCGCTGAAGAAGAACAACACCGTCTCCGACCTCAGCGCCGCCGTCACCGGCATCCTGATCGCATTTGTCTGCCCGGTGACGATCCCCTACTGGATCCTGCTCATCGGCGACTTCTTCGCCATTGTCATCGTCAAGCAGCTCTTTGGCGGCATTGGCAAGAATTTCCTCAACCCCGCCCTGGCGGGCCGCGCCTTCATGCTCAGCTGGGCGGGAGAGATGAGCAACTGGGTGGTCCCCGGGAGCAAGGTGCCTGTCTGGGGCGCCTTCGACGCCGTGACCTACCCCACCCCCATGTCCCTGCTCCACGAGAACAACCTGGCGGACCTGCAGCAGATGTACGACCTGCCCAAGATGTTCGTGGGCTTCATCGGCGGCTCCATGGGCGAGGTCAGCACGCTGCTGCTGCTGATCGGCGGGCTGTTCCTGATCTTCCGCAAGGTCATCACCTGGCATATCCCTGTCAGCTATATCGGCACCGTGGCCGCGCTGACCTTCCTCTTCCCCCGGGGCAATGATCCCCTGATGTGGATGCTCTACAACCTTTTGGGCGGCGGACTGATGCTGGGCGCCTTCTTCATGGCCACGGACTACGTCACCTCCCCCATCAGCCACCGGGGTCAGCTGATCTTCGGCGTGGGCTGCGGGCTCATTACGGTGTTCATCCGCTATTTCGGCTCCTACAGCGAGGGCGTGTGCTACGCCATACTGACCATGAACCTGGCGGTATGGATCCTTGACAAGGCCATCAGGCCCGCCCGCTTCGGCGTGGTCAAGGCAGCCAGGGCCAGGAAAAAGGAGGTGGCCGCGAAATGAGCAGGGAGAATACCGCCGCGGCTGAGGCCGCAAAGAGGGAAAAGGTGGAGCTGGACCCCAGGTTTATTGCCAGGCTGACCGCCACCCTGCTGGGTATCTGCGCGGTTGTGGCGCTGCTTTTGGGATTGGTCAACTATGTTACGGAACCCATCATCGAGGAGATGAAGGCGGAAAAGACCAGGGCCGCCATGGCCCAGGTGCTCCAGGCGGAGGACTATCAAATCGTGGAGACCGACGCCGCCAACGTGAGCGCCCTCTACCGGGCCGTTGCCGGCGGGGAACAGGTGGGCTATGTGGTGGAGGTGACATCCAACGGCTTCGGCGGCGCCATCAGCATGGTGGTGGGCGTGGACATGAGCGGGACCGTCACCGGCGTGGCCGTCACCGACAACAGCGAGACCGCCAATGTGGGCACCAAGGTGGTGGGAAACCAGGACGTGCTGGACCGCTTCATTGGCATGAGCTATGGCGAGGGCGGCATCACCGTCAATTCCGGGACCAACCGTTTTGACGGGGTTTCCGGCGCCACGGTCAGCTCCAGGGGCGTCACAGCCGGCGTCAACGCGGCCCTGGCCGCCGTCAGCGCGCTGGACGAGTAAGGAGGGGAAGCTATATGAATTTCGGGAAACAACTGAAAGAGGGCCTTCTGACCCAGAACCCGGTGCTGGTGCAGCTGCTGGGCATGTGCTCCACCCTGGCTATCACCACATCCATCTTTAACGGCCTGGGCATGGGGGTCAGCGTTATGATCATCCTGACGTGCTCCAATGTCGTGATCTCCCTGTTGCGCAAGATCATCCCCGACCAGATCCGTATCGCGGCCTATATTGTGGTCATCGCAGGCTTTGTCACCATGGTGGACCTGCTGCTGCAGGCTTTCCTGCCGGATATCGCCGAGAGCCTGGGCGTGTTCATCCCCCTGATCGTGGTCAACTGTATCATCCTGGCCAGGGCGGAGTCCTTCGCCTCCAAGAACAAGGTGCTGCCGGCGGCTGTCGACGGCATCTGCCAGGGCATCGGCTACACGCTGGTCCTGCTGGTGATGAGCGCTGTCCGTGAGTTCCTGGGCGGCGGCGCGCTGGCGGGGAAGCAGATCTTCCCCGCTGAGTACGGCGCGCTGATGATGACGCTGCCTGTGGGAGGCTTTTTGACCCTGGGCTGCCTCATTGCCCTGATGCAGTGGGCCCAGAACAAGGCAAAGGGAGGTAAGTAGACAATGGATATCACAAGGCTGCTTTCCATCTCTCTGGGAGCGATCCTGGTCAACAACTTTATCCTGGTCCAGTTTCTGGGCATCTGTCCTTTTATGGGCGTCAGCAAGAAGATGGACACCGCCGTGGGCATGGGGTTCGCCGTGATCTTCGTCATGGGCCTGGCCTCCGCCCTGTGCTACCCCGTCAATGTGCTGCTCATGAAGCTGGATCTGGAGTACATGCAGACGGTGGCGTTCATCCTGGTCATCGCCGCCCTGGTTCAGTTCGTGGAGATGTTTTTGAAGAAGGCCATGCCCGCGCTGTATGAGGCTCTGGGCGTGTATCTGCCCCTGATTACCACCAACTGCGCGGTGCTGGGCGTGGTGCTGCTGAATGTGCAGGAGAATTACAACTTCATCGAGTCCGTGGTCTACGGCGTCACCGGCGGCGTGGGCTTCCTGCTGGCCATCGTCCTGTTTGCCAGTATCCGGGAGCGGCTGGAGTTTGCCGAGCCGCCCAAATCCTTCCGGGGCTTCCCCATCGCGCTGATCACCGCGGGCCTTATGGCGCTGAGCTTCATGGGCTTCAGTGGCCTGCAGGTCTGGTGAGAGGAGGGACGAGACGATGAATATTCTCTATGCTGTCCTGGTTTTGGGTATCCTGGGTTGCGTGTTCGGCCTGGTGCTGGCCGTTGCGTCCAAGGTGTTTGAGGTCAAAAGCGATCCGCGCCTGGCTATGATCCAGGAGGCGCTGCCCGGCGCCAACTGCGGCGGCTGCGGCTATCCCGGCTGCGCGGGGTGCGCGGCGGCTATCCTGGCGGGGAAGGCCCCCGTCAACGCCTGCCCCAGCTGCAGCGGCGAGCAGACCTCCCGCATCGCGGCCATTATGGGCGTGGAGGTGACGGCGATGGAGCGCCGGGTGGCCTTTGTCCGCTGCGCGGGCGGCGACCGTGCCGGCCACAAGTTTGAAAAGTATGTGGGGGTCGACGACTGCGTGGCCGCCATGAAGGTCTCCGGCAACGGGACGCTGGACTGCGCCTTTGGCTGTTTGGGCCTGGGCACCTGCGTCAAGGCATGTAAGTTCGACGCCATCCGCATCAACGCCCACGGCGTGGCCGAGGTGGACCGGGACAAGTGTACCCACTGTATGCAGTGCGCCGCCGCCTGCCCCCGCCATGTGATCGGCGACGTGCCCTATGCCTCCGATGTGATGGTGCCCTGCGCCAACAAGGACAAGGGCGCCGTGGCCAAGGCCCACTGCGCCGTCAGCTGTATCGGCTGCAGGCTGTGCGAGAAGAACTGTCCCACAGGGGCCATCACCGTGACGGACAATCTGGCCTCCATCGACTACAGCAAGTGCACCTCCTGCGGCACCTGCGTGGCCAAGTGCCCCCGGAAGCTGATCGTGGACATCCACGACGACGGCCGGGTGGCCCCCGTGGCGGTCAACCAGTAATATCGGTGGAATAAAGAAATAGCAAGAGGGTATGCGCCGCCAGGCGCATACCCTCTTGCCATCGAAAGCGGATTTTTCTGTGTCTCTGCTCTTATCCGATGAACATCTGGGTCCAGTAGTGGCCGGCGGACACATACCCAACGCCGATCCTGGTGTAGGAGGCGTTCAGGATATTGGCCCGGTGGCCGCTGGAGTTCATCCAGGCGTTGACCACGGCCTGGGGCGTGGCGTAGCCGTAGGCAATGTTCTCACCGGCGGAGCGGTAGCTCAGCCCGAAGGCGCGGATCATCTGGAAGGGCGTGCCGTAGGTGGGGCTGGTGTGGGAGAAGTAGCGGTTGTCCACCATGTCCTGGGACTTGTAGCGGGCCACCCGGGACAGCTCCCAGTCCGCCGACAGGGCCTGGAGGCCGTTCTGGACCCGGATCTCGTTGACCAGACGGATCACCTCATTTTCAAAGGCGGTGACGGAAGAAGAGATCTGGGGGATGGAGAGGACCTGGCCGGGATAGATCAGGTCGGGATTCGCGACCTGGGGGTTGGCCTGGATGATCTCGCTGGTACCCACCTGGTACTTTACCGCCAGCTTCCACATGGTGTCCCCTGCGGCCACCGTGTGGGACAGCCCGGCGGCAGAGGCGGGGGCGGCCGCCGCGCACAGCAGCAGGGCCGCGGCAAAGACGGTTATCAATCGTTTCATAAGTAAGGTTGACCTCCTTGTCAGTGGTTGTTGTCTCGCGAGTACGGAAGAAATTGTAACCGTTTTGTAACTATTTTGCAAATGCAAGTTCTTCCAAGCGCCTCAGGCCGTCAAAAAAGTCCGCGGACTTTTTTGCCGGCCTGCAAAAATGCCAGTACTTTCGTGCCCCTTTGGGGCGCAAAAGTCCTCGCTGCGCTCGCCGCAAGCCTTGCGCGGCAAGGCGCTGCGGGGCATTTGATCCAATTCGAGGAGGGCTGTGCCCCCTCGAGCTCCCCCTTTGTCCTTCGCCGCCCTCCTGATCGATACCTGGTTTTTTGACGGCCTGAGGCCGCCCCGCAGGGGGCGGCTCAATTCAGGGGTTGGAGTCCTCCGGGGACTGGGGATGGGGCTTTTCATGGAAGAGCTTCAATTGCCCGCCGCCGGTCCCGGTGATGATGGGCAGGACGCGGGTTTTTCCGTGCTTGGCCTTGCCCTGGATCTCAGGCACGGGGGACACGTCGTTTTTTGGCTGGGTGTGGGTCCACTCCGGCCTGGCCATACCTTTTTTCGCCATTTGATCACCTCGCCCTTAGTGTGCCCGTTACCAGTGGAATTACGCTTCTTCCTGAATTTACAATTTGTTAAAAATGAAGGCGCCAAATCGTATTGACATTGGCTGGTAATGGTGATACACTGCGTTTAGCACTCGAGGGAAAGGAGTGCTAAAGGAGTATCGAGCATGGAGCTGACTGCCCGGAAAAAACAGATATTGAAGGTAGTCACGGAGCGGTACATTGACGCGGCCGAGCCGGTGAGTTCCAAGTACATCGCCCAGGCAATGGGCGGGAAGATCAGTTCCGCCACCATCCGCAACGAATTGGCGGATCTGGTGGAGCTGGGGTACCTGGAACAGCCCCACACCTCGGCGGGCCGGATCCCTTCCCCCAAGGGCTACCGGCTGTATGTCAACGAGCTGATGGAGCGCAGGAGCGTTTCGGAACAGGAGGCGGAGGAGATCAATACCGCCCTCCGGGGAAAGATGCGGGAACTGGACACGGTCATCGCCCAGGCGGGGCAGATGGTGTCCTCCTTCGTCAACTACCCCGCTTACACGGTGGCCTCCGGCAAGAGCAGCGTCACGGTCCGGCGCTATGACCTCCTGCCGGTGGATGAGGGGAGCTTCATTGCCGTGGTGATGACCGACGACAGCCGGGTGAAAAGCCAGCTGCTGCGCACGGAGATCCCGCTCCAGGGCGAACAGATGCCCGCTCTGGCCAATCTGCTCAACACCCATTTTACCGGCATCCACCCCGAGGAGCTGGGCGGCAAGCTGATGGCGTTGGCCGGCCAGCTGAGCCCGGAGCTGTTCATGCCGCTGTCCCTCACAGTCGAGTACGCCACCGCGGTCATCGACCGCAGCGCTCAGAACCAGGTGTTCACCACCGGCCAGGCACAGATCCTCAAACAGCCCGAGTTCCAGGATCTGGACAGAGCCAACGAGCTGATGAGCCTGTTTACGGATCAAAAGGATAATCTGCCGGTTTTGGATGAAAATACACCTATGCAGATCCTGATCGGACCGGAGAACGTCAACGAGGCCCTCCGGGACGCCAGCGTGGTGGTGGCCAGCTATGATATCGGCGACAACATGCGGGGGCTCATCGGCGTGGTGGGGCCCACACGGATGGATTACGCCACCGTGGCCGCCCGCCTGAGCTATTTTGCCGAGAGCCTGACGAAAATGTTCGGGAAAAACAATCAGTTACCCCCCAAGGAGGATGATATGCCGTGAGCAAAAAAGAGAACCCCGCGCCCATGGAGGAGAAGGAAAGCCCCGCCGGGAGCGCCGAACCCCAGGAGGTGACGGAGGAGTACCGGCAGGAGCAGGAACCGGAGACCTTCACCGTGACGAGGGAGCAGATGGAAAAAATGGAGCAGCTGGCGCAGCAGCTCGCCGCCGCCAACGACCAGCACCTGCGCCTGGCTGCCGAGTACGACAACTACCGCAAGCGCACCACGAAAGAGAAAGAGACCATCTACCTGGACGCCAAGATCGACACCATCGCAAAGTTCCTGGAGGTCTATGACAACCTGGAGCGGGCCGTGACCCAGGCGGGAGACGACGACAATGTCCACAAAAAGGGCATGGAGATGATCTTCAGCCAGCTGAAAACCATTCTGGAGAAGCTGGGCGTCACCATTGAGGACCCCAAGGGCCAGAGCTTTGATCCCGCCAAGCACAACGCCGTCCTGCACGTGGAGGATGAGAGCCTGGGCGAGAACGTGGTGGCCCAGGTGTTCCAGAAGGGCTTCCTGCTGGGGGATAAGGTGATCCGCTTCGCCACTGTCCAGGTGGCCAACTGAGAGGCCCGCGGTAAACGTCCTTTTCCTTCCAAGAAAAAGGATGGACAACAGATAATAAAATATTTTCTATAGATTTAGGAGGCAATCATTATGTCTAAAGTTATCGGTATTGATTTGGGTACGACCAATTCCTGTGTTGCCGTGATGGAAGGCGGCGAGTCTGTTGTGATCGCCAACGCCGAGGGCAACCGCACCACCCCGTCCGTGGTGGCATTTTCCAAGACCGGCGAGCGTATGGTGGGACAGGTGGCAAAGCGCCAGGCCATCACCAACCCCGACCGCACCATCTCCTCCATCAAGCGCGAGATGGGCACCGACCACCGTGTCACCGTCGACGGCAAGGCCTACACGCCCCAGGAGATCAGCGCCATGATCTTGCAGAAGCTGAAGGCGGATGCTGAGGCCTATCTGGGCCAGACCGTCACCGAGGCGGTTATTACCGTCCCCGCCTACTTCACCGACTCCCAGCGCCAGGCCACCAAGGACGCCGGCAGGATCGCCGGCCTGGAGGTCAAGCGCATCATCAACGAGCCCACCGCCGCGGCCCTGGCCTACGGCCTGGACAAGGAGACCGACCAGAAGATCATGGTCTACGACCTGGGCGGCGGAACCTTCGATGTCTCCATCCTGGAGATCGGCGACGGTGTGATCGAAGTTCTGGCCACCGCCGGCAACAACCGCCTGGGCGGCGACGACTTCGACGAGTGCGTCATGAAGTACCTGGTCGCCGAGTTCAAGAAGGCCGAGGGCATCGACCTGAGCGGCGACAAGGTGGCCATGCAGCGGCTGAAGGAGGCCGCCGAGAAGGCCAAGATCGAGCTGAGCGGCGTGGCTACCAGCAACATCAACCTGCCCTATATCACCGCCGACGCCACAGGCCCCAAGCACCTGGACGTGACGCTGACCCGGGCCAAGTTCAACGAGCTGACTGCCCATCTGGTGGAGGCCACCATGGGCCCCGTGCGCCAGGCTATGAGCGACGCGGGCCTCAGCGGCAGCGATATCTCCAAGGTCCTGCTGGTGGGCGGCTCCAGCCGTATCCCCGCCGTGCAGGAGGCCGTGAAGAAGATCACCGGCAAGGAGGGCTTCAAGGGCATCAACCCCGACGAGTGCGTGGCCATGGGCGCGGCTATCCAGGCCGGCGTGCTGACCGGCGACGTGAAGGGCCTGCTGCTGCTGGACGTCACCCCCCTGTCCCTGGGCATTGAGACCATGGGCGGCGTGTGCACCCGCCTGATCGAGCGCAACACCACCATCCCCGCCAAGAAGAGCCAGATCTTCTCCACCGCCGCGGACAACCAGACCTCCGTGGAGGTCAACGTCCTCCAAGGCGAGCGCGAGATGGCCGCCGCCAACAAGAGCCTGGGCCGCTTCCACCTGGACGGCATCGCCCCGGCCCGCCGCGGCGTGCCCCAGATCGAAGTGACCTTCGACATCGACGCCAACGGCATCGTGAACGTCTCCGCAAAGGATCTGGGCACCGGCAAGGAGCAGCACATCACCATCACCTCCTCCACCAACATGTCCAAGGATGACATTGAGAAGGCCGTCAAGGAGGCAGAGCAGTACGCCGCTGAAGACGCCAAGATCAAGGAGGCCGTGGAGACCCGCAACGCCGCCGACCAGATGGTCTATCAGGCGGAGAAGACCCTGGGCGAGATGGGCGACAAGATCCCCGCTGAGGACAAGAGCAAGGTCCAGGCCGGGATCGACAATCTGAAGGAGAAGCTCAAGGGCGAGGACACCGCCGCCATCAAGGCTGCCACCGAGGAGCTGACCCAGGCGTTCTACGCCGTCAGCGAGAAGCTGTACCAGCAGACGGGAGCCCAGGGCGATCCCAACATGGGCGGCCAGGCCGGCGGCGCGGACCAGGGCGGCCAGCAGTATTATGACGCCGACTACAAGGTCGTGGATGATGATGACAAGAAGTAAGGGTCGCTGACATGTTCCGATGGGACGGGGATCGCTTCCCCGCCCCATTTGGACTGTCCGGATCACGGGCAGGAACGCTGTTCCTGCGGCAGATTGGATGTGAGAGCACATGGCAGAGAACAAAAGAGATTACTACGAGGTCCTGGGCGTCCAGAAGGGCGCCACGGACGCTGAGATCAAAAAAGCATACAGGAAGCTGGCCAAGGAAAACCATCCGGACCTGAACCCTGGAGACAAGGCGGCGGAGGCCCGGTTCAAGGAGGCCAACGAGGCTTATGAGGTCCTCAGCGACAGCGATAAGCGCGCCCGCTACGACCAGTTCGGCTTTGCCGGGGTGGACCCCAACTACGGCGCCGGTGCCGGCGGCTATGGCGGGGGCTTCGACGGCAGCTTTGACTTCGGCGACCTGGGGGATATCTTCGGCAGCTTCTTCGGCGGCAGCGGATTCGGCGGGAGCGGCAGGAGCACACGCAACGGCCCCCAGCGGGGCGAGAGCCTGCGCATGGGGCTGAGCATTACCTTTGAGGAGGCGGCCTTCGGCTGCGAGAAGGAGGTCACTCTGGAGCGGGTGGAGCAGTGCGAGACCTGCCACGGCAGCGGCGCGGCCCCCGGCACCAGCCCGGAGACCTGCTCCAACTGCGGCGGCAGCGGCCAGGTCCAGCAGCGGCGGCAGACCCCAATGGGCGTTTTCGCCACCACTGGCCCCTGCCCCCGCTGCGGCGGCAAGGGCAAGATCATCAAGTCCCCCTGCAGGGACTGCGGCGGCAGCGGCCAGGTCCGCCGGCGCAAGACCATCAAGGTCAATATCCCCGCCGGCATCGACGACGGACAGATCGTCTCCCTGCGGGGACAGGGCAACGCCGGGAAGAACGGCGGGCCCGCCGGCGACCTGCAGATCGTCGTCACCGTGCAGCCCCACCAGCTGTTCCGGCGCGATGGCGCGGATGTGTACTGCGACGCGCCCATTACCTTCACCCAGGCATGCCTGGGCGGCGAGATGGAGATCCCCACCATCGACGGCAAGGTGAAGTACGACATCCCCGAGGGGACGCAGACGGGGTCCACCTTCCGCCTGCGGGGCAAGGGGATCCCCAACGTCAACGGCCGGGGCCGGGGCGACCAGTTTGTCACCGTATACATTGAGACCCCCCGGAACCTGAACCGGGAGCAGAAGGAAGCGCTGAAAAAGTTCAGCGAGACGCTGAAGGAGAACAACTACGAGGAGCACAAGAGCTTCTTTAAAAAGTTCAAGAAACAGTGACGCGGCAGGGAGGGAGAAAAAACGATGAAGATTTCAATGGCATCCGACCACGGCGGCTTCGAACTGAAGGAGAGCCTCAAGCAGTGGCTGACGGAGCAGGGGCATGAGGTCTGCGACTACGGCTGCCACAGCAAGGACAGCTGCGACTACCCTGATTTTGCCGGGCCCGCCGCCCGCGCGGTAGCGGACGGCGCCTGCGAGCGCGGCATCGTGATCTGCACCACCGGCATCGGCGTTTCGATCTCCGCCAATAAGGTAAAGGGGGTGCGCTGCGCCCTCTGCAGCGAGCCCTGGAGCGCGGAGATGACCCGGCGGCACAACGACGCCAACATGCTGGCCCTGGGCGCCGGCGTGGTGGGACCGCTGCTGGCCCGTCAGATCGCCGCCGCCTTCCTTGCCCACGACTTCGAGGGCGGACGGCACCAGCGCAGAGTCGATAAGATGATGGCTCTTGAGGAGCGGTAACAGGCAGGCCCCTTCGGAAGAAGGGGCCTGCTTTTTGTTGCCTGTTTACAGCGGGAATATCCCCTGCGATATGGCAGAAAATGGTAAAAATCGGGTTGCATATTGGGCCATATGTGTGGTATTGTAGAGAAAATGCAGGAGATCGGGCGACGGCCTGAAAGAACGAGAAAAGAGGGAAACCATGGCAACAAAAGGGTATCACAGCTATCGGGGCCGGCGGACGGGGCGGCGGGGGCTGCTCATCGGGCTGCTGGTTTTGATCCTGCTGCTGGCCTGTGCGTTTTTGTTTTCCCTGCGGTATGTCACCTATGACGACGACGGGAGCCTGCGGCTGGATCTGCCCTTCCTCCGGAAGGAGGAGACGGCCGCGCCGGACGGCGCGCCGCAGGAGGATGAGGAGGATGGCCAGGACGTGAACCTGGTGATCAGCGACCCTCAGCCGGCCCAGCCCCAGGAGCCGGAGGAGGAGCCCTATGGGGAGCACCGCCTGCTGGAGCTTGCCGCCCTGCCGGCGGACGGGGCGGAGCTGGGAGCTGAGCTGGCGCAGCAGGGGGCCAACGGGTTTGTCTACACGGTGCGGGACAATACCGGACAGGTCTTTTACAGCTCCACCGCTGCTATTTCCACCGCTGTGGCGGCGGGGGCGGCCGGCGGGGAGGCGCTCAGCGCGCTCTGCCGGCAGGAGGATGTGCTGTCCGTGGCCCGGATCAACTGCTTCCACGACAGCTATTACGCCTGGGCCAATATGGAGAGCGCCGGCATCTGCCAGCCCACGGGCTATATCTGGTACGACAACCTCTCCTACCACTGGCTGGACCCGGCCAAAAAGGCGGCCAGGGACTATGTGATCGGCCTGGCGCTGGAGTGCGCTCAGATGGGCTTTGACGAGCTGCTGCTGGAGGAGATGTGCTACCCCTCCTCCGGAAAGCTGGAGAAGATCGACTACTCCGGCAATACAGTGGGAAAATCGGAGGCCCTGGAGCAGTTTTTGACTGAGCTGCGCCAGGCCCTGGAGCCCTATGACGTCCGCGTCTGCCTGCTGCTGGACCAGCGCCTGCTGAGCGCGGAGGGCGGCGGGGACTATGCGGAGGAGTCCGGACAGGAGCTTGAGAGGCTGCTGCCCCTGGTGGACGCGGTCTACGCCCGGACAGAGGACGCCGCGGCGGCGGAGCGCGTACTGGCCGCGGCGGCGGGGGAGGCGGAGGCGCCGCCCCTGGTCCCCGTGGTGAGCGAGGCGGGGACGGACGGAAGCTGGTATATCTCCATCAGGTGATCGATGCGGCGGGGAGAACCGCTGCGGCGTATGATCCGCCCCCGGGCAGCTGCCCGGGGGCGGGCTTTTTTGCAGGACGGGGGTCCGGGCCGGAGGAATAGCCCGGCGGGGCGCCGCGGGGCGGGAAAAGAGAGGCCCCTGTTGAAAAAACACACAAATATGGCAAAATGTCCGTTTTGATTTTCCTGTTTTGCCTGTATAATAGCAGGAAGAAGGGAGATTTGTGGCAAAGCCGACAAAGGCGCGGCGACTGATTTGTACAACTTGTCAGTTTCTTAACAAAAAAGAAAAAAGCATTGGAACAAGATGCGTTTTTGTGGTATAATATTTGCGCGTTACTGTCGGTAAAATTTGGAACTGCCGGGATTGCGGCTGATCTAAAAATGAAGGATGGTAAAAATGCGAGCTCCCTCATAATCTAGATGGAAAAGGGGTGAAACAATGTCACTGGAAGCCATTACCAAGATCCGCGAGGTGGAGGAGGATATGGAACAGGCCAAGGCGGAGGCCCGGGCCCAGGTCCAAAAGATGATCGCCGACGCTGAGCGGGAAGGCCGCGCGCTGCTGCAGCGGGGCCGGGAGGCCTCCGCCGCCGCTTCCGCCGCCGCCATGCAACAGGCGGAGGAGGAAGCTGCCAAGCGCCGGGAGGAGATCCTGGCACAGGCGGCCAAGGACTGTGAGGCGCTGAAGGCCGGCGCCGGTTCGCGGATGGACAAAGCGACGCAGGCGATCTTAGAAAGGGTGGTAGAGAGCTAATGGCCATTGTCAAGATGAAACGGATCCGGCTCCTAGCGCTCGCCGAAGATCGGGAGGCGCTGCTGTCGGGGCTGCTTCATGTGGGCTGTGTGCAGGTCAGCGAACCGACGGAGGACCTGGCGGGCGAGGGATGCGGATCCCTGCTCCGCCGGGATGCCACCGACCTGGCCCGGGTCAAGGCAGAGCAGACGGAACTGCAGCACGCGCTGGATGTGCTGCGCAAGTATGCCCCCCAAAAGGAGGGGATGTTTACGCCCAGGGGTACGATCCGGGAGGCGGAACTGATGGATCTGGGAGCGGCGGACGCCGCGCTGGAGAAGGCGGCCCAAATCAACGAGCACGCCAAAGCCATCGGCCAGCTGAACACACGGGAGACCCGGCTGCAGGCGGAGGCAATGAGCTTGCAGCCCTGGGCGGCCTGCGATCTTCCGCTGGAGGAGAAGGGCACGAAGTACGCCGCCTTTTTCCTGGGCACCGTGCCCAACGCGGTGGACTTTGACGCGATGGCGGGGGCTGTGGCCGAGGCCGCCGAGGCGTCCCAGGTGCGGCTGCTGTCCAAAGACCGGGAGCAGCAGTACCTGGAGGTGACGGTCCACCGCGCCCAGGAGCAGGCGGCCCTGGAGGCCCTGCGCTCCTATGGGTTCAGCTTTTCACAGCTGAAGGATATGACCGGGACGGTGGGCGAGAACCTCCGGCGGCTGGACGATGAGCTGGCCCGGGTGCGCTCGCAGCGGGACCAGGAGGCGGAGGCTATCCGCGCCATGGGCCCGGACACTGCGGAGCTGAAGGCCGGCGTGGACCGGGTGGCGCAGGTCCTGGCCAAGGAGAGCGTGAAGGAGCGGCTGCTGACCGGCGGCAAGATCATTTATCTGGACGGCTGGGTGGACGAACCCAACGTCCCGGCCCTGGAGAAAACGCTGGCGGGCTTTGACTGCGCCTACGAGCTGGCCGATCCTGCGCCGGAGGAGTACCCCCAGGTGCCGGTGAAGCTGAAAAACAGCGTTTTCAGCCGCTGCATGAACGTGGTGACGGAGATGTACTCCCTGCCCGCCTACGACGGTACGGACCCCAATCCGCTGATGGCGCCGTTTTTTATCGTATTTTTCGGCATCATGATGGCGGACATGGGCTACGGCATCCTGATGGTGGCGGCCGCGCTGTTTGTGCTGCTGAAAACAAAGCCGAAAGAGGGGACCCGCAACTTCATGGAGCTGGTCTTCTGGTGCGGGATCAGCACCTTTGTGGTAGGGGCCATGACAGGCGGCTTCTTCGGGGACTTTATCCCCCAGCTGATCAAGATCATCAATCCCGCCAGCACCTTTGAGATGCCGGCTCTCTTCACGCCGCTGGACGACACGGTGGCCATTATGCTGGGCTCCATCGTCCTGGGCTGTATCCAGATCTTCACCGGGATGACGATCAGCGTCATCAACAAGACCAGGGCGGGCGACTTCATCGACGCCCTCTTCGACGAGATCACCTGGTGGATCATCCTGGGCGGCGCGGCCCTGGCGATCCTGGGCGTCGGCAACGTGGCCGGCGTCCCGGTGGTGCTGGTAATCGGCATCCTGATGCTGGTGTTCGGCGGTACCCGGAAGGCCAAGGGCTTCGGCAAGCTGGCGAGCCTGGTGGGGCTGGTGTACAACGGCGTGACCGGATTTTTCTCCGACGCCCTCTCCTATGTCCGACTGATGGCCCTGATGCTCTCCGGCAGCGTCATCGCCTCTGTGTTCAACACCCTGGCGGCTACGTTCGGCAATGTGGTCCTGTTCATTATCATCTCCATGATCGGCAATGCGCTGAATCTGGCGCTGAATCTGCTGGGCTGCTACGTCCACGACCTGCGCCTGCAGTGCCTGGAATTTTTCAACCGGTTCTATAAAGAGGGCGGCAAGCCCTATCGGCCTCTGGCCATTGAAACAAAATATGTTGATGTAATCAAGGAGGAAAACTAACATGGCAGCTTTTATCGAATTATTTGGTGGTATTGGCCTGGCATTCCTGGGCGCGGCCCTGGCCGTTGGTCTGTGCTGCGTCGGCTCCGCCAAGGGCACCGGCATGGTCGGCGAGGCCGCTACCGGCGTCATCAGCGAGTCCCCTGAGAACTTCTCCAAGTGCCTGATCCTGCAGGTGCTGCCCGGCACCCAGGGCCTGTACGGCATGGTGGCCTGGTTCTTCGTGCTGCTGACCCTGGGCGTGTTCGGCGGCGGCGGCATCCAGACCCTGACCGTCTCCCAGGGCCTGACTATCTTCTGCTCCTGCCTGCCTATCGCCCTGGGCGGCTGGCTGAGCGCCATCTATCAGGGCCGCGTGGCCGCGGCGTCCATTAACATCGTCGCCAAGCGCCCCGAGGAGGCCACCAAGGGCATCATCCTCTGCGGTATCGTGGAGTTCTACGCCATCTTGTCCCTGCTGGCTACCATCCTGCTGCTGATGAACGCTCTGTAATGGGGCCTGGAACCACACTGGAAAGGCGGTAACACCATACATGAACGGAATCGAAAAAATTACCGCGCGCATTGAGACCGATACCAAGGCCGAAGTGGCAGAGATCCTCCGGGAGGGGGAGGCCAAGGCCGCCCAGATCCGCGCCGGGTACGAGGCCAAGGCCCAACAGGAGGCCAAGGCGGCGGCCGCGGCCGGGGAGCAGGCGGCACAGCGCCAGTTCCAGCGCCTGGAGGGCGCGGCGGAGATGGAGGCCAAGAAGATGATCCTGGCTGCCAAGCAGGAGTGCCTGGACAGTGCCTTCGCCAACGCCCAGAAGCAGCTGCTGAGCCTGCCGGAGGACAAGTATGCCGATCTCCTGGCCTCCCTGGCGGTGAAGGCTGCCGCGACCGGACGGGAAGAGATCCTGCTCAACCAGCGGGATCACGACCGTGTGGGCCCCCAGGTGGCGGCCAAGGCCAACGCCATCCTGGCCAAAAACGCCGCGCCGGAGCTGCCCGATGAGATGAAGGCTTCCAAGGCCGGAAATATCCTCTCCAAGGTCGTTACCGGGGCCTCCGCCCTGCTCCAGGGCACCGCCATGCTGACGTTGTCCGACGAGACGAGGGATATGGAGGGCGGATTGACCCTGCGGGACGGCAATGTGGAGGTCAACTGCGCGTTTGAGACCCAGCTGCGGGTCCTGCGGGAGAGCATGGCGGCCCAGGTCGCCGCGGTCCTGTTCGCGTAGCCAAGCTGTCCAACCAAAAAGAGTTGGATCAAGAAAGGAGGATGGCTTTTGGCAAAGAAACTCAAGGACACGGATTATCTGTTTATTTCCACTTATCTCCGCTCCCGTGAGCGCAACCTGCTCACCTCCGCCCGGATGGAGCGCATGATCGACGCGCCCTCCGCCGAGGAGGCGGCCAAGGTGCTCCAGGAGATCGGCTACGGCGAATTTTCCGCCGCCAGCGACCGGGAGCTGGGCGCGGCCCTGGCCCAGGAGCGGGAAAAGCTGTTTGCGGACCTGTACCGGTTTGTCCCGGACAAGGCGGTGGTGGATGTATTCAAGGTCAAATATGACTACCACAATATCAAGGCGCTGCTGAAGGCCCGGGCCATGGATGTGGACGGCGCGCACCTGCTGCTGGACGCGGGCCGGGTCCCGGCGGATAAGCTGGCCAAGATCGTGATGGAGGGGGCCTATGATCAGCTCCCGCCGGCCCTGGCCGCAGCCGCCAAGGAGGCCTCCGAGGTCCTCAGCGCCACCGGGGATCCCCAGCTGGGCGACTTCGTGCTGGACCGGGCCTACTATGCGGAGATGCTCTCGGCGGCCCAGGCTACCCGCAGCGACTTCCTGGTGCGCTACGTCCGCGCCACCATCGACGCGGCCAACCTGCGCTCCGCTGTGCGTACCCTGCGGATGCAGAAGGGCGGGGATTTCCTGCGCAGGGTCCTCTTTGAGGGCGGTACTGTGAAGACGGAGAGCATCCTCTCCGCCGCTCTGGGAGGGAATCTGGAGGAACCCTTCCGCACCACGGAGCTGAAGGCGGCGGCGGAGCTCGGTGCCGAGGCGGCCCGGGGCGGAAACCTGACCAAATTTGAGAAGGCCTGCGACGACGCTGTCACAGCGTTTGCCGCCGGGGCCAAACGGGTCCCCTTTGGCGTGGAGGCCGTCATTGGATATCTAGTGGCCAAGGAGATCGAATTTACGGCGGTTCGCATCATCATGTCCAGCCGCATGGCGGGCATCGGCGGCGATACCATCCGGGAAAGGTTGCGTGAGGCCTATGTTTAAGATCGCGGTATTGGGCGACCGGGACAGCGTGCTGGGGTTCAAGGCCCTGGGGCTGGACACCTACTTCGTGGAGACCCCGGAGGAGGCCCGCCACACGCTCCACCGGCTGGCCAAGGAGACCTACGCTATTATCTATATCACCGAGCAGCTGGCCGCCGACATTTCCGCCGACATCGCCAGATATAAGACCTCCGTCACCCCCGCGGTGATCCTCATCCCCGGCAAGACCGGCAGCCTGGGCCTTGGCGCCCAGGCGCTGCAGAGCGCAGTGGAGCGGGCCGTGGGAGCGGATATCGGCTAGGATTCAAAAAAGTGCAAGCACTTTTTTGAGAGATTTGCGGCCTGCTGCAGCGCACTCGCTGCGCTCGCACGTTTGCAGGCCGAGAGGTATTTTTCCGGCGTACATGCCGCCGGAAAAATGATTTCAAATCATTTCGCCGCGAAGGCGGCGGAAATTGTGCAGAGCCTTTACCAAAATTGACAGAAAGGCAGTGAAGGAATGAGTCAAGGAAAGATCATCAAAGTCTCCGGTCCCCTGGTGGTCGCCGACGGCCTGGCCGACGCCAACATGGCGGACGTGGTCCGCGTGGGCGAGCAGCGGCTGATCGGCGAGATATTGAACATGACCGGCGACCGGGCCTCCATCCAGGTCTACGAGGAGACCAGCGGCCTGGGCCCCGGGGCGGCCGTGGTGTCCACCGGCGCGCCGCTGAGCGTGGAGCTGGGCCCGGGCATCATTGAGAATATTTACGACGGCATCCAGCGCCCCCTGGAGGAGATCGTCCGCAGCACCCACTCCAACAACCTCCAGCGCGGCGTGGAGGTCCCGGCACTGGACCGGGAGAAGAAGTGGGCCTACACCCCCGTGGCCAAGGTGGGAGATCAGGTCATCGGCGGCGATATCATCGGCACTGTTCCCGAGACCGAGGTGGTGCTCCACAAGATCATGGTGCCCAACGGCGTCAGCGGTACTGTGGAGTGGACCATTGCGCCCGGCGACTATACCATCAGCGAGGTCGTCGCCAAGGTCAGGACCAGCAAGGGGGAGACCGTGGAGCTGACCATGGTCCAGAAGTGGCCTGTCCGCGTGGGCCGGCCCTATAAGACCAAGTACAACCCCGTGGCCCCCCTCCAGTCCGGGCAGCGGATCATCGACACCATGTTCCCCATCGCCAAGGGCGGCACCGCGGCCGTACCCGGCCCCTTCGGCTCCGGCAAGACCGTGGTGCAGCACCAGCTGGCCAAGTGGTCCGACGTGGATATCGTGGTCTACGTGGGCTGCGGCGAGCGCGGCAACGAGATGACCGACGTGCTGCGGGAGTTCCCGGAGCTGCAGGATCCCCGCACCGGCGAGAGCCTGATGAAGCGGACGGTCCTGATCGCCAACACCTCCGACATGCCCGTGGCCGCCCGTGAGGCGTCCGTCTATACCGGCATCACCATCGCGGAGTACTTCCGCGACATGGGCTACGCCGTGGCGGTCATCGCTGACTCCACCTCCCGCTGGGCCGAGGCCCTGCGTGAGATGAGCGGCCGCCTGGAGGAGATGCCCGGCGAAGAGGGCTACCCCGCCTATCTGGCCTCCCGTCTGGCCCAGTTCTACGAGCGGGCCGGCGTGGTGGAGTGCATGGGCAGCGAGCCCCGCCAGGGCAGCCTGACCGCCGTGGGCGCCGTGTCGCCTCCCGGCGGCGACCTCTCCGAGCCCGTCAGCCAGGGCACCATGCGCATCGTCAAGGTGTTCTGGTCCCTGGACGCCTCCCTGGCCTACCGCCGCCATTTCCCCGCTATCAACTGGCTGAACTCCTATTCCCTGTATCTGGACACCATGAAGCCCTGGTTTGACGAGCACTTCGGCCCCGCCTTCATGGAAAACCGCAACAAGGCCATGGGCATTCTCCAGGAGGAGAACGAGCTCAACGAGATCGTCCAGCTGGTGGGCAAGGATTCCCTGAGCGCCAACGACCAGCTGACGCTGGAGACCGCCAAGATGGTTCGGGAGGACTTTTTGCAGCAGAACGCCTTCATGGATGTGGACAGCTACTCCAGCCATGACCGGCAGTTCCGCCTGCTGGCGCTGATCCTGGATTACGACCGGCTGGCCCGTGAGGCCATCGGCAAGGGCGCCGAGCTCCAGAAGCTCTTTGAGATACCCGCCCGGGAGCAGATCGGCCGCGCCAAGTTTGTGGAGGCCGAAGAGTATGTCCAGACCTACGCCGACATCGCCCAGGCCATGGAGCAGGAAATCGCCGCCATCGTGGAGAAAGCAGGTGCTGACTTATGATGAAGGAATACCGTACCATACACGAGATCTCCGGCCCCCTGATGGTGGTGGAGCAGGTGGAGGGCGTCACCTACGACGAGCTGGGCGAGATCGAGCTGTCTGACGGCTCCATCCGCCGCTGCCAGGTGCTGGAGGTCAACGGCGACAAGGCCGTGGTCCAGCTCTTCGAGTCCTCCGCCGGCATCAACCTGCGCGACTCCAAGATCCGCTTTTTGGGCCACCCCCTGCAGCTGGCCGTCTCCGGCGACATGCTGGGCCGCGTCTTCAACGGCATGGGCCAGCCCATCGATGGCGGTCCGGCGATCCTGGCTGAGGAATACCGGGATATCAACGGCCTGCCCATGAACCCGGCGGCCCGGGACTACCCCAACGAGTTCATCCAGACCGGCATTTCCACCATCGACGGCCTGAACACTCTGGTCCGCGGCCAGAAGCTGCCCATCTTCTCCGGCTCCGGCCTGCCCCACGCCCAGCTGGCGGCCCAGATTGCCCGCCAGGCCAAGGTGCTGGGCGGCGAGAGCAACTTCGCCGTGGTCTTCGCCGCTATCGGCATCACCTTCGAGGAGTCCGAGTACTTCGTCAATGAGTTCAAGCGCACCGGCGCCATTGACCGCACGGTATTGTTCACCAACCTGGCCAACGACCCCGCCGTGGAGCGTATCGCCACCCCCCGTATGGCCCTGACCGCCGCAGAGTATCTGGCCTTTGAGAAGAACATGCACGTGCTGGTCATCCTGACCGATATCACCAATTATGCCGAGGCCCTGCGCGAGGTCTCCGCCGCCAAGAAGGAGGTCCCCGGCCGCCGCGGCTATCCCGGCTACCTGTACACCAACCTGGCCACCATCTATGAGCGCGCCGGCCGCCAGCTGGGCAAGGAGGGGTCCATCACCATGATCCCCATCCTGACTATGCCCGAGGACGACAAGACCCACCCCATCCCCGACCTGACGGGCTATATCACCGAGGGCCAGATCATCCTCTCCCGGGATCTGTACCGCAAGGGCGTCATGCCTCCGGTGGACGTTCTGCCCTCCCTGTCCCGCCTGAAGGACAAGGGCGTCGGCGTAGGCAAGACCAGAGAGGACCACGCCCCCACCATGAACCAGCTGTTTGCCGCCTACGCGTCCGGCAAGGAGGCCAAGGAGCTGATGACCATCCTGGGCGAGGCCGCGCTGAGCCCCACGGATCTGCTGTACGCCAAGTTCGCCGATGAGTTTGAAAAGCGTTATGTCTCCCAGGGACCCGAGGAGAACCGTAGCATTGAGGAGACGCTGGATTTGGGCTGGGAGCTGCTCAGCATCCTGCCCCGCAGTGAGCTCAAGCGCATCAAGCAGGATATGATCGATAAGTACCTGCCCAAGCAGGACTAAACTCAGCTGGAACAAGAGGAGGAATAGCCATGCTGCGATATTGTGTGAAGCGGGCGGTTTGGCGCACCGTGTGCTTCCTAGCTGCTGCCTGCATTATCATTAGCGTGTTTTATCTTATCAATCTTCGTCCGCTGGATCCTGTCCTTATCCCGCTGGGATAATGTCAATTCTGCTGCCAATTTGATTAGGAAAGAGGTGAACTGATGGCCTCTGCAACTGTAAACCCGACCAGAATGGAGCTGACGAGGCTGAAGGGCCGGCTGAAGACCGCCACCCGCGGCCATAAGCTCCTCAAGGACAAACGGGACGAGTTGATGAAGCAGTTCCTGGACATCGTGAGGAAGAACCGGGAACTGCGGGCTAAAGTGGAAAAGGGGCTGGAGCAGGCAAACGCCGCCTTCACAGTGGCCGCCGCCATTATGTCCCCGGAGATGCTGGAGCAGGCCCTGCTGTACCCGAAGCAGAGCGTGGAGCTGGAGATGAAGTTCAGGAATATCATGTCCGTCAATGTGCCTGTCTACCAGTTCCATACCAGGAACGAGGATCCCTCGGAGATCTATCCCTATGGCTTTGCCCAGACCAGCGGTGAGCTGGACGCCGCCCTGGAGGCCCTGTCCGGCGTGTTTCAGGATATGCTGGAGCTGGCCCAGGTGGAGAAGACCATGCAGCTGCTGGCGGAGGATATCGAGAAGACCCGCCGCCGGGTCAACGCCCTGGAGTATGTCATGATCCCGGATTTCGAGCAGAAGATCCGGTATATCTCCATGAAGCTGGATGAGAACGAGCGCGGCAACATCACCCGCCTGATGAAGGTCAAGGAGATGGTGCTGGCTGACGCCCATGACTTCAAGCCCCCCGCATCCTGAGAGAGGGAGCCTCCCCACGCCATATGGCGCGGGGAGGCTCCCCTTTTGAACCAGAGGCCGCTCTCTCACGGTTCGCTTGTAGGAACTTCGCTGTTTTCCGCGAAAAGAGGAAGCTTTTCCTCTTTACAAAAAGGGAAAAGTGTGTTATCCTGTTCACAAGTAAATCATTGTGTCAACCGCAGCCGCTTCGGCAGCGCATGGAATAGGGTGAAAGTCCCTGCGAGTCGGTCACTGTGAAGCCTCCTGAGAGGGGATAAGTCAGATACATGGCGGTTGACAGCATTCTGCCGAAACCGGAAATGCGTCTGTTTCGGCCTCGCCATATCCTGTGGCGGGGCTTTGTACGTCCTGTGTTTTGGCATGGGGCGTGTTTTTTGCGCCCGGCTTACCCTGTGTTTCCCTGACCCGCCGATGGGGCGGCGGGTTGGAAACAAATATATGTCTTCAATGGTTCTGTATGAAAACCAAAAGGACGCCCAGGTCTCAAGACCGCCTGGGCGTCCTTTTGGTTTTTTGTTATTTATCCTCCCGGCCTGATTTTAGGGAAAGTGCGGCCCCCGCTGAAGCGCTCAGCAGGGATAAAACGCCCCAGCCTTAAATGCACACGGGAAGAAGCCCTGGTGAAAACGATCTAAACAGTTGTACCCGCAGCTGGGGACATTCGCGCATTTTCAGCGGGATGGGTGCTTCCGCGAACAATACTGCGATCACAGGATATTTCACATATTTTGTCAGGCTCTTTTTCCTTTCATGACAGAAATCCCCCACGGGGCCGCCGGGACCGGCAGCCCTGTGGGGGTAAAATCAATGGTGATGCCTGATTAACCCAAAAGCCTTGGAAAGCTCCATGACCAGAACAGGGACAAAGATCAGCACCAGACCGATCAGATACTGTGTACCGGAAAGTGTGATCAATCCGAAAGCGGACCGAAGAGGCGTGAACAGGACCAGACACATTAATAAAATAGAGACGAGCGCCGCCCAGTTGAGCTTGTGGTTGGTAAATACGCCGATCTTGAAAAGAGAGTGTTCCGAGCGCATATTAAACGCCTGCACCACCTGAGAAATGGCCAGCACCATAAACGCCATTGTTTGGCCGCCCGCGGCGGATCCGGTCTGTGTTTCGCCGATATAATAAGAGACCAGCGCAAGCACACCGAACATGATCCCTTGAAGGATGATTCGGACGCCAAAACCGTGCGCAAACAACCCCTCATCCTTGGGCTTCGGCTTCTGCTCCATCACATCGGCTTCAACTGCCTCCATACCAAGGGCGATGGCGGGGAGGCTGTCCGTCACAAGATTGATCCACAAAAGCTGCATAGACAGCAGGGGCGATTTATGCCACAAAAGCATGGCGACAAAAACGGTCACGACCTCGCCGATGTTGGTGCCAAGCAGGAACCCGACCACCTTTTTGATGTTTGCGTAAACGCCCCGCCCCTCCCGGACAGCATCCACAATGGTGGCAAAATTGTCATCCGTCAAGGTCATATCGGCGGCGCCCTTGGCGACGTCCGTGCCGGTGATCCCCATGGCGCAGCCAATGTCGGCAGCCTTCAGCGCGGGGGCGTCGTTGACGCCGTCTCCGGTCATGGATACGATCTGGCCTTTGCGCTGCCAAGCCTTTACGATGCGGATCTTATTTTCCGGAGACACACGGGCGTAGACGGAGATCCGCTCCACCTGCTGGTCCAGCTCGGAATCGGTCATCGCATCCAGCTCCGGCCCGGTGATCGCTCTGTCGCCGTCCAGGAGTATCCCCAGCTCCCTGGCTATGGCGGAGGCGGTCACAACATGGTCGCCGGTGATCATAACCGGCTTGATGCCAGCCTTGCGGCAGGTCTCCACAGCGGCTTTCACTTCGGGACGGGGCGGGTCGATCATACCCACCAGCCCCATGAGGGTCAGGCCGTTTTCCAGCTCCTCGGAGGTGGGGGTATCCGGAACGGTTTCGATCTCCTTATATCCGACTGCCAAGACGCGCAGCGCGTTTTGGCTCATGCTCTCATTGACCTGCGCCGCCTTCTCCAGGTCGCCGGCAATGCAGCGGGAGGCCATCACATCAAAAGCGCCCTTGACGATGACAATATTTTTCCCGTCGATTTGATTCACCGTGGTCATCAGCTTGCGGTCGGAATCAAAGGGCAGTTCCGCCAGCCTGGGGCAGAGTTCGTTCAGCGTCTCCTTGGGCATGCCGTTCCTGTGGGCGGCAAGCACGATGGCGGTTTCCGTGGGATCGCCGATATGCTGCTCTTCCTTGCCATGAAACACGACGCTTCCATCGCAGCACAGCGCGCCATACTGCAGCAGTTTTTTGACAGGGGCCGAGTTGTCCACGCTGATATTTTCCATTGTGGACGCGCCGTCCAGCCATGCCTTTACCAACGTCATCCGGTTCTGCGTCAGCGTCCCGGTCTTGTCGGAGCAGATGACGGAGGCCCCGCCCAATGTCTCCACAGCGGGCAGACGGCGGATGATGGCGTTTTTCTTCACCATGCGCTGCACGCCGATGGACAGCACGATTGTCACAATGGCGGGCAGCCCTTCCGGGATGGCGGAAACGGCCAGGGAAACGGCGGTCATAAAGATTTCAAGGGCCGGGATGCCATTGGCGATCCCCACCACAAAAACGATCGCACAGGCGGCTAAAGCGAGGATGCCCAAGTATTTGCCGAGCTGGGCCAGTTTCTGCTGCAAGGGGGTCTGTCCATCGTCTTCATTATCCAGAAGATTGGCGATCTTGCCCATCTCCGTGTCCATGCCGGTGGCGGTCACAACGGCTATGGCGGTGCCATAGGTGATGCTGCACCCGGAGAAAACCATGTTGTCACGATCCCCAAGGGGCGCCTTTTCCTCCGCAACGACAGCCGCTTCCTTTTCAGACGGAACAGATTCCCCGGTGAGCGCGGATTCCTCGCTTTTCAGACTGACGCTGCGGATCAGGCGGGCGTCTGCGGGGATGAAGTCGCCGGCCTCCAGACGAATGATATCGCCAGGGACCAATTCAACCGCGTCAATGATCTTCTCTTCGCCATTTCGGATGACCCGCGCGTGCGGAGCAGACAGACTTTTCAGCGCGTCCAGCGCCTTTTCCGCTTTGCTCTCCTGCATAACGCCCATGATCGCGTTCAGGATCACGATCAGCAGGATCAAAACCGGCTCGAAAAATTCCTTGGGATCTCCTTCGATGCAGGCGATCACAAAAGAAACGATCGCAGCAGCGATCAGGATCAGGATCATCGCGTCCTTAAACTGTTCCGCAAACCGCTGCAGATTGGTTTTCTTCTTTTTTTCTTTCAGCCTGTTCTCCCCATACTGAGCGCGCCGTTCCTGGATCTGGCTTTCGCTTAGGCCCGTTTCCGGGTCCGATTGGAGCGTCTGCAGGACCTCTTGAGCAGTTTCGCTGTGGGCTGTCATTCCAAAACCTCCTGTTGTTTGTCTATTGATAAGAGCGGTGGAATCAAACGGGCTGGAAATGTTCTTCCTCCCTCGATATGATTTAGATCCCGCTTTCGAAAAAGGGAAGGATCCTGACTCCATCTCCATACCCTTTCTCATAGAGCCTGTTAAGCGCGGCGGCGTCCCGGCTCAGCGTGCTGACGCCGCAGGTATCGTCGGGGGCAATGATCAGGACCTTCCCCTCTGCTGCCAGCTTTTTTGCCAAGGCGACCCCATCATTATATTGTTTTGCCCGCTGCTCCAGCTTATCCGCTGAACGCGGGTATCTTTTTCGGATGCGGGCGGCGAGCTTCCGGTCCTTTTCCGGGCTTCGGATCGTGTCCTCCGGCAAGGTCAGAAGCAGCACGAGCTTATCACAGCCGAGCTGAAATGCCTTTTGGATGGGCACCGCATCTCCGAGGGCGCCATCATAATAAAGCGTGCCGCCCACTGCATAGGGACGGCATACAAAAGGGATCGCGCAGGATGCTTTCAGGACACTGTAATCATCCTGGGACAGATCGCTCTTATCAAAGTATTTGGGCTCCCCGGTTTCTGCCTCCGTTGCAACGGCCAGGAATCCCATCGGATTGGCAGCGGCGGCGGCGTAGTCGAGGGGATTTTCCCCGTGGGAATTGCTTAATGTCCCATATACATAATCCATATCGATAAAGGATCTCTTGAAGAGAAAATTCCGGATCCCGGCATATTCCTTCCGCAGCCCATATTCGGTGAAAAACCGATAATTCCGCCCGCGCTGGCCGGCCGCATAGGAGATCAGGTTGGCGCTTCCTGCGGAGACGCCGATCCCCAGATCGAAATGGAGATTATGATCCATGCAGTAGTCCAATACCCCTGCCGCATAGATGCCCCGATAGCCTCCGCCCACATCCACTATGCCAAGCTTACCGCCGCTCATACGGATACCTCCGCTTTTTCTGCCTCCGCTTATAGTTATGATGGATCCTGCTGACAGGATACAAAATGACGGGACTGCGCTCAATGGACAAACGTATCTCCGCGTCCCAAAAGGTAACAAAACGATTTCCGCGTCATAATTTGGGACTCGCACTTTTTCGTGTCCAATGACTTTTGGAAATGAGCTTCTTTATAATCTGGGCAAGCCAAAGAAAGGGAGGCGCCGCTCATGATGGAAAGAGGAAACCCGGGCCATCCCGATAAACTGGCGGACCGGCAGCGTTGAGAAACTTGCTGAGTGGGGACTGTTTTCACTGAGAAATACAAACAGAAAAGGAGAAAGAGACATGGGTAATTCCATAAAGGACAGTGTGCAAAGCTTCACCGTCACCCAGGCCCTGAAGTATGTTGACAGCAATCCGCAGGAGGCGTTCCCTAAGCTGATGTCCTGGGCGGACCAGTTCGATAAGGACGATCTGTATCTGACCCAGCGGCAGCAGTTCCATAAGGTGCTGGACGACCCTGACAACAACTGGATGAAGCTGATCAACAGCCTGTGGACCGACATTGATCCCGAGGTCCGCAAAGTGTTCTTCCGCAACTTCATCGTCAACGCCTCCCTGATGGGCAGCCGCAAGCAGATCGCCAACCGGGAGAAGTACGGATGCAATATCCCCTGGGCGATCCTGATGGACCCCACCTCCGCCTGCAACCTCCACTGCACCGGCTGCTGGGCCGCCGAATACGGCAACAGGCTGAATCTGACCTATGAGGAACTGGACAGCATCATCAACCAGGCCAATGATTTGGGGACTTATATGTTCCTCTACACCGGAGGGGAGCCGATGGTGCGCAAAAACGACCTGATCCGCCTGTGTGAGGCCCATCCGGACTCCGTGTTCTCCGCCTTTACCAACGGCACCCTCATTGACGAGGCGTTTGCCGACGAGATGCTGCGGGTCAAGAATTTCTACCCCGCCATCAGCATCGAGGGCTTTGAGGAGGCCACGGACTTCCGCCGCGGCAAGGGCACCTATCAGGCCACCATGCGCGCCATGAAGATCCTGAAGGAGAAGAAGCTGCCCTTCGGCGTTTCCGGCTGCTATACCAGCAAAAACATTGACTCCATCAGTTCTGAGGAGTTCTTTGACCACCTGGTGGAGTGCGGCGCCAAGTTTGCCTGGTTCTTCCACTATATGCCTGTGGGCAATGACGCCGCTGTGGAGCTGCTGCCCACCCCGGAGCAGAGAGAGAAGATGTACCAGCGTATCCAGGAATACCGGAACACCAAGCCGATCTTCACCATCGACTTCCAAAACGACGCCAAATATGTGCATGGCTGTATCGCCGGGGGCCGCAACTACCTGCACATCAATGCCAACGGCGATATCGAGCCCTGCGCCTTCATCCACTACTCCGATTCCAACATCCGGGAAAAGACCCTGCTGGAGGCATATCAGTCCCCGCTGTTCATGGCCTACAAGGAGGGGCAGCCCTTCAACCAGAATATGTTCCAGCCCTGCCCCATGCTGGAAAACCCGGAATGCCTGCGCAGCATGGTGAAAAAGTCCGGCGCCCATTCCACCGAATATCAGTCCCCGGAGAGCGTGGATCACCTGTGCGATAAGACCACGCCTTACGCGGAGAACTGGAAACCCAAGGCCGATGAACTTTGGCGGGGCTGCAATGGCTGTTCCGGATGCGGCCAGGGAGCATGACCTGTGGCGGCCTATCGACTCTTCACAGACGCAACGGCGGACCTGCCTGGACGTTTGCCGGCTGGTCTCCCGCCTGTGGAGATCATTCCCATGCAGGTGGAGATCGGCGGGCACGAATACACCTATGGCCCCAACGGAAACATCTCTGTGAAGGAGTTCTATCAATTACAGCGGAATGGAAAATTTGCGGCCACTTCTCAGGTCAATCCGCATGTCTATTTTGAATATTTTGAGCCGTGCCTGCGCCAGGGCAAAGATATCCTTTATCTGTGCTTTTCTTCAGGGATGTCCGGCACATTCCTGTCAGCCAATTTGTGCATAGAAGAACTGCGGCAGAAATACCCGGAAAGAAAGATCGTCTGCATCGATACGCTCTGTGCATCCATTGGAGAGGGCTTCCTTGCACTGGAGGCGGCAAAAAGGCAGTCGCAGGACCTGACGATGGACGAGCTGGTTGACTGGGTCACAAAATATCGTCTGCGCGTCTGCCATTGGTTCACGGTGGATATCTTTGACCACCTGCGCCATGGCGGCCGGGTATCCTCCGCCGCGGCTGTGGTCGGAACTGCGCTGCAGATCAAGCCTTTGCTCCATGTGGATGAACAGGGGTGCCTGCAAGTCATGGAAAAACCCCGCGGACGCAAAAAAGCTATTTCTGCTCAAATCTCAAAAATGGATCAAGGCTGGACTCCGGAACTTGGGAGGATGGTTGTCGTTGGGCATGGCGACAATCCCGAAGCCGCTGAACAGCTGCAGTCGGCCGTCGCGCAGCGGTTTCCGGAGGCCGAGATCTATATCGCGGATATCGGCCCCATTATTGGGGCGCATACAGGCCCCGGTATGCTGGCAGTCATCTATTGGGGTGATAACCGGTAATGGAAGATGGAAGCGATCGCCCGCTGTATCCTGCCGGACATTCCGGCCTTTTGTGGGAGCGAGGAAGACGGGGATTTGCCGAATGGAAGAAGCGGCGGGAAGCGGGGAATCAGGAGGACAAAACGAAGAATTGACAAAAAGGGCGGGCGCACCGTGGAAGACGGCTGCGCCTGCCCTTTTCACGTTTAGGGGGACTGTTTCTTCTCTCCCCTGGGCCTCTCGGCTTGGAGGTGGGTTTGCGCTTCACCCCGCTGCGGAAGGCGGCGCTCTCGCAGCAGTCAAAGAAAAGCAATAATCCGAACCCATCACCGACTGGAAATAGATTCGGATCATATTGGTTTGTAACATCGCAACGCTATTGATGCCGCTGCTTTCAGGCTTTCGCCTGAACCAAATCACAACCCAGCGCAGCGGTTGTGATTTGGAAAGAAGGAGCAGCGGCATGAGCGCGCTCTGACTTTTGTAAAAAAGTCGGAGCAAGCGATATGCAGCTTGCTCCGACGTGGTGCCGGTGACCGGACTCGAACCGGTACGCTGTCGCCAGCGGTGGATTTTGAGTCCACTACGTCTACCAATTCCATCACACCGGCTGATACGGGATACTTCCCCATTATAGTCCAAGGCGCGGCAGAATGCAAGCGGAATTTTTGCGCGTTCCAGGGCGTGGATGGGCTTGGCGGATGTCATAATGAATTTGGACAAGCGGAAAGCTATCCGCTTGTCCAAAAAT
>CABKMV010000021.1 GCA_902373635.1 uncultured Oscillospiraceae bacterium
GCTTTTTTGCCCCTTTCCGGCAGGCTGGAGGGTTCTCTTCCTGTGGAACGCGAAAAACCCTCTTGACATGCGTTTTGCCGCGTGGTATAAAAAGTTATACTAGTTATACTTTTTGGAAAAGAAGGTTTTTATATGCGGATGAAATTGCCAAAGGACAAGTTTCTCAGCACCGTCAAGGTGGGGGAGAAGGGCCAGATCGTGATTCCCAAGGAGGTCCGGGATATGTTTGAGATCGAGCCGGGGGACAGCCTGATGCTCATGGCGGATAAGGACCGCGGCATCGCCATCGTGGCCTTCGACGGCATGATCGATTTCATGCGCACCATGACGGAGACGGCCCAGGAGATGGAAGAGGGGAGCGCAAAATGAACGCCATCGAGACGAAAAAACTGACCAAGCGGTATGGAGATCTGACCGCTGTCAGGGATCTGGACCTGACCATCCGGCAGGGGGAGCTGTACGCCCTGCTGGGGGTCAACGGCGCGGGCAAGTCCACCACCATCAAAATGCTCTCCTGCCTGTCCCGGCCCACCAGTGGGGACGCCTGGCTGCTGGGCCACAGCATCCTCAGCGACAGCGCCGCTGTCAAAAAGCTCATCAGCGTCTCTCCCCAGGAGACCGCCGTGGCCCCCAATCTGTCTGTCCGGGAGAACCTGGAGCTGATGGCCGGCATCTATGGGGAGGCGCGGCGGGCCCAGCGGGCCACGGAGGTCATGGAGCAACTGGGGCTGGGCGAGGCGGCAAACCGCAGGGCCAAGGTCCTCTCCGGCGGGTGGCAGCGGCGGCTGAGCATTGCCATGGCCCTCATCTCCCGGCCCAAGATCCTTTTCCTGGATGAGCCCACCCTGGGGCTGGACGTGCTGGCCCGGCGGGAGCTGTGGGCGGTGATCGAGGGCCTGAAGGGCAGCGTCACCACCATCCTCACCACCCACTATCTGGAGGAGGCGGAGGCCCTGTCGGACCGGGTGGGGATCATGGCCGCCGGGGAGCTGCGGGCCGTTGGTTCTCCCCAGGAGCTGAAGGCCCTGGCAGGCGTCGGCAGCTTTGAGGACGCTTTCGTGGCCCTGGCGGGCGGAAGGGGGGCGGCGTAATGGGCATGCGGGTATTCTCTCTCCGCAACAGCAAGGAGATCCTGCGGGACCCGGTCAACCTGGGCTTTGGCCTGGGGTTCCCGCTGCTTCTGCTGCTTCTGCTGTGGGCCATCAACGCCAACGTGCCTGTGAACATCATGCCCATTGAGCGGCTGGCCCCGGGCATCTCCATGTTCGGCCTCAGCTTTATCTCTTTGTTTTCCGCCACGCTGCTTGCCAAGGACCGCTCCTCCTCCTTCCTCAGCCGCCTGTTCTCCTCCCCCCTGTCTGCCCGGGACTTCATCCTGGGCTATACCCTTCCCCTGCTGCCCATGTGCGTGGCCCAAAGCGTCCTTTGCTATCTGCTGGCCTTCCTTCTTGGCCTGCCGGTCAGCTGGAATGCCCTGGCCGCTCTGGCCGCGCTGCTGCCCGCCGATCTGTTCTTCATCGGCGTGGGTCTTCTGTGCGGGGCGGCCTTCAACGATAAGCAGGTGGGCGGTGTGTGCGGGGCCCTTTTGACCAATCTGTCCGCCCTCCTCTCCGGGACCTGGTTTGATGTTGAGTTGGTGGGCGGCGCTTTCGCCAGGATCGCCAACCTCCTGCCCTTTGTCCACGCAGTGGACGCGGGGCGGGCCGCTCTGGCCGGGAACTGGGCGGGCATGGCCCCTCACCTTCTGTGGGTCGCAGGCTATGCTCTGGTCTTCCTTCTGGCCGCTATTGTGCTGTTTCGGCGGAAAATGGCGGCAGCCTAAATGGAAAACAGCAAAAAGGAGCCGGGGCAGATGCCCCGGCTCCCGATTTTATTCTTGCGGCATTCTTTGAAACAGTTCCCCTTGGTCCGCGTCCCGGCGTCAGTCGCCGAAACCGGTCCCGGCGTCCCGGGCGGTCTGGATCAGGGGGTGGTCCACCGGCAGGAACTTGGTACGGCTGGCAGCCTCCTCCAGCGGCACGGGGACGATCTCCCCCGCCTGGATCCCCACCATGTAGCCGTACTTTTTTTCCATGATCATCCGCGCCGCGGCGGTGCCGAAGCGGGTGGCCAGCACCCGGTCGTAGGGACAGGCCGGGCCGCCCCGCTGATAGTGGCCGGGGACGGTGACGCGGGCCTCCTGGCCGGTCAGGTTCTCCAGCTCGTCGGCAATGCGGTAGGAGATCGTGGAATAGGGGTTGGCCTCCTTGCGGCGGCGGCGCTCCTCCTCGGAGAGGACTTTGTCGTCCTTGGAGATGGCCCCCTCGGCCACCGCCACGATGGAGAAAGTGCGCCCCTTCTTCTTCCGGCGCTCGATGGTTTCCGCCACTTTTTCAATGTCGTAAGGGATCTCAGGGATCAGGATCACGTCCGCGCCGCCGGCGATGCCGGCAGTCAGGGTCAGCCAGCCCGCGTCCCGGCCCATGACCTCCACCAGGAAGATACGGCTGTGGGCCAGGGCGGTGGTGTGGATGTAGTCGATCACATTGGTGGCAATGTCGGCCGCAGACTGGAAACCAAAGGTCTCGTCCGTGCCGTAGATGTCGTTGTCGATGGTCTTGGGCAGGGTGATGATATTCATCCCCGCGTCGTGAAGGAGCTTGGCGCTCTTCTGGGTGCCGTTGCCCCCCAGCACCACCAGGCAGTCCAGGTTCAGGCGGTTATATGTATCCAGCATGGCGGGCATCATATCATTGCCGTCCTTGTCCACGATGGCCTTGCCGGGGATGTAGGGCTGGCGGGAGGTGCCCAGGATGGTGCCGCCCTTGCTGATGATACCGGAAAAGTCACCGGGCTCCATGTACTTGTAGTCGTTCTCGATCAGCCCCCGGTAGCCGTCATACATGCCGAAGATCTCAATATTGTCCACGTATTGGAACAGGGCCTTGCCCACGCCGCGGATGGCCGCGTTCAGCCCCTGGCAGTCGCCGCCGCTTGTCACCAGGCCCACTCGCGTCTTTCTCTTCATAACAGACCCTCCTTATAGGAAGAATACAAAATTTCACCATTTACAGTATACGCCAAGCCTCCGAAAAAATCAATCTCCATCTTTCGCTTTCTGAGGCCCTGTTTTCCCCGCTCCCGCCAATGCTCACCGATTGCCGCCATTTGGATGATAAGGAAATCTTTTTGCTCTGAAAAGCGCACTTTTCAGCACATTTTATCTCTCCCGCTCCTTGACAATGCCATGGATTTTCCCTATAATTTATCCTGTTGGTCCAGGGCCTTTCTCTGGACGACCCCACCGGAAAGCATGCGGCCGGTCCCCGGCCCGCAATTGTTTCAAATAAAGGAAAGGAAGATTCGCCATGATCTATTCTACCGAAGTACAGCACATGTGCCCCGTCGCCAAGGGCGCGTACCATGGTCCCGCCCCCATCCCTGAGGAGGGCAAGTGGGTCCAGGCCAAGGAAATCAAGGATATCAGCGGCTTCACCCACGGCGTGGGCTGGTGCGCTCCCCAGCAGGGCGCCTGCAAGCTGACGCTGAACGTGAAGGAGGGCGTCATTGAGGAAGCCCTGGTGGAGACCATTGGCTGCTCCGGTATGACCCACTCCGCCGCCATGGCCAGCGAGATCCTCATCGGCAAGACCATCCTGGAGGCGCTGAACACCGACCTGGTGTGCGACGCTATCAATACCGCCATGCGGGAGCTGTTCCTGCAGATCGTCTATGGCCGCACCCAGTCCGCCTTCTCCGAGAACGGCCTGGTGGTGGGCGCCTCCCTGGAGGATCTGGGCAAGGGCCTGAGAAGCCAGGTGGGCACCATGATGGCCACCAAGGCCAAGGGCCCCCGCTATCTGGAGATGGCCGAGGGCTACTGCACCCGCATGGCCCTGAACGCCGACAATGAGATCGTCGGCTACGAGTTCGTGAACCTGGGCAAGATGATGGACTTCATCAAGAAGGGCGACGACGCCAACGCCGCCCTGGAGAAGGCCAAGGGCCACTATGGCCAGTTCGACAACGCCGCCAAGTACATCGACCCCCGCCAGGAATAAGAGAGGAGGACAAATAAAATGGCTCTGTTTGAAAGCTACGAGAGAAGAATCGACAAGATCAACGGCGTCCTCGCTCAGTACGGCATCAAGGACATCGAGGAGTGCCGCGCCATTTGCCAGGAGAAGGGGTTTGACCCCTACGAGATCGTCAAGGGGATCCAGCCCATCTGCTTTGAGAACGCCTGCTGGGCCTACTGCATGGGCGCCGCCATTGCCCTGAAGAAAGGCGTCAAGACCGCCGCCGAGGCCGCCAAGGCCATTGGCGAGGGCCTGCAGGCCTTCTGCATCGACGGCAGCGTGGCTGACGACCGCAAGGTGGGCCTGGGCCACGGCAATCTGGGCGCCATGCTGCTCAGCGACGAGTCCAAGTGCTTCGCCTTCCTGGCCGGCCACGAGTCCTTTGCCGCCGCCGAGGGCGCTATCGGCATCGTCAAGAACGCCAACAAGGCCCGCAAAGAGCCCCTGCGGGTCATCCTCAACGGCCTGGGCAAGGACGCCGCCCAGATCATCAGCCGCATCAACGGCTTCACCTATGTCCAGACCCAGTTCGACTACTACACCGGCGAGCTGAAGATCGTCCGTGAGATCCGCTACAGCGAGGGCGAGCGTGCCAACGTCCGCTGCTATGGCGCCGACGACGTCCGCGAGGGCGTGGCCATTATGCACCACGAGGGCGTGGATGTGTCCATCACCGGCAACTCCACCAACCCCACCCGCTTCCAGCACCCTGTGGCCGGCACCTACAAGAAGGAGTGCATTGAGCAGGGCAAGAAGTACTTCTCCGTGGCCTCCGGCGGCGGCACGGGCCGCACCCTGCACCCCGACAATATGGCCGCCGGCCCCGCCAGCTACGGCATGACCGACACCATGGGCCGGATGCACTCCGACGCCCAGTTCGCCGGCAGCTCCTCTGTCCCCGCTCACGTGGAGATGATGGGCTTTTTGGGCATGGGCAACAACCCCATGGTCGGCGCGACCGTGGCTGTGGCTGTCGCTGTGGCCGAGAGCCTGAAGTAAAGCCCTGCACAAACCGATACGAAACTTCCCGGAGCTTTTCTCCGGGAAGTTTTTCTGCGCGCCGGCCATGCCCGCGCGTCAGCGCGTACGAGCGTTTTGCGCAGCAAAACCTCGGCGCAAGGGGCAATTCATTTGCCCCGCGCAAGTAAAATCAATACCGGGGCCCCCGGATGGGCAATAAGCCCATCCGGGGAGCGGCCCTACCGTGGCTGTGGCTGTCGCTGTGGCCGAGAGCCTGAAGTAAAGGCAGGTCCCTTCTGACCAGCCCTGCAAAGCCTTTGGAGCGCCCTGCCCCAAGCGGCGGAATGAGGCGCAGAAAAAGGTTTTGCCTTTGTCGGCGTATTCAGAGAATAGAAACGGCCTTCCCCCCACCACACGGCCGGAATCCTTAATCGTTCATTCTGTCAAGAATCTTGCAAAGTAAAGGATCGCGTGTTATAATTCAGCCTGTTAGTTAGTGATTCCTAACTTTCCTGAAAGGACGAGGAGCACGTGAGATCCTATCCTTTTGGAAATCGCCAAGATCCCTCGCTTTTTGCTGCTGCCGCCGGAAGCGCACCTTCCGGCTGGTAATACCGATCTATATAAGCAGGAGGATATACGAAACATGGAAGAAGCGGACGTCCAGGGCGTCCCGGAAACCATGCCGCAGCCCCTGTGTGCCAGGGCAGTTCGTTCTAAAAGCAAAAGGCCGGAGGGGATCAACCCTTAGCCGCGGGAGGTGTGTTCATCATGCAGGAACTGCATTATCTGAAGCAAGACACGAAGGTGCCGGGCCGGGAATCCTTTGTGACCTATGTGGATTTCCAGGTCCAGAACGGCACTGCCGACATGTGGCTGTACGACATCTTCCCGGGGGTGCAGCTGATGGTCGTGGATTTCGCCTCGGAGAGCTGTTTCAGGAACGGCGGAAGGCAGAATGTGATCGGGATCAACCACTGCCGGAAAGGGCGGTTTGAGTGCGCCTTTGACAGCAGGAATTACCTCTACCTGGGGGAAGGGGATATCGCCCTGAACAGCCAGATGCACCCGCCGATCGCGTCTTCTTTCCCCTTGAACTACTTTTACGGCTCCACGATCATTCTGTTCCCGGAGGTCATGCAGGATGTGCCGGAGCTTCATGCCTTTCAAATCAGCGCAGATGTGATCGAGAAGAAATACTCTCTGGAGGCAAGATCCCCGGTATTTCGCCGCAATGTGGAGATCGAGCATGTCTATGAGGAACTGTATACCCATCTGGCTCGCCCGTCCCTTCCCTTTTTGCGGTTGAAGGTGCTGGAGCTGCTCTACTATTTTCAAGCCAGGCAGACCGCTTTTGAGGAGAACCGGGAATATCTCTCCGGCGCGGCTGTGGAGCGGATCAAACATGTGCGGGAGCATTTGATACAGGACATGGAGCAGCGGATCAACCTGAAGGATCTGGCATTGGAGCACGGGCTGAGTCTGACCCAGCTGAAGGACGGCTTCCGGCAGATCTACGGCGAATCCCCCTATGCGTACCTGCGCAGCTACAAAATGCACCAGGCGGCGCAGCTTTTGCGCCAGTCCGGCCGAAACATCAGTGAAATTGCTTTGGAGCTGGGTTATCAGAACCCAAGCAAATTTTCAGAAGCATTTTCTGCGGTGTTGGGCTGTAAACCAAGCGCTTACCGCAAAAGGAAAGCGGGCGGCGGCAAATAGCCCCCGATCCATCGGCAGAAAACCATGAGGTGATGCAGCCAGACCGGCTGCATCACCTTTTTGGCTTTTTGGAGCATTTTGCGCAAGAGGGCGGCTTTTCGGAGTGGCAGAGGCGACAGCGCCATGATACTATCCAATAGTTAGCTGTATCTAACCATTGTTTTAGAAAGGAACTACCGATATGAAAACAAATCTTTCAACCAAAGACCTGATCACTGCCGGCGCTTTCGGCGCGATCTATCTGGTGCTGCTTACGGTGTTGTCCTCCGCGCTGACCATTGTTCCCGTCCTCTTTCTGGCCACGCCGCTGATCGCCGGCGTCATACTGGGAACGGTGTATATGCTCTATGCCGCCAAGGTGCAGCGCACCGGCGCGATCCTGGTGCTGGCGGTATTGGTGGGGCTGATCACCTCCATGGCGACGATCTATCCTCTGATCTTCTCCGTTGTATGGGGGATCATCGCCGAGGTGATCGTCGCCAGAAAGCGGGGCTCCGCAAGCGCGCTGGCTGCCAGCTACTGTGTGTTCAATCTGACCTCCATGGGTCCCTTCTTTGCCCTGGTCCTGGCGAAGGACGCCTTTTTGGAGAGCTGCGCCGGGTACTACGGAGAGGAATATGTGGCCACGCTGGACGCGCTGACCCCCAGCTGGATCGTCGTTGTGCTCATTGCGCTGGCTTTGGCCGGCGGCCTGCTGGGCGGCCTGTTCGGCAGGCGGGTCCTGAAAAAGCATTTCGTGAAGGCCGGTATGACAGCGTGAACGGGAGCCTTTTGGACCCGAGAAGCAAGATCGCTGTTTTTATCTCCGCTTGTCTCTCGGCGTTTTCCGGTCTGACGCATCCACAGGAATTTGCCCTGCTAGCCCTGTGCACAGCGGCGACTCTTCTGTGCCAAAAATGGAAGCGGGCCTTTTACACCTGCCTTGTTTTTGCGCTGATGTTTCTGTGCGACCTGCTGCTGGCGCCCCGGCTGTCCGGGATACCGCAGAATATCGTCATGCTGCTGTGCCATCTCTGCCGGTTCGTCTTGCCGCTGCTGACCGCCTTCCATGTGGTCGCCCATACGTCCAGGATCGGGGAATATATCAGCGCGTTCACCCAGATGCGCCTGCCAGGCGAGGTGATCATCCCGCTGGCGGTGATGCTCCGTTTTGTCCCCACCATTCAGGAAGAATGGCAGGCGGTAAATCAGGCGCTCCGCCTGCGGGGGATGGCGCTGACCTGGAAGAATATGCTCCGGCGCCCCTTGCAGATGATGGAATATATGCTGGTCCCCTTTTTGATGCAGTGCTCGGTCATCGTGGATGAGATGTCGGCGGCCGTGATGGCCCGGGGGTTTGACAAAAATACGCCGCGCAGCAGCTATGCGGAGGTCCGAATGAGGGCTTTGGATTGGTGCGTTGTGGCGGTTTCCGCCGGGCTGCTGATCTGGAATCTATGTTTTTAGGGAGAGGCGGGGATGACTTGATCAAACTGGAACATGTTTCCTTTTCCTATCAGGCCGGCGAAGCGGATAAAGCGGCGCGGGTGTTATGTGACGTGAGCTTTCAGGCGTCGCCCGGAGAGTGCGTGGTGCTGTGCGGAAAAAGCGGCTGTGGGAAGACGACCATGCTTCGGCTGGTCAACGGCCTTGCGCCCCATTTTTATGCCGGAAAGCTGGCGGGAAGCGTTTCCGTCTGCGGCTTGGATGTGCCGCGGATCCCGCTGTCCCGGACGGCCCAAGCGGTGGGCAGCGTGTTTCAGAATCCCCGCGCACAGTTCTTCCATCTGGACACCACCGGCGAGATGGCTTTCAACCTGGAAAACCAGAATGTCCCCCGGCCCGAGATGCGGGAGCGATTGAAAGAGGTCGTTTCCCGGCTGGATCTGCAGGAACTGATGGACCGGAATATTTTTGAACTGTCAGGCGGCGAGAAGCAGCAGATCGCCTGCGGTTCCGTCTATGCGTCTCTGCCGCCGGTCATCGTCATGGACGAGCCCTCTTCCAATCTGGATATGGAGAGTATCCGAAAGCTGAAAAAGCTGATCCGCATCATGAAGGACGAGGGGAAGACCGTCCTGATCTCGGAACACCGGCTGTGGTATCTGGAGGGGATCGCCGACCGCTATGTGCTGCTGGAGCGCGGGCGGATCCGGGAGGAGCTTTCACCGGAAGCGGCGGGATCCCTTTCCGCCGAACAGCGGAAGGCACTGGGCCTTCGGGCGATCAGCCGGGAGCAGCTTTATGCGTCCCGGCCGGTTGGGACGCTGTCCCCGCGGGGAGAAACCGGTCTGGAGATCGACGGGCTTCAGTTCAGCCGCCAGATGCGCCAGGTGCTGCATGTGCCGCATTTGGCCATTCCCAAGGGAGCTGTTGTGGCGGTCATCGGGGAAAACGGCGCGGGAAAATCCACCCTCAGTCTTTGCCTGGCCGGACTTTTGAAACATTCCGGCACAGTACGCATCGACGGAGAAAAGATCGCCCATAAAAAGCTGCCGGAGCAGGTCTACCTGGTCATGCAGGAGGCGGGACATCAGCTGTTCAGCGACACCGTGTTGGGCGAATTGACCCTAAACGATCCGGCGGTGACGGAGGAACAGGCGAAAGCGGTCTTGGCGAAGCTGGGCCTGGACGGCCTGGAGGCCCGGCACCCCGGCTCCCTCTCCGGAGGACAGCAGCAAAGGCTTTCTTTGGGAACGGCGCTTTGCACAAAGCGAAAGCTGATGCTCTATGATGAGCCGACCAGCGGCCAGGACGGGGAAAATCTGCTGCGCACAGCGGAACTGATCCGCACAGCCAATGAGCAGGCGGCCTGCACCCTGATCGTGACCCATGACCCGGAGCTGATCCTGCGCTGTGCCACCCATATCCTGCATATCCACGCGGGGGAAGTCAAAAAATTCATCCCACTGGATGAGAGAGGAGTGACCTATATGAAGAACGTATTCGGAACGGACGCCCAGACAAAGAAGCCCCGGAAGACCGGCATCCCCCGTCTGCTGGAGTTTACGGGCAGCCGCCGTCCCCTGCTCGGCGCGGCGCAGTTTCTGTCCGGGATCAGCGCTCTGTTCCTGCTGGGGCCGTTTCTGTGCGTCTATTTCGCAGCCCGTGAGCTTTTGGCCGGCCTGACAGGCGGCGGCCTTGACGCGGCCGCGCTGGTTTCTTGGGGCGTGTGGGCGTTGGTCCTGGAGCTTTTGGGTTTGGTATTCAATTTCGCCGCGCTGCTGTGCGCCCATACCGCGGCATTCCATACGGAGAAGAATTTGAAGATGGCGGCGCTCCGCCATTTAGCCAAAATGCCCATGGGATATTTTGAGGAACATCCCAGCGGGAAGCTGCGGAAGATCATCGACGAAAACGGCGCTCAGGTGGAGACGTATCTCGCCCACCAGATGCCGGACCTGGTGAGCGCCCAGGTGACGACGGCGGCCAGCCTTGTGCTGATGCTGGCCATGGACTGGCGCGTCGGCCTCCCGCTGATCGTGCTGATGCTGGCCAGTTTTGCCTGCCAGATGACGATGATGGGCGAGAAGGCCATGAACTTCATGAAGCGATACCAGGACGCCCAGGAGGAGATGAACCATGAGGCGGTGGAGTATGTCCGCGGAATCTCCGTCATCAAGGTGTTTGGTCAGTCGGTACATTCGATCCGGCGGTTCAAGGAGGCGATCAGCGCCTACCGGGATGACGCGCTGGCCTTTACCATGGCCTGCAAGCCCGGCTATGTGGGCTTCAACACGGTGGTCAACGCCGCCTTTCTGGTGCTGATCCCGGCGGCGCTGATCGGCCTGACGCAGGCGGGAGATCTGACCGCTTTTACGGAGAATTTCCTCTTCTATTTGATCTTCGCCCCGGCCTGCGCCTCCGTCCTCAACAAGATCATGTACATGAGCAACTATAAGATGCAGGCCATGGAGTCCATGCGCCGG
Organism: uncultured Oscillospiraceae bacterium; assembly: GCA_902373635.1. Classification (GTDB taxonomy): domain Bacteria; phylum Bacillota; class Clostridia; order Oscillospirales; family Oscillospiraceae; genus Pelethomonas. Next base: position 10,646 of record CABKMV010000021.1, read on the forward strand.
ATCGACACGATCTTACTTGCCAGAGAACAGCCGGAACCGCGGCATCCGCAGGCGGCGCAGGATGGCGGAATTTGTTTCGAGCATGTGACCTTTACCTACCCCACAGGGGAACAGCCCGCCATTTCAGACGTCAGCTTTACCGCCAGAGCCGGGACGGTCACGGCGCTGGTGGGCCACTCCGGCTCCGGCAAAACGACCATTGGGGCTTTGATCCCCCGCTTTTATGATGTGCAGGAGGGGCGTATCACACTGGGCGGCGCGGAGCTGACCCAGCTCTCCAGACAGCAGCTGATGGCAAAAGTCGCTTTTGTGTTCCAGGATCCAAAGCTGCTGAAAACGACATTGGAGGAAAATATCCGGGGCGGCCGCAAAGACGCCAGCCGGGAGGAGATCCTGCGGGCAGCCCATCTGGCCCAGTGCGGCGACATCCTGGCAAAGCTGCCGGAGGGACTTGACAGTGTTGTGGGCGGAAAGGGCGTATACCTCTCCGGCGGCGAAGTGCAGCGGGTGGCCATTGCCCGCGCGATCCTGAAAGGCGCGCCGGTGATCATTCTGGACGAAGCCACAGCCTTTGCCGACCCGGAGAACGAGGCGCAGATCCAGAAAGCCCTGAAGGAGCTGACCAGAGGAAAAACCGTCATCATGATCGCCCACCGGCTGTCCACCATTCAGGACGCGGATCAGATCCTCGTGATGAAAGCAGGGCGGCTGGCGGAGCATGGGACCCACCAGGAGCTGCTCGAACAAGAAGGCGAGTATGCCCGCATGTGGGCGGATTACAGCCGGGCGATCTCCTGGAAGATCGGCCGCGGAGAGGAGGCGGGATCATGCTGAAGAAGCTGTTTGCATTGAGCGACCAGGGCGCACGGGAGCTGAGACACGGCATCATCGCCACGACCATCGGGCACCTGTGCCTTATGGCGCCTGTTTCGCTTTTGATGCTGGTGACAATGGGGCTTCTGGACAGGATTTGCGGGAATACCGGGTTGACGATACGTCCATATGCCATTCTTCTGATGGCTGTGGCGCTTTTGCTGCTGATCTTCCTTACCCAGTGGATCCAGTACGATCTGACCTATAAAGTGGCCTACGGGGAAAGCGCCAACCGAAGGATCGCGCTGGCGGAAAAGCTGCGTCGGCTGCCCCTGTCGTTTTTCGGGCAGCGGGACCTGTCCGACCTGACGACGACCATGATGGGCGACTGTTCCAAGCTGGAACGGGTCTTTTCCAACGCGGTGCCCGGGCTGTTCGGTACGATCGTTATGTTTGTCATCGTTTCGGTGGGGCTGCTGGCCATAGACTGGCGCATGGGGCTGTGCATCGTCCTCCCGGCGCCTGCGGCCGCGCTGATCCTGCTGGCGGCCAGAAAGGCCCAGGTCAGGGCGGAGGGCCGCAACTATGACGCCCACCGCGCCGCTTATGACGGGGTCCAGGAATATCTGGACGCTGTGCAGGAGCTTCGCTCCGCCGGACTGGAGCAGGAATACCTGGACGGCGTCGAGAAAAAGCTGGATCATGTGGTGAAATGCGCCTTCCGCAACGAGCTGGCCCCGGGCATCGCTGTGACGCTGGCACAGCTGACGGTGCGTTTCGGGCTGGTGGCGGTGCTGCTGGCCGGCGGTATGCTGGTAGCGAGAAATGCGCTGTCGGTCAACATGTTTATCCTCTATCTGCTGGTGGCGGGCCGTATCTATGAGCCGTTTGGCTCCTGCTTTATTCTGATGGCGGAGCTGTTTTCCGCATTTGTCAGCATTTCGCGCACCAGGGAGATGGAAGCTGCCGCGGAGCAGACAGGGCGGCCTGTTTGTGAAAATGACGGGTACGACATCGAATTTAAAAATGTTTTCTTTTCATACAATGAAGAACCCGTTTTGAATGGCGTGTCCTTTGTGGCCAAGCAGGGGCAGATCACCGCCCTGGTGGGACCATCCGGCAGCGGAAAATCCACAGTTTCCCGTCTTGCGGCCCGGTTCTGGGACGCGGACGCCGGTCAGGTCCTCTTGGGCGGGGTGGATGTGACCACCGTGGAACCGGAAACGCTCTTCAAAAATTATGCCATCGTGTTTCAGGATGTGACGCTCTTTGACAACTCTGTCATGGAGAATATCCGCCTTGGCCGGGCCGGGGCCACAGACGAGGAGGTCCTTGCGGCAGCCAGGGCAGCTCAGTGCGAGGAGTTCGTTTCCCGTTTGCCGGAGGGCTATCACAGCAACATTGGCGAAAACGGCTGTGCCCTCTCCGGCGGCGAGCGGCAGCGCGTCTCCATCGCCCGAGCGATCCTCAAGGACGCGCCGGTGGTGATCCTGGACGAGGCCACGGCGTCCATGGACGCAGAGAATGAAACCCTGGTCCAGCAGGCGCTGTCCGTGCTGCTGCAGGGAAAAACCGTACTCGTCATCGCGCACCGTATGCGGACGATTGCAAACGTCGATCAGGTCGTCGTTCTGGAACAGGGCCGCGTCGCGGAAACGGGAACGCCGCAGGAGCTTCTGGCGCAAAAGGGATCGTTCTATCGTTTGGCTGCGGCGCAGGCAGGCCATTGCTGAAGCAAAAAATCCCAAACGAGCGCCGGAGACGGCACGCTCTTTTCTGGATCGTTTTGGGCCCCCTTGGCGGCGGACTGCGGGCCAGCATCGAAGAGATGCTCTCCAGCCGCCACAGTTTCAGCTTCCTGCTAACTTTTTCGCGTCCTTTCGCACTCTTTCTATTTTACCGAAAACAGCGTTCTTTGCTGCAATGTCAGATGATGAATTAAAAAACAGGCGTTACGAAAGATGTTTCTTTCATAACGCCTGTTTTCTAAATCTGCCGTTTTCACACATGCCAATAGGCTGGAAAGGATTTTAGGGAATGCTCAAGTAACATAGTTTAATTCAGCTGCCATCCGGCACTTTGCCGCTGTAACTCCACCATATGGCGATAAAGGCCGCCTCTTCTCATCAACTCTGCCGGGGAACCTTCTTCCGCCACCCGGCCATCCGCCAGGACGATGATCTTATCCACAGCCTCCACTGTCCGCATCCGATGCGCAATCACCAATACGGTCTTTCCTGCCAGCAGGCGGGAAAGCGCTTCCTGCACCTTTGTTTCATTTTCCACATCCAGGCTGGCAGTCGCTTCATCCAGGAGGACAATAGGCGCATCTTTCAGCAGCGCCCGCGCGATGGAGATGCGCTGCCGCTCCCCGCCGGAGAGCTTCACTCCGTTTTCGCCGATGGGCGTGTCATAGCCCTGCGGCAGACGCTTTACAAATTCATCACAGTTAGCGGCTTTGGCTGCGGAGCGCACTTCTTCATCCGTTGCGCCGCGTTTTCCAAGGCGGATGTTTTCCATCACGGTATCATCGAACAGGACCACATCCTGAAACACCATCGAATAATCCCGCAGCAGTACTTCGGGGTCTACCGTAGAGATGTCTATACCGCCTACCCGGATTACGCCGCCGGAAATATCCCATAGCCTTGCGGCGAGCCGGGCGCAGGTGCTTTTGCCCGAGCCGGAGGGGCCTACCAGGGCCGTTACCTCTCCTTCTTTGGCGGTAAAGCTCACATCATGCAGGACCTCTTTCTCATCATAGGAAAAGTCCACATGTTCAAATACAATATCATGCCCTTTCGGTTCAAACTGTTCCGCACCGTCCGCAGTGGGCGTATCATAAATTTCATTCATACGGTCAGCGGACACTTGGGAAACGAACATTTCCGCAATCAGCGCCAGGCTTTGGTCGAATGGGGCGTAAACGCGGGTAATGACAAGCAAAAACAGGAACAGGAGCATGAAGTCGATGCTGCCGGACAGGATCAGATTTGCTCCTGTAAGGATGGTCGTTGCCACGCCGAGACGCATGATAACGCTGGCCGCATTGACAAAAAGGCCAGTCGCCAGTTCGCCCTGAATGGTAATCTGTTCATGCTCGTCAATCTTCTGATTAAGCCCGCTCAGGTAGCGATCCTCCTGATTCGTGGCACGGATCTCCCGGACATTTTCCAGTGCTTCCTGAATCCCATCAGATACCCGGACAGCGGCCTTTTTTGTCCGCTCTGCGTTGCTGGCGGCAAGGCTGCGGCTGCCAAACAGCAGTCCAAATGCCACCGGTACGCCCCACAGGCACGCAATCGCCAGTCGCCAGTCGTAAACAAAGAGGCATACGGCAATGATTGCTGTAGAGATGTATGCGCCGTACAGATAGCCCAACACATGGGACCAGACATGCTCCATCCGGTTGACATCCCCCATGATCGTCTCGGTCAGGTCGGCCAAGTCCCGTTTGCCGAAGTAGCCAAGAGGCAGCTTGCGGAGCCGTTCCGCCAGACTGAGGCGGGTCGCTTTCACCTCGTTATAAACCAGCCCATAGGTCGCTTTGTATTGCTGCAAATGCGTCACGAAGGACAACAGAAGGAACAGGAGCAGCAGTCCGAGGAAAAGCGCTGTGCCAGGCAGCGGAGCCCCCTGTGTCAGGGTCTCCATGAATCGGGACATCAGCAGATACAGGATGCTGACGCCGCCCATGACGATCAGATTGACAACGACCGTCCAAAAAGCGCCGCTTTTCGTGTTTTTGACGCCTTGATCCGTTAACGCATACTTTTTTTGAAATTTTGCCCCAAACATGTTTACGCCTCCTTCTCGCCGGTGATCTTCCACTGGACCGACTTGTTATAATCCTCCCACATCCGGGCATACAGCCCTCCGGCAGCCGCCAGTTCCTCGTGTGTGCCCTGTTCAACGGCACGCCCTTCTTCCAGGACAATGATCTTATCCGCACCAACAACAGTGGAAAGGCGGTGGGCGATCATAATAACAGTGCGGCCTTTCGTCAGGGCAGCAAAGGCTTTTTGGATCAGCACCTCATTCTCAGGGTCGGCAAAGGCCGTGGCCTCGTCCAGCACGACAATGGGCGCATCCTTCAAAATGGCCCTTGCCAATGCAATGCGCTGCTGCTCGCCGCCGGAAAGATATGTCCCCTCGCTTCCAAGCTGTGTATCCATACCATCCGGCAGCTTATCAAGGATATCCTTGCACTGGGCAGCCATTAAAGCTTCCAGCACCTGTTCCCTTGTCGCTTGGGGACGGGCGGCCCGGACATTTTCCAGAATAGACGCTTTGAACAGGCGGCTGTTCTGGAATACAAAGGCGATCTGTTCCATCAGGACATGGGGATCGATCTGCGCCACATTGACTTCGCCGACCTCCACCGCGCCCGATGTCGCATCCCAAAAGCGGGGAATCAGGCTGGCCGCCGTTGTTTTTCCACCGCCGGACGGCCCGACCAATGCCACGGTCTGCCCCGGCTCGGCCGTGAATGAAACATGGGAGAGCGCCGGAGTTGCGGCGCCGCTGTATGAAAAAGTGACATCCTTAAATGCAACTTTGTTGCTGCGAGGCGTCTGCGGATGGCTGGGAACGTCCAGAGTGGGGGCGTCCATTACCTGATTGATACGCCCCAAAGCGGTACCGGCCAGCATCATGCCGGAAGAAGCAAACATGATCTTTGCAAGCGCGGTAGAAATAATAGCGGAAAACACCGCATAGAAGGCAAAATCGGTGACAAATCCGGCAAAATTCCCATTTGCCAGAGCGCCCGGAGCAAGAAACAGGACTACCGGCACCAGAAATACAAACGCCCCTTCCGTAAAGGTCAGATTGACAGACTGAGGAACCTTGCATACATCCGCTTGATAGTGCTCTGCTTTGCTGCTGTAATCCTCGATAGCCTCTTGGAACGCCTTGAAGGAATAGACGGTCTGCTGAAAGATCTTCACCACGGGGATGCCCCGGACATATTCGGTCCCGGCCTTGGTCATGCGGTCTTGGGCCGCCTGGTATTCCGCCATCAATTTGGCGTTTTTCCCACCCATCATGGAAAACATTGCTATGACCGAAATGACTGCCGCCAAAAGGCAGGCCGCCCCCATCCGCCAGTCAAAAAGAAACATCATGACCAGCATGGCCACAAACAGCACAATGGTGCCTACAATATCTGCCAGATTGTGAGCGAGCAGCGTTTCCGTGTCAGCCGCCGCCGCATCCAGCCGCCCTCGGATCAGGCCGGAAGCGTTGGAATCGAAAAAGCCCAGCGGGGCCTCCATCACATGGGCAACGCCCCGCTTGCGGATGTTGGAGGCTGTGCGGAAAGCCGCCAAGTGGGTACACATTAGCCCCGCAAAATACAGGACTATGCCGCCTACGGCAAAGGCAAAGGCAATCCAGCCATACATGGAAATATGCTGCGCCCGTGTCCACTCCGGAGCTACGGCAATCAGATCACGCGCCGCCAGCCAGATGCAAATGTAGGGAGCCATGCTCAGAAGCATAGACGCCGCCGACAGGGCCAGCCCTAAAAAGGTCAGGCCCTTACGGCTGCCCGCATAATCCAACAGGGCAGCCACATCGTTTTTCTTTTCCTGTTTCATCAAATGACCTCCTTATAAAATTTTAGTTAGTAATAACTAACTCATGGACAAAAAATAATAGTCCCCCCGTTGCCTTATATTCAGGAAAAATGATATACTGCGGCATTTTTATGATCCCTTCATGGCGACATCAGCTTGAGCCATCCGGCGGTATAGAATGTCCGCAGCTGCTCAACGTCCCGCATAGCCTGTTCTCTGGGGATGTCGTGGATCACAATCTCAAAGATACCACCCAGCATACCGCTGGCAATGATGTGACACAAAGACCGGTCCAACGGAGGAATATCGTTTCCAAGGCGGCGGAGCGTTTCCATATATTGAAAGGTGCTTTCCACTTCTATTTCCACCATGTTATGGACGAAGTTTTCGTAGCCGGTGCCCTCCGCCCCGCAAATCAGCAGCTTTACAGGCTCTCGGTGCGCGCAGATGTAATCCACCAGCCAGTGAATATAAGAACCCGATTCCACGCCCATATGCTCCGGCTGTTTCTCCGCGGGGAGCGCAGCAAAAGAAGTATGCGCATCCACATATTTGCCCATCATTGCGGCGGCGTGAGGCTCCACAATGGAAGTGAAAAGCGCCTGCTTACTGGAAAAATAACCGTAAAAGGCCCCGGTAGTCACTCCGGCATGTTTTACAATCTGCCGCAGGGACGCCTCAAGAAAGCCTTTGTCCAAAAATTCTTCCACAGCGGCCTGCTGGATTTTTTCCAGCGTTTCCGGTGTTTTTTCTTCCATGTCTGCCTCCGCATAACAGTGATATATAACGGTGTTATAATACACCGTGCAGCTGTACTTGTCAAGATATTTCTCCATTCTTGTGTGGAGCATATCCTATTTTTCCTGTGGATGCGGTTTTTGACGGTTTGATTGTTTATAGTTGCCATCCGGTTCTCATGCAAACAAAACCTGCAAAGGGATTGATAACGCTTGTTTCCGGTGCTATAATAGTCTCGAATTAGTCGAGACTAACCGCTGGTGGGAGATTGGTATTTGACACGGCGGGAAGGGCTTGCGTGAAGCTGATGTAATGATTAAAACCTGGAACAGGTCTTTCGGCAGTCCCGATGTGGAGACCCAGCGCTGCCGGCAGTCTTTGCCGCTCTGTTTGGCCAAGCTGTGCTTCTTTCTGTGGAAAAGAACGGGGAGAATGTACAATGATTTTGCTGTCCGGAAGAGCCAAAAAATCCGGCCTCTCAACAGAATGAAACTGTAAAAATGTTTCGCAGAGGTTGCAAGGGTCCTAAAACCTGGCGGGTACTTTTTGATTGTGAACGAATCAGATGGTCTGGATGCCACAAGCCAGAAGCTTGTGAAAATCGTCGAAGGTATGAAGATATACACAACGGAGCAGATTGAATCCGCACTGAAAAACGCAGGTTTCAGTAAAGTGAAACCAGACCACCACAGGAAGAAACCGTGGATCACTGTGCTTGCGAAAAAATAGAAAAGAATTGTCGGTTCTTGCCAAAGAGCTATCAAAACATTTTTTGAATTATTTTTTCTTATTTTTATTTATTTTTGCTCCATTTGATTTGTTTTCTGCTACTCTTTACCTGCGATGTTTCCGCGTGTTCCAAGCGTGCCTATGGCAATTCCTGTGGTCAGGAATCGGTTGCGCCCCTACCAAATGTGCCGACCATATTCGCCTTTGGAGAGCTCAGAAATTGCGCCACATAAAACAAAAACCCTAATTGCAATATTCTTTATGTAAGGCATGAAAAGGGGAGCCCTCGGATCTCTTTGCGTATCAAGGAGAAATTTAAACAACGCGGGCTGCAGACCCGTATAGCGGGCGTGGAAAAGGAGGCTCCGTAAGACTGGCGTTTGGGAAAATTATGTGGTATAATAACGCTGAAAATCCCCATGTCCCAGAGGTGAGACCATGTACCGCATCGCTGTATGTGAAGACGATCCCCGCACCGCGGAACAGAATAAAGACGCCGCCTGCCGCGCTTTGGATCAGAAGGGCCGTGTGCAGGGGCGGGACTACGATATAGACGTGTTCCACATCGCCACACCGCTCATGGAGCGTCTGTCGGAGGACCCGGACGCCTATCAGCTTCTGCTGCTGGACATCCAACTGGATGGGGACAACGGCGTGGAGCCGGCCCGCTTCCTGCGGGAGCACAAGGTCAACGCCTCCATCATCTACATCACGGACCACCCCGGCTTCGCGCTGGACAGCTTCCCCACCTATCCGCTGGAATACCTGCTCAAGCCGGTGGATGAGGAGCGTCTGTCCGCCGCCATGGACTGGGACTGGCGGCAAAAGCACATCCGCCCGAAGCGCCCGATCCTGCAGGCGGGTGGCCGGGTGCTCTATCTGGACGAGATCACCTATCTGGAGACCGCCGGCCACAAGAGCGCCATCCACACCAAAGAAGAGCAGATCGAACACGCCGTCCCACTCTCCAAGCTGAAAGAGGACTTTCAAAAACAAGGCTTCTGCCCGTGCCATTTCAGCTATCTGGTGAATTTGACCCATGTGAAGCGTGTGGAACGGGATACGCTCATTTTGGACACGGGAGAGTCCGTCCCCATCAGCCGCCGGTATTACCAGGATTTCATGGCCCGGTATGTAGAATCCCTGAAATAAAAACTCCGCCGTCCCGATTTTGGGACACGGCGGAATTTTTTTATGCCGACCTCTGCGGAAGCAGCAGGGCGGTGCTGGCGGAAAAGGCGTCCTCGGTTGCCTTCAGAACCAACTCGCTGTCGTACTTCCGGGCGGTGGCCTGGGCGGACTTGAGGCCCATGCCGTGGAGGGCGCCGGGCTTGGTGGAGCGGTACAGCCGCTCCTCGGTGTCGAAGTCCACCGGGCCGAACCGGGCGTTCTCCACGCCCACATACAGGTACTCGCCCCGGATGTGCATAATCACACGCAGCCACTTTTCCGCCCCCTCCGGGGCTTTTTCATTGGCCTCCAGGGCGTTTTCCAGCAGGTTCATCAGCAGGGGGCACAGGTCGCTGTCCGGGATGGGGAGCTCGGGCGGCAGTTCTACTTTGACCTCGGAGCGGATCTCCGCCTCGGCCCCGCGGGTGAGCATGGCCGTCAGGACGGCGTTCACCGCCGGGTGGACTGTGTAGCCGCTGGTCCGGGTCAGCTCCGGCCGGCCGGACAGCGTTTCCAGATAAGGCTGGGTCTGCCCTATGTCGCCATCCTGGCACAGCCCCTGGAGGGCGGTGATGTGGTGGCGCATATCGTGGCGGAGGGTTAGGAGCTCCTCGTTGTGCCTGCACAGGTTTTCATAGTTCTCCCGGATCAGCTCTCCCCGCTGGAGGAGCAGCCGCTCCTCGGTGCGGCGCTGGGTTTCGCTTCGGAACAGGTCCAGGAGGGCGGCCAGAATGCCAGCCCCCAGAGCCAGGACGGACAGCTTCCACAGGAGAAAACGGGGCAGGCCGTTTATAAAGCCGGTTTGCAGCCGGGTCAGAAGCTCACGCCCCCAAGGCGGGTCGGCCAGGGCGCGGATCACCCAAGACGCCGCCCCCAGCCCCAGCGCCGCCCAAAACAGCGGCGCGAACAAACGGTAAAACCGCTTTCCCTCCTGCCGCCAGACCAGGGCCAGTACCCCGGCGGCAAGGATGCCCGCAAGGCCCGCGTATTCGGAAACGGAGGTCAGGAGAGAATCCGCGGCGGAGCGCCCCAGCAGGGCGGTGATGGCGTGGATGGCCGCCGCGCCCCACAAAAGCCAGCGCAGACGTCCGCCCCGGTTCCCCAGGAACACCAGCAGGGCGGTCAGGCACAGGGCGCGGCTCAGGGCGTTCAGATCAACATGGGAATATGGGAGGTAGCGGCCGAGGAAGCTGACCCCTCCCAGGGGGGCCAGCATCAGGGAAAAGGCGGCCAGCGCGGCCAGGGCCAGCCCGACGTCCCACCGCCCCCGGAAGCCCTGCCAGAGGAAGGCGGCGCAGAGCAGGACCCCCAGCGCGAAGCAGAGGGCGGCGGGGATGGCGGTGCGGAAGCTCTCCGCGATGATGCCGCTCTCATAGGCATAGCCGCAGCTCAAGATCACCGGGCAGGGATAGGCGGTGGGCTCCGCCTCCGGCAGCTGCTTTTCCCCCAGGCCGGTGGACTGGGCGATGGTCAGGGTCTTGCCCAGGTAGTCCGGCGGCAGGGCGATCTCCACCGGCTCTATCCGGTCCCAGCCCATCATAGGCAGCGTCAGTTCCCCGATCCCGCCCGGCTGCTCCGGACAGTCGGTGTAGAGCCGCTCCCCGTCCAGGAACACCGCCACGCTGCGGTTGACCGTGTCCAGAGACAAAACGGGGCTGTCCACCTCCTCGGTCAGGACGTGGGAGAAATAGAAGGTCTGCCCTGGGAAGGAAAGGCCCGCATAGCTGATGTCATCTTCCGGCAGGAGCTCGGTCCGCTGCCCGCCCTCCTGGGTGAAGACCTCCCACTGAGCCTGTCCCACAGACAGGTCAAAGGTTTGTTCTGCCATTGGCTGTATGTAAAACAGCATAGCCGCGGCGAAGAAGCCGCACAGGAGCAGGGCAATCACCGCTGCCGCTCCCCGCAAGATCCATTGTCTCATTCAGATCGACCTCCGATCTAAAATGCTTTCCACTATAAGAGTAACGGGGAACTTTCCTCCCGTCAAGAGGCTGGATTTACCATCTTTGCAGGATTTTTGACCATGTTTCAAAATGCTATTGTACGGGCAAAAAATTTCGTTATAGTGATAGATGTAAGGTTCTGTACGCCGCGCCGGGCAGCGGGAAAAGCCCCTTCGGCCGCGGGACGTACAGAGAAGATCGGGCAAGGGGGCGGGCCCCCTTGCCGCCACAGGGAACCCCTGTGGCGATGCCCTGTCTGAGTATCAAAAGGAGGACTAGAGTATGAGACGAGTATGGAGGCGGCTGCTGTCCGGTGTGTTGGCCGCCGTTATGGCGCTGACCATGCTGCCCGCCACGGCCTGCGCCGCCGTGAGCGACCTGGTGCGCCGGAGTGCGGTGGAGAATGCCGCCCTGCTCCAGGCCCTGCAGGAGGTCTACGGCGACGACGCTGAAAGCTATCTTGCCGTGCTGAGACAGTACGGCCTGGTGGACGGGGACGGCAATATCGTCACCGACGAAAAGATCGTCATGAACGGAGTGGCGTACACCCTGGACCAGATCGAAATGATTTTGGACGCCCCGGACACCGACCTGTCCGTCGTGGTGGAGGTGGACGGGACGTTCCTCACGTTGGAGGAATTGAAGACCATCGTGGAGATCGAGCGGTATCTGGCCTATATAAAGGCTGCATACTTTACTGAGCAGGACCTGACGGATGAGCAGGTCTCCAGCTTCTACAACCTGGCGGCCGCTTGGGCGGCAGGGGGCGTAAAGCTGCTGACCGCCGACGCCCTGAACGGCGTGGGCCCCGCCGGGGTGGACCACGACGTGCGCCTGACCGTGAACGCCGCGGCCACCGCACCGGAGAAAGGCACCTATACCGTCACCGTCACCCCCACCAGGGCCCAGACGAAGGACGTCACCTTCTCCTGGCGGGCCCTGGGCGGCAGCGTGAAGGCCGCCGGTGGCGGTGAGGTTGTCATCCCGGCTGGCAGCACCACTTCTGTGGAATTGACCGTCAGCGTGGGCGAAGTGAAGGGCCAGATCCAGGGCGGTGCCACCTTCCTGGTGCAGTTCTACGGCCTGACAAACGCCCTGTTTTCCAATGGGAGTTCCTCCTTTGAGCAAAAGGTCATGGTGTCGCGGAGCGACAGCTTCAAATATTATGGGACCACCAGCACAACATTGAGCAGCACAGACAGAGGATATTATGCTGTAACTAGTGAGAGCGAAGGTATTTGGGATGTAGCCAATAGCATTCTTCAAAATAGCAACCCTGAGATTCAGGCAGATTCCAAGACACTTTCTATTTCCGGTCTGAGCGATGGAACCTATTTAAGCACCATCACCTTTGGCCCAGGTACGTTTACACGAAAAGAAATCAATTGTGTGATTCCGTACAGCGGCTCGACCCTCTACCCTTTCTGGAATATTGTAAATGAGAAGTATAATAACACTTTTGGCGACTATCGGGAAATACCAGCTTCTTATGAACTTTTGGTGGATGACAGGAGTGTGTACTCCGGCAATATCGGCTCCTTCAAATCGTCAGCAACGCAACGCTCTGCGGAGCAAACCGTGACCAGAGGTTCAAATACTTTTTATTCGGTTGCAGTCAATACATCAGGTTTTTACTGTAGTGGAATGATTAACACATCTAACTATTGGCTGGCTTTTTACCCGGATGTCTCCATCCCTGTGACCCTGACCATGAAGGAGACCACTAACCAGACCACCGCGGCCATCTCCGCCCCGGCGGGGACCTACTACCCCGGGCAGAGCGTGCCCATCACAGTGACCTTCGGTTTCCCCATGAAGATCAATAATAATCTGAAACTGACCGTGAACGGCGATACCACGCTGACGCCGGTGGAGACCGGCACCACCGGCACGGTGTGTACCTTCCTCTACCCGGTGACTGACACCAGCGGGGCCAGCGTCAACCTGACCGCCATAGACCTGAACGGCACCGGGGCCAACGACAACGCCATGACCGTGTCCCAGTCCGGGGATCTCTGGGCGGGCGGCACCCTCCCCGGCGTGTCCCTGGTGACACCGGACAGGACCAAGACCTTTACCAGCTATAACCTGGCCGTCCAGCTGGACGAGAACAACAAGCCCCAGCTGGTGGTCACTGTGGGCCTGAATCAAGATGAGAGCACCAGCGGAAACAAAATTTATCTGGGCTGGCTCAATCAACAACTGGGAGAAGGGACGATCACCAGCCTGCAGGTGGTGACTGACCAGACCGGGGAGGGGACGGCCTATCCCTTCACCATCAATACGGAGGGCGGGGACGACAGCGTCATCACCGCCGTCATCGACCTGCCCTATAACCAGAGCGAGGACCCAGCCACCCTGACCGCCGACTTCCTGCTGGACGGGGCGGTGCTGATGGGCAAGGGGCTGACCGCCACGGTGCCCGGCTCCGTGCTGGTCAAAGCGGGCGATATCACCCCCAAGCTCACCGTCACCAAGCCGGACGGGGAGGGGACGGACTATCTGGCGGGCCAGGAGGTCCCACTGCTCTACGCCCAGCAGGACAACGTCCTGAACCTGTCCTTCACCCTGGCGAGGAGCGGCTACACCTGGGGCAACACAAACAGCGTCACCTATTATAAAGAGGATGGGACCCCTGCCAACAAGGCCGCCCACTTCGCCTGGAAGTCCAGCAATCTGACCGTGGCCTCCGTGAGAGTGGACAGCGAGGGCAACGCCTCCGTCGTTCCCACCGGAAACGAGGGGGATGTCACCTTTACCCTGGTGGCCCTCAACGGCGAGATGGCCGACGCGGAGAGCGCGGGCATCACCGTGAACTTCGCCGCGGGCCAGGACCCCTTCCTGCTGATTCCCACCAGCGGCAGCAGCATCCGCATCCGGGAGGGACAGGACGCGCTGGTCAGCTGGAGCAGCAACATCTGCGCCAAGAACGAGACCGCCGGGGAGGACGGGGCCTTTGTCCCCACCACCTTCCAGGTGTCCCTGTACAGCGGCAGCGAGAACAGGGGAGAGCTCGTCTGGACCAGGTCGCTGACCACGGACGAGGACAACAGGACCATCTCCTCTGTCACCATCCCCTGGGAGGGCGCGCTGGCGGGGCTGTATGCCCAGGGTGTCCGTGCCGCCACCGTCACCGTTTCCGCTATGTATCACGGCGTGACCTACGGCACCTACTACGACACAGAGCTGTCGGCGTGGATGGAAAACGCCACTGCCACCATTCAAATGATCTCCCAGCCCGCCTCCGTCACCCTGGACCCGCCCCAGGAGGGCCTGTACCAGACCGACGGCGGCACAGGCAAGTCCGTCACCCTGACCTGGACGGTGCCCCACCTGGACACTGTGACCAACGGCCAGTTTGAACTGTACATCGCCAGCGACGCGCTGGAAAAGCCCATCTCCGTGACCACCGTGGGCGATGAGGGGGGCGTCACCCAAAACGGCGACGTCTACTCTTATACTCTGACCGTCCCCGCGGTGACGCTGACCAGCGACCCCAGCAGCTACCGGGACAGCTATACCATCACCGTCAAGGCCAAGAACAGTGCCGATACCACCTGGGCCTATGACAGCTATGTGCTGTATGTCTATTCCGACAGCGCCCTGCGGCTCCTGCTGGACGGCGGGGACGCGGGCGGCAGCCACACCATGTCCAATGTGGAGAAAATCGCCGGGCTGTGGGGACAGGGCGGCGAGGCCGGCTCGCAAGCCATCGTGGCCCTCCAGCGGGATATCGCCCTGAAAAACGTCGTCTCCATCAACTACGGAGAATATGCCTGGGCCGAGCTGGCCGACCAGATCGCCTGGAGATCCAGCGACAGCGCCGTGGCGACGGTCAACTACCAGCAGGGCACCCTGTATGAGAACATCGAGAACTTCTCCTACACCTCCTACCGCCCTTCCACCGACTTTATCCTCTCAGGGCTGCAGGACGGCAGGACCACCATCACCGCCACCCACGTCAAGACCGGCATCACGGACGCCGTGACGGTGGAGGTGGAGACCCTGCGGGATCAGCTCTACCTGTTCCAGTGCTATCCCAAGACAGAGACCGCCCTGACCTATGAGGTCTACACCAGCGCCGCCAAAACCGCCACCGAGGAATATGTCCTGAAGACCAACGAAAACGGCGAGGCGGCCATCTACGCCCCCTACGGCATCGCCGGGGACGTGTACTGCAAGTCCACCGTCCAGGAGGACGGCGAAACTGTTACTTACCTGGGCACCATCTACAACCGCAGCCTGGTATCCTCCGAGGCGGACTCCACCAAGCTGCAGCTCTACCCCGTAAACACCCTGCAGCTGCGCCGGGCGGCCTATGCCGACATCTATCTGAAAAATCCCGACGGCACCAACTATACAGGCAGCGTCACCGTCACCGGCGGCGTGTACCGCCAGGGGGAGTACTGCACCACCGAGGCGGTGAACGGCGTGCTCCTGGGTCTCCAGGACAAAAAGCCCGCCGAGGGCGCCAGCGGCGAAGTGGCCCAGACCGTTCACGTGGGCACGGACGGGCATCTGCGCATCACCATGGATATCAGCCAGTTCACCACCGAGAGCCGCACCACCGCCGTCCAGGCGGGAGAGAAGCTCTACTACCTCTTCCAGCTCCAGTATGGCGACGGGAGCGGCACGGACTATTACCCCATGCTGATCCGGATGGACGCCACCTTAAATCTTGAAGATGTGGCCGCCTCCGGAGACAGCATCGTGGTCTGGGAGAAGAACGAGAACAAGGGCGCCGTCCCCTTCGTGGCCATGCAGACCATCCAGTACAGCCAGAGCAGCACCGCCAATGTGGCCGACGTGCGCAAGAGCACCGGTTATATCGGCCCCAGCACCACCTTCCCCACCGAGTGGCTGAAGACCACTGTGATGTGGTGGGGCGACGAGGAGGCCCTGGACGCAGGCCGAGCCAACAAGGTCACTCTGCGGGACACCACCGGGAAGGAGGTCCCCCAGCAGACCAGCAGCAGCCGGACCTACCCCTTCAGCGACTTCGCCTTCACCGAAAACGTGACCCGGCTGGACGCAAGCGGCATGACAAGCTGGGGCGTGGACTGCTATCAGAAGCGCAGCGTCAATGTGGAGCTGAGCAAGGACGGTTCCGCACTGGACCGGAGCCTGGCGCTCTCCTTCCAGGTGGTCAATATGATCGGCGCGACCCAGGCGGAGGAGGCCGGCGTCCTCCCGGGTACCCTGGACGAGATCAAGCGAAACCTGAACGCGGACACCGGAGATACCATGAGCGGCGGAGACGCGCTGATCCAGATGGGGCTGGCGCTGGCGGCCGGGGACGCCAAGTATGACACCGAGCAGGACACCTTTGTCGTGCGCCTGTTCGCCACCAGCGACCCCACCGTGTTCCGTGCCTTCTTCTGCCTGAATGTGGGCAACATGGAGAGCGGCGGAAACGTCTCCGGTGTGTATCCCGACTACACAGATGCCGAGGACATGGCCTTTGCCCAGACGGAGAGCGCCGCAAAGAAGGGCGACTTTGACTACACGCCCAATGTGATGAATGTGTACCAGATGATCAAGGATACCTACAAGGATAACGTTCTCCAGGAGATCAAGGACGCCGATGCCAGGAATAAGATGCGCAACTTCAGCATGGACCTGGGCGGTTATTTCGAGGCCGACATCGCCTATAACAGCGCCACCGGCCAGTGGGAGTGCCGCCCTGTCAGCGGCGGGTTCCATGCCGGAGGCGGCCTGAGCTACAGCTGGTATGTCAATATGGTGGTGGGCGTTGTGCCGGTCAATATCAGCCTGACCCTGGGCGGCACTGTGGAAGTGTCCATGGATATGCAGCGAGGCAACTACTATACCGTCACCGGCGGCCGGGAGGACCTGGCCAACTCGCAAGATCGGGCGGAGTTTGCCGCAAAGCTGGAGAAGAGCATTTACACGGAGAACACTGCCAACGATTACCTCACCACCCTGCGGGTGTTCCTGTACATCCGGGTCTTTGCCGGTTTGGGCTTTGACGCCTCCGTGGTGGCCTTCAAGATTGGCGTGTTCGGCCAGCTCAATGCCGACTTCAACTTCAAGTGGCTCAACCGAAGTTACCTGAAAGACAAGAACAACATCAGCGCTGTGGGGAAGGTCGATACCCGGACCGACCCGGTGATGGCGGGCCAGGAACCCCGCTTCTCCGGCTCCACCGGCATCGAGTTCGTGTTCAAGTTCCTGTTTATCAGCTATGAGCAGGTCTTCTGCTCCGTCGGCTTCGGGATCGACGGCCAGTACGGCGACTGGGAAGATATCGAAGAGATCTGGGCGGCCAACAAGAAGATTAACAACAGGCCCGTGACCCGGATGGCCATGCCCAACGGCCAGGTCATGTACGCTATCGACCTGGGGGCACAGCTTGAGAGCCGGGACTATGTGGACGCCGCCGGCCAGGTCTGGGTGGGTGGACGGCCCTCTATCAGCCTGTTCAGCTTGGATAAGGATCAGAACGAGACCTTGGCAAAGGCGCTCCAGACCGGGGCCTATTCCTACGCCAATCCGGTGCTGTCCGACGACGGCGCGGTCATGTTCTACCTCAGCGACCAGGGCGATGCACCCTATGACAACGCCAAGGACGTCACCAACACCCGGGTAGCTGTGTCCACCAAGCTCGGCACACAGTTCCAGGAGGGCAAACGCTTTGACGACGGGTACAACGTCGCCGTCGGCTACGGCGACAGCAATGTGAAGGTGGCCGGCTCCAGCGGCGGCTACGCCGCCGTATGGGTCCGCCAGATGGAGGACTTTACCCTGGCCTCCGGCGACGGCGGCACCCTGGATGAAGGCCAGCAGATGCTCCAGATGAACTCCACTGAGATCATCGCCGCCACTTCCACGAACGGCAGCAGTTGGACGCTGACGCGGCTGACCAACAACAGCACCCCTGACCTGGCCCCCGTAGCAGCCACCAACGGCGGCCGTACTGTGGTGGCCTGGCGCGAGGTCAGCTCTACCAGTGCCGGTACGCTCACCAGTTTTAACCAGCAGGACGCCATCCGCTATAAGGTATATGACGGTAAGAACTGGAGCGACATGCAGACCCTCTACGACGGTACCGGCACCGCCGCCTCCGTCAGGGGCATCGAGGCCGCCATGCTGTCCGACGGCACCGCCGCCGTGGTCTATACCCTGGATACAGGCGATCAGAGCGACAACACCGACTGGGAGACCGTCGTGGCACTGATCCCCGCTGCCGAAACCAGCACCTACAGCAGGGATGACAGCACCGTCCAGAGTGAAGACACAGTGCGCACCTTCCGCCTGACCACCAACGGCGACATGGACGAGAACCCCCAGATCACCACCGCAAAGTTTGACGACGGCCAGGAGCGGTTCGTGGTGGCCTGGCACACCGAACGATCCGTGAGCGGCAGCGGCGAAACTGAATCCGATATCCGTCTGACCGCCATGGACAAAGACGGCGTGCTTTACGAGAATATGCCAGAATCCTTGGGGCGGGCCACCGACGGCACCGGCGACACCATCGGCTCCAACTTCCGTTTCGCTAAAAATGCTGAGGACATTGGGAATCTGTCCATTCTGTGGGTGGATACTGTCAGCGGCAGTGCGGATGAAACGCAGTACACCGATCTTTCCTCCGCGGTGGCCGCCGGTTACAAAAACACAGGCCACGATGTGCTCAAGGCCGTGAAGCTCGTGGAGGCCGGCAATTCCTTTACAGTGTCCGGCGCCGTAGAGGTGGCGGAGATGGAGAAAAACACCCTCATTGACCACTTTGACGCCTATATGAGCGGGGATGAGGTCAAGTCGGTCATCCTGGGCACCAACTACGATCAGACCACAGAGCGTCAGGTAACTATCTCCGACGGCGACAATGAGGAGACCGCCACCATCACCGTAGCCAATCCCATCAGCGGGATGTATACCGCTGCGGCCCAGTTCACAAACCAGATCCAGGAGACAGCGGTGATGCTGGAGTACGACAAGCTCTATCCCAACAGCGACATCGACGTCCAGTTCACTATCCGCAACACCGGCAAGGATGCCGTTATGGGCCTGAGCATTACCTCCGCCGATGGACGGACGACCTATTACAGCACCGCCAACGACCCACTCTACAATGGGGAGACCGGAGCGCTGAATCTGCTGCCCAACCGGGACGTCACCGTGACGGCCAAGGTCCCCACGGGCGACGCCATTGTGGACACCGGCTATGTCATCAAAGCCGCTTTTGTGGACCAGAGCGAGCCTGTCACCCTCTCCGGCACCCTCTGTCTGGATATCCCAGACGTGGGCATCTCCCGGGTGGAGACCGTCAAGCAGGCCGACGGCGAGCGCACCCTGCGCTACTCCCTGTACAACGCCCTGTCCGCCAAGCTGGCGGATGCGCGGGACAGCTGGCGGGTCCAGGTGGGCTTCTACGCCGACCAGGACTGCACCACACCGCTGCAGGACAAGGACGGCAGCGAACTGGTCAGGACCATTGACCAGCTGTCCGACTTGGCCCTCATCGACGTTGGAGGTTACAGCGCGGAGGTCACGATTCCTGTGGCCAGCTATGTGGCAGAAGGCGAGGAGATCCCCGGCACCGGTATCCCCATCTATGTGAAAGCCTGGATAGAGGCGCCGGTGAGCGGAACCATGACAAGTAACGCGGAGTACGGCAGCGTGTATGAGTACCTTCAGTTCAACAACGCTACCTCCCTGACGCTGGACAATCTGGCGGTGCGCAAGGGCGAGGATGTGACGCTGAGCCATATCATGAGTATCGATGAAGGTAGTACGAGTGTCGAAGTCACGGCTCAGTACAACAAGCTCACCGGCACCGCCAGCGGCAACCTGATCGTCACTCTGCTGGACGCCCATGGCAATCCCATCGCCAAGCAGCAGAGCTACACCAGGGAACACAACCTGCTGACGCTGAGCAGAGAGGGCAGTCAAAGCCAGACCTTCCAGTTTGATGGCATCACCAACGCTGCCAGCGCCCTGGTGGAGTTCTCCAACCTGATTCTGAACGGAGAAAGTGTGGAGCTGGATCACATCTCCCTGACCGGGGCGGCCGTGACCTATGACCCAGACACCAAGACATACACGGCCACCGGCGCGGGACTGACCAGCGGCGTCCTGGGGATCGCACCCAAGGATCCCCAAAACGCCACGATTTCCTTCAATGGCACTGACTATGATGTGGCCAGATCCACCATGCTTTCCCTCCCCTATGGTACGACGGAATGGGAGATCATCGTTACCAATGGGGAGAATCGGGAGACTTACACGCTGGTGCTGAATAACACCGACACCCGCCCGTCCAGCGGCGGGACCTCCATCTATCCTGTGGAAGCCCCGGAAGTCACAGACCACGGCACCGTTTCCGTCAGTCCGAAGCAGGCCAGAAGCGGCCAGACCGTGACCATCACCGCCAAGCCCGACGAGGGCTATCAGGTGGGCGATGTCACCGTGACCAGGGCCAATGGAACAACTGTGGCCGTGACTGACAAGGGCGACGGCGTCTATACCTTCACGATGCCCAACAGCAGAGTGACGGTGGATGTGACCTTCGTGCCCGTGGGCACTGTCTGCGATGGCGGAGCGGATTGCCCGTCCCGTGTGTTTACCGACTTGAGCGCCACCGCCTGGTACCACGAGGCTGTGGACTATGTATTGATCAATGGTATCATGGGCGGCTACGGCGGCGGCCTGTTCGGACCAGACGATTCCCTGTCCCGCGCCCAGCTCTGCCAGATCCTCTACAACCGGGAAGGACAGCCCACTGTGACTGCCAGCAGCCTCTTCACCGATGTGGCCGATACCGCATGGTACGCTGACGCTGTCATTTGGGCCAGCTCCAAGGGGATCGTGGGCGGCTACGGCGGCGGATTGTTTGGCCCCAACGACCCAATTACCCGTGAGCAGCTTGCCGCCATTCTGTGGCGGTATGCGGGCAGCCCGGCCAGCAGCCACACCTTGACTGGGTACACCGACGCAGAGCAGATCAGCAGTTGGGCTATGGACGCTATGCTGTGGGCCAACGAGAACGGCATTCTCAATGGCGATGGCAGCGGCCATGTGGCCCAGATGATCAGGAGCTTCATTAAAAAATGGAACAGTATGTACAATTAACAGGACATTCGTTCTCCCTTATGTGCCATCATTAAAAAATATAGAAATATCAAATTCTAAACCTTTCACATCAATTGGCAAAGCAAAGGCCCTCTGGAGTGAAAACTCCAGGGGGCCTTTGGTCGGAGTGTAATGATAGGATTTAAAGAAACGTAGTAATATCAACGGTTTACAGGCTGTTGACATGGGATCTTATCCTAAACTGAACGAGAAATGACAGTCACTTGTGTAATCACGTCACGCAGGCGATCACTGCCTACCATATATTCCAGGACGGCATCGGGTGTGCTGCATATTTTCTCACAACTTCCGTCTATGTGGGCAATACAATATCCAATATCAGAAAAACATACACCGTATGCAATGCCGTTCCAAATAAAGACTGGTTCACCGCCACGGAGGATGCACTCTTTGAATTTGGATATCGATTTAAATCGGTTATCTTCTTCTGTATTAAAACCGTATTTAATTTAGACACCCATATTGGCGTGCCTCTTGTCAGCAGTTAGAGGTCACTATGGAACTATTGGAAAATTGCCCTGAGATTTTAACCATAACTGATGCCGCTAAAATACTGCGAATCAGTCGCCCAACTATGCAGAAGTTGGTGGCGGATGGTGAAATAAATTGTACCAAAATCGGCAACAAAATATTGATTTTAAATACTTTTTGATTAAATTCCTTGAAAAAAGTTGCAAGATGTGCTATAATCAAAATATAGCAGTACACGTTCCCGAAAATCAGGAGCAACCGCACCTTGACAACTGCATGGAGTTAGTTTGTACACCATCCTCGGAAGGAGATTCCGAAATGGCTACACAAATCAATCAACCCGTGATGATAAACGGCTCTAAAATTTGGATTCGTGCTAATACAATGCAGGAGTTCACCAACAAAGTTATAAAGCTGATGGGAACGCCCCAGGAAACCAAAAAACATCTTTTTTCTGACTATGCTTGGAACTGGTTTAACACCTATTCTAAACCCAACGTAGAAACCGCCACAGCTACTACTTACAAACGACAGCTTACCTTGCACTTGCTCCCTGCTTTTGACGGCTTGTCGGTGGAAGATATTACCACCGATGATGTTCAACGCCTTTTTAATGGTATGACCGGGGCCAAGGCCACCAAGGATAAAGCCCGTATGGTGCTGAATCAGATTTTAGACGCCGCTGTGGAAGATAAGTTGATTTCTCAAAATCCGGTAAAATCCAGGCGGGTGAAAATTACGGGTAAGGCCAGTAAAGCAACGCCGCCTTATAGTGTCGAACAGATGCGCTATCTCGTTCAACATATCGGGGATATTCAAGACCCCATTGACCGGGCATATTTAGCCCTGCAAGCCCTGCACCCTCTCCGTCTGGAAGAAGTGCTTGGTCTTGAACCCGGCGACGTGGATACCCAAGGCATGAAAATCCATATTCGCCGG
The DNA here is from genome assembly GCA_902373635.1 of uncultured Oscillospiraceae bacterium. Lineage (GTDB taxonomy): Bacteria > Bacillota > Clostridia > Oscillospirales > Oscillospiraceae > Pelethomonas. The sequence continues at coordinate 33,144 of CABKMV010000021.1, forward strand.
GCGGTCACCCATCCCACCCGCAATCAACCGGAAGTTAAGGAGACCAAAACAGACAGCAGTTGCCGCACCATTGGCCTGTCCTCTCTGGCGCTCCCCTATCTTCTCAGCAGTACAACGGGCAAATTCCTGTTTGGCGGCGATAAACCTTTAAGCTATACCCAAGTCCGCAGAATGTGCCAGCGTATCAAGCAGAATACGGGCTTTAGTGAAAATATCACAACGATTCGTTTTCGTACCACTGTTTTGACTGATCTTTACGACCAGACAAAAGACATCAAACTAGCACAGGCGGCGGCAGGACACACCACCCCGGCCATGACGTTAAAATACTATGTCAAGGGCCGTGAAACTTCCGCCGAAGCAACTGCCGCAGTAGAACGGGCTTACAGCGCATAACTTATCAAGTTGCAGAAAAGTTGCAACGGTCAAAACCTTGAAACCATTGCGCCGCAATGGATAGCAGGTTGTTGAACCCCCTAAAAGTTGCAAAGTCAGTTGCAAAAAAGCCTACTTTTTAGTAACGAGGTCTTTTGATCCCCCAAAAAGTCCCTCAAAAAGTTCATAAAATATTTGAAAAATCGCCTAAATCCGAAGATTTAAGCAGTTTTTCTTGTCATGTGTTGCTGAAAAAGATGCACGCTAACATTGACTTTTTATTCCGTTAATCAATGGTAAAAATTTTGAAACATCTTGATGCAGAATATATGTCTGTATGCATTGAACTTCGATTGTAGCTGCATCTACATCACATTGTTGTGAAATCCGACCCGCATATTCATGGTGATCTTTGACTGCAGCCAGAATATCTGAAAAATTAATGTGGTATTGAGTAAATAGAAACTCCGAAACAACTTGGTTACAAAACACTTCCTGCTCTGGCGCCTTATCAGATGGATATGAAAAAATCAACTCTGTCGTATTTGCAGTGTGCTTTTCATCACGAATTCCGATCGATTTGACTCCTTTGTGTTTTTGTGTATATCTTACTGCTTGTAGAACATCCCCCTTATCTCCCACTGCAGCAATAGAAAGTGCTTTAGATAATTCAGGAGCAAACTTGCGAACAATCTCGATAAGTAATTTTTTTGAAAACTCATCCTCCACATAAATAAGTAATGACTTTTGGTGACCATCAGATAAATCAGATACAATTTCTGCAATTGTTGGATTGTTTTCAACTGTTGTACCATAGGAAGTCCGCTCGGTTTTCTTTCTGGCTTCCATTGGCATTGCATCAACGATTGTTGGCGAATGAGTTGTAACAATAATCTGATGACGTTTTCGTTTGCAAACTTCGAGGAAGTAAATTGCTAAATTATGTTGGGCATCTTGGTGTAAGGCAGTTTCTGGTTCTTCAATAACAATCAAACTTTGTTCAGGTGCATTTTCAATCGCATCGATCATTCGAATCAATCTGCCTTCTCCACACCCCATATGATTCTCAGAATACCTAGCTCCAAAACGAGAAGCAAATCCCATTTCTGCTTCTTTGGACTGGTTAATGATCGTCGCTACCTCAACTGTGGTATATGGCGAGCCCAGTATTTCAGCCGAAATTTTAAGACTTGTTTCACTAAAACTACGTTTTTCACTGATACATGTTTTAGGATCTAAGTAAATCCGATCTCCCATTTCATGATGCGGGACAAAAAAGCCCATTCCAAAATAAATACATTTCCTATCCGGTCGCTTTTTATAACCGCCCCAGTCTGAATTGATCTTTTTAATGGTGTTTTCTTTTGCGTGACAAAACGAGTTCGGTTCTAATGCGAATAAAGACATCTGCTCGAAGCCTCGTTTTTCAGGTGCTGCAGCATAGGAGTATTGCAAATAGGCATCTGGCGTATACGGTTCGGGATCCAAATTTGATTTAATAAAAAAATTTCCTAAATTGTAATAATTCTTAATATTATGTAATGATTCGCCAGGCTGTTTATAGCGATAACAGCATAAGGCAAGCTGTGCCAATGTACTTTTTCCGGATCCGTTCTTTCCGGTAACAACAGTAACAGGAAAATCAAAAGCCATAGATGCGGACATACCTCTAATACCATGAACCTCCATAGCAAGAAGTACGTTGCCAAAATTAGCATATCTATTTTGAGGAAGGTACATACTTTTAATATTAGCTACCAACTGTTCTGCCTTTTTCATTTATTTTTCTCCCTCTATGTCCATATCTCCGGCTCTGAACGGCTAATTATTTAAGTGTTGTACCAATTTCTTTCCTATAATGCTTACCCAAAGATATCTTCTATATATAGGTTTTCGCCGAAAACACCCCAAAACTCTCAGATAAAAATTCCCAATCTAAACATTTTCTATCAAGGCTCAAATTTTAAGAGTACTTATTCAATTTTGCCCTGCCGCACTACGGCCAGCCTCATTTTAGGATCCAACCAGAGCTGAAAATCCGCTGCGATTTCTGGGTAAGCCCTCACGCTTCCACCTTTGCCCTGTTTTACATGCATTCCAACAGCGTGTGTTCTTCGAATCCACAGAGATGGCGTAATGGTAAGCGATGTAGTATGCCCCTGGTGAATCAGTTCCTCACAGGCCCTATCATCAAACTCTTCATTCATATCATTTTCCCATTGACGGAGAAATTCCAATGTGTTGCGACTACGCATCCAGCTTTGAATAACATATCCAGGAGATTCTTCAGAATATTGCTTTGCCAATTCCGTCAATGACACCATATCATTGCAAGTCATCAGTCTCATGTATAGGCGCATAGTGTCACAGTAGTCCCTGATCTTTTTAGATGTTCGTAACTTTTCCTCATTCAGCGAATCATAAAACTTCTCTCTTGATGTAGTAGCAAGATCCGTGTCTATGATTCGTCTCGCTAAGAGCGAATCAATCGAGGACTCATATTGGAACGCCAAGCGTGCATAGAGTTCGCCGATTTCTTTCTCTGTCATGATCTCATTCTCCTTTTTTTACAAGTATATCAGAAAGAATAGGATTTGCATAGCTTTATTCCATTCCCATGAAGGGGGTCTGATATCTGGTAGATTTTCTCGGATGTCCGGCTTTGTCATGATCTACATTACAGCGATGAGCCTTTTCAAATTGAGCATCCATATATACATCTACCCAACAATTGGGATATACTTCTTATTGGCCAGGAGCTTATCCACGGCAGGCCTACTCCATTTGAAGTTCCCCGTTGGAGAGGATATGCCTTTCGCAAAGAGCATATCAACAATTTTCCCCAAGCTTGCTCCAGCGAGATAATACTTAAATATGCTACGGACAATATCTGCCCGTTCCTCATGGATAACAATTTCATCGTCAATTAAAACATAGCCATACGGAAGTTTCATAAATAACCCCACTTCCAAGACATAAATAAAAGCAGGTTTAAGAGAGAAATAATCTCCTCAAATCTGCCTGCTAATACTTGAAGTATGTGATTATAGATAATTCCAGATATCATTTTTTGAAGAATCTTCCAAGAAAAGACAAAGCCTGTGTATAACTATCGTTAAACGCAGGTTTTGTCTATAATGGAGCTGCTGGGCGGATTCGAACCGCCGACCTCATCCTTACCAAGGATGCGCTCTACCTACTGAGCTACAGCAGCACATATGCGGCTTTGCCGCTTTCTATTCAAAAAGGCTAACGCCTATTTGCCCAAAATGGCGACCCAGAACGGGCTCGAACCGTCGACCTCCAGCGTGACAGGCTGGCGTTCTAACCAACTGAACTACTGGGCCATATTATGCCCGACGAAGCAGGCTATATCAAAACAGCACACGCTGTTTTCCTCAATGGCAGGGGCAGAAGGATTCGAACCCTCGGCACGCGGTTTTGGAGACCGCTGCTCTACCAGCTGAGCTATACCCCTATATCGTACGCTCATCACAACAGCGGCAACCAAATCAGTCAGGGGTGTTCCCCGGCGGGATGCACCGCACCCCGCCGGGGGCTTGGTGGGCCTTCAGGGACTTGAACCCGGGACCAACCGGTTATGAGCCGGCCGCTCTAACCAACTGAGCTAAAGGCCCAAGTTTGTTACCAGCTAAAAAGAAGGGCCGCCACCCTTTGAAGTGGCGGCCCACTCTGGCTCCCCCAGTTGGACTCGAACCAACGACACCGCGGTTAACAGCCGCGTGCTCTACCGACTGAGCTATGGAGGAATATAAGAAACAGTCTGGCCTGATCAGACCAGACCGTTTCGCTGTGTTGGCGTTACCTATCTTTCCGGGCCGTCTCCAGCCAAGTATTGTCGGCAGA
>CABKMV010000022.1 GCA_902373635.1 uncultured Oscillospiraceae bacterium
GACATCACGGCGGACAACGCCGGGGAAGTGACCGCCCAGCTGGATGCCATCGACGTGGCGAAAACGGCTTTGAGCGACGAGCAGACGGAGCAGCTGGACTTTGCCCGCTATGCCGCCGCTGTGGAGGCCCTTTCCGCTCTGGCGGGCCAGCCGGGGGCCAACGAGCCGGAGCTGCTGGTGGACGCCCCTACATCCGGCAACTGCGGCGCACCTGCGGATGCGACTGGGGAATATTCAAATAGTGTAACATGGTCTTTTGCAGACGGCGTTCTCACCATCTCAGGCACTGGGGCTATGGCGGATTTTGGGAATTTCATCGATACTGACGGAACCTATGCGTCAAAAGATATGTATGAACGGTCCGATCAATACGAAGACAGAAAACTAATTTATTATACTGGGACGACAACCTATGTTTCTGACACGCCTTGGAAAGACTTGGGTACAGCGGTAAAAAGCGTTGTTATTTCTGAAGGCGTAACAAATATTGGAAGCAGAGCCCTTCGCCTCCCTGCTGTCACAAGCGTGACCATAGCACATTCGGTGAAAAGCATTAGCGATTTGGCTTTTGACCGAGTGGCTACTTTGACTACTGTAATTTGGGTAGGAGATTGGTCACTGGCAGGCCATGCACCGATGAAATTTGACGGTTTTGGAAACTGCGCGAAATTGGGAACCAAAGAAGATGGAAGTATATGGGAATTTTCGGAGTGGCTGCCAGACTGCTTTACATCCATGAGCGGAAGCGCCATTAACGGCACATCTTTCTCGGTTGATTTCGAGAAGCTGGATGCACAACTGACAGGACAGTCTGATGGCTATGGCAACTCTGCATTTCAGAATATGCCCAATTTGGAAACGGCCACATTGGATAATAGGTTTGGAACAAGAGCGTTTAATGGATCAGGCATAAAAAACTTAACCATTTCTTCTGATTTAGCCAGCATCCCGGCATATACCTGTGAAAATTGCAAATCACTGACTTCTGTTGTGATTCCGAGCGGCGTTACATCCATTGGTGATGCGGCGTTTCGGGGTTCCGGCCTGACAAGCCTTACATTCGAGGGAAGCAACGCGATCACATTTGGGAACCAGTCTTTTGTGGCTAAAGAAGGCGCTGGCCCTAAACTTACCACCCTTACGCTTTCAGAAACTATGAGCATAAGCGACGGCACTGCGATCGTCAATTACTTGACCACCGTTGGCGCCGTAACGGATGCCACAACAATCACTCCCAGCAAGTTTGCCGACGCGCTGACTGAAAAATTGACTGTCGATGGTTCTCTGGGAGCGGAAATTACGCGGAAAAATTATCCAAGTGTAACAGAGCTTACGATTACAGGCGACAGCTATACTTCCGCTGTGTCCGCTTTTTCCATCGCTTCTGGTGAAACGGGAAAACTGAAAACTCTTGAAATCAATGTTACAGGGACAGCGACCATAAATGCAACAACATTTATACGAGAGGCGCTGGAATCTGTAAAAATCTCCGCGAGTGAGTTGAACCTGACCGGCGATGCGGCATTCTTCAATAATTCAGCTCTGTCCCATATTGACTTGACTGGTGTGAAAACCATCACGACAGGAGCAGAAGCGGGACGGACGTTCCTAATTGACAGCAGCAGTACTGCAAGCAACCTTGATCGTTATGTCTATTTAAGTGATGTAGCGTGCTATCAAGCGCTCCAAAGTCATTTAGGGGTCGACAGTAGCAAAGGGAAAAGTACCTGCCTGATTACCAACGGAGGGACTTTAACCGGAAACGATGGTACGTTCAGCACTGTGACAAAGGAAGGCTACACCGCCACATGGTATGTGTATAGCCAAAGCGCGACCGGCTATCACGGTACCCAGGTTACAAATCCAAATGCTACGCCCACAAAGGGAAGCACTTATATTGTTGAGTGGACGCTGGATAGCGACAACTATGTCGAAGTCACCTACAAGGACGGCTACACAGATGGGAACGACGTAATAGAGGCAGTCGCAAAATCCGGCGGCACCCTGGCTGGAGCAGATATTTTCACCCGCACCGGCTATACTCTGGCTGGCTGGAAACTTGAGAACAGTGACACCACTTATGAACTTGGCGCAACCGTCAGCCCGACTTCCAATATGGCCCTTGTTGCTCAGTGGGAGCTGGATGCACCCACTATTGAAGCCAGCACAAACAACGTCACGTATGGCACGAATGTTACGCTGACTGCGAAGACAGAGGCGGAGGGCGCTTCCTATCAATGGTATAAGGGTGATAAGGAAGTATCCGACGCAACCGGCAACACCCTGACGCTGACTAACGTGGCCGATAGCGGCAGCTATACAGTGAAGATCACCGTTAGCACTGATACGGCGGATAGTGAGGCAATGGTTGTCAAAATCAACAAGGCCACACCCACCATCAGTATTTCCGCTGACAAGACTTCCCTGCCGGGCGGCGGAACCGTGACGCTGACGGTCAGCGGCGTTCCCGCAGGCGTCACCGTGACCTGCGACAACACAACCTATAATCCTACGCTGGGGGCAGACGGGACATATACCGTCAGCCTGCCGAACAGCAACGCGGCTTATACCTTCACGGCGAGCTATGCGGGCGACGAGAACCACGAGGCGGCCAGTGCCACCTGCACCGTGACCGTCACCATGTCCTACCCTGTCGTCCCGCCGGTCAACCCCGCCACGCCCACCCAGCCCACAAAGCCCGACGAGCCGGACACCCCGGTCATCCCCGGCGCTCTGCCCTTCGTGGACGTGAACACCAACGACTGGTTCTATGAGGATGTGGCCTACGTCTACGCCCAGGGGATCATGACCGGCTCTACCGCCAGCACCTTCGCCCCCAATGACGCCATGACCCGGGCCATGGTCTGGACGGTGCTGGGCCGTATGAGCGGCGAGAATGTGGAGGGCGGAACGCCCTGGTACGCCCTGGCCCAGTCCTGGGCGGTGTCCTCCAATGTGTCCGACGGCACTGGCCCCAACGACAGCATCACGAGAGAGCAGCTCGTCACCATGCTGTACCGCCAGGCTGGTTCTCCCGAGGTTGGCGTATCCGAGCTGGCCCTGCTGGGGCGGTTCACCGACGGCGAGAGCGTCAGCAGCTGGGCGGAGGAGGCCATGGCCTGGGCGGTGTCCCAGGGCGTCCTCACCGGCGACGGTGATCTGCTGAACCCCCAGGCTGCCGCCACCCGCGCCCAGGTGGCCGCCATTTTGGCCCGATACTGCGCAAACATGGAGCAGTAAACCGAAAAATATAAATAGTAAGAGGAGCGGCCAAAAGGCCGCTCCTATCTCTGTCAAAAAAGTGGCAAAGCCACTTTTTTGACAGGCTAGGCCGTGGGCGCTGCCGCAAAATTGCGGCAGCGCCCACGGCACTGTTTGTTCTGTTTGTTTGCCTCTACTTTTCTTCCAGCAGCTTCGTCAACTCCGCCATGAAGGTGTGGATATCCTTGAACTGGCGGTACACGGAGGCGAAACGGACATAGGCCACCTCATCCACCTCGCGCAGCTTATCCATCACCTGCTCGCCCACCATGTCGGTGGTGATCTCCCGCTCCAGGCTGTTCTGGAGGTTCTGCTCGATCTCGTCGGTCATCTGCTCCAGCTTGGCCAGGGGCACCGTGCGCTTTTCACAGGCCCGCAGCATGCTGCCCAGCACCTTGTTCCGGTCAAAGCTCTGCCGGCTGCCGTCCTTCTTGATGACCACCATGGGCAGGGACTCCATCGTCTCATAGGTGGTGAACCGCTTCTCACAGGCCAGGCACTCCCGGCGGCGGCGGATGCTGTTTCCCTCGTCGGCCGGGCGGCTGTCCACCACCTTGCTCTCTTTATAACCGCAATAGGGACACTTCATTTTGGGCTCCTCCTATTCAGATATAGGGGTATTGTTGCTTGCAGTATACCATATATGGACGCAAAATGGTAGACGTGCCGTAAATTTTTCCAGATAAATTCAGCGCAGCACCGGCTTTTCCTGCTCATCAAAGGCATAGACCACACAGCGGCTGCCTTTCACCCGTTCTATCCGCGCCAGGCAGAACAGGGATTCCAGGGGGAACCCCCTCCCCTGCTCCAGGGGGATCGCCAGCAGCAGCAGGCCCCCTTCCCGCCGCCACCAGGCCCGCCCCACAGCCCGCAGGCGGCTCTGCAGGAAAGCGCCGCGAAACAGCTGGGCGGGATCTCCCGTCTCATGCCAGCAGGCCGTATCCCCGAAGAGGAAGGAACAGCGTGCCTCCCCCCGCAAGAGCTCTCCCACATGACGGACATCCCGATGATAGGGCCTGCGGCACAGCTGCAGGCCCTTTCCCGCCGGCTCCATGACGCCCAGCAGCAGCTCCCCCTCCTGGCCCACCAGCACCGCGCGGTACAGCCCGTCCCCGGGGTCCTCCATGGCGGCGCGGATCTCCGTCCGGGCGCCGTCAGGCGCCAGGGTGATCTCCCCTCTGCACGCGCCGCGGCAGTACAGCTTGACCCGCTCCATGCGCCGCCCCCCCCCCAAAAAAGATTCGCTCTGCACACCATATGCAGAGCGAATCATAATTATGAGGGGGACTGTCAGCCGATGGTATAGCTGCCCCGCACCAGCAGCGTCACCTCTCCGGAAGCCTTGACAGCGCGGTCAGCCGTCATCATGTACAGGTGGTCCTTTGTCAGGGCGGCGCCGTTGTTGATGCTGCCGCCGGTGGTGGCGTCCACCAGCCCCGGCGTGCTGCCGCCCGAGGCCACACAGGAGGCGCTGCCGCTGCGCAGCATCACCTCGCAGCCGGCGCTGCCATAGAGCGTCTGCCCGGAGGAGAGCGTCACCGCCACATAGGACGACGCCGTACCGCCTGTTTCCGTGGCAGTACCGGATCCCAGCTGCCCCAGGAGCTCCCGCTCCGCCTGGCTGATCTCCCGCTCCAGCTCCTGCCGCAGCGTTTTGTCCCGGTCCGCCAGCTTCTCCTCCACCTTGTCCATGATCTGGCCCAAAAACGTCTCATTCAGGTAGCTGAGCGTCACCAGGGGGTCCCCCTGGGACCCCACATCGGCGGCAATGGCCACGAAGGCTGCCAGGGCCGTCCCGGCCAGCAGCAGGCAGAACGCCGTGCGCAGTCTCATTCGTCTCATAGCAATGCTGTCTCCTCTTATGTATTGGCATTCCAGCAGGCCCCCGGGGGCTCCCCGCCCCCGCGGACCCGCCTGTTTTCCTGTCAGATCTCACCCGGATTCACACCAGCTTGTCGCTGTGCAGGCCAAAGCTGACCGCGATGGCCGCGTCCACCCTGTCCATCAGGGCCTTGTCCACGCGCCCCATCTTTTCCCGTAAGCGCCGCTTATCCAGCGTGCGGATCTGTTCCAATAATACCACAGAATCCCGGGTAAGTCCATAGTTTTGCGCTGCAAGTTCGATGTGTGTCGGCAGACGTGCCTTTCCCGTCTGGGATGTAATAGCCGCCGCGATCACAGTGGGGCTGTATCGATTCCCTGTGTCGTTTTGAACGATCAGCACGGGACGGACGCCGCCCTGCTCGCTCCCCACAACCGGGCTGAGGTCGGCATAATAGATGTCGCCGCGTTTTACGCTTGTATCCACAAAGTTCACACTCCGCCGGAAGAAGTGCCCGGTTTGACCGGGCCACTATCATTCTCCCACGCAACCGCGGAATTTATACCGAGGTTTTCCGCCCCAAAACAGTATATGCCGCCGGGAAAAACAGTGACACCCCGCCGGAGCAGGGTGTCACTGTTTTTGTTCTGTCAGCTAATCAACCTCTCAGCAGCAGCTCGCGGCAGATCTCCCTGCCACCCCTGCAGTAGACGCGGGGCACCCGCTTGCTGACCGCGCAGGTCAGCTCATAGGAGATGGTGCCCGCCAAATGGGCAGCTTCCGTCACGGAGTTGTGGGGGCCGTAGACCTCCACCTCGTCCCCCTCCTTTACCTGGGGCAGGTCCGTCAGGTCGATCATGCACATATCCATGCAGATGCGGCCCACAATGGGGGCCGTGCCAAAGGGCGTCCACACCCGCCACTGGTTGGACAGGGCCCGGTGGAAGCCGTCGGCATAGCCGATGGGCAGCACCCCCACCCGGCTGGGCCGATCCGTGCGGAAGGTACGGCCATAGCTGATCGTGGTATCCGGGGTAAACTCCTTGATACAGCCCACGGTGGTCTTCAATGTCATCACCGGCTTCAGGCCCAGCACGTCCGCCTGGTCGCCAATGCCGTAGGTGATGATGCCGGGCCGGAACATATCGTGGGCGAACTGGGGATAGCTGACCGTGGCGCCGCTGTTGGCGCAGTGTCGGATGGCAAAGCAGACGCCGCGCTCCTCCAGGGCGGCGATCATCCCCTCAAACCGCTGGTGCTGCAGGTTGGTATACGCCACGCTGGCCTCCTCAGGCTCGTCGGACACGGCGAAGTGGGTAAACACTCCCTCGATGTCCAGTCCGGGCAGCCGCGCCACCCGGCAGATCGCGGCCAGCGATTCGTCGAAGTGGGGCTCGTCGCACTGAAATCCCAGGCGGGACATGCCGGTGTCCAGCTTGATGTGGGCCTTCATCCTCCCCCCGGCGCGGACCGCCTCGTCGGAGAACGCCCGGGCGGCGCCCTCGCTGTAGACCGCCTGGGTCACACGGTTGGCCAGGATCAGCGGGGTCTGGTCGGCGGGGGTCAGCCCCAGCTGCAATATGGGCAGGTTTATGCCGCCCAGGCGCAGCTCACGGGCCTCGTCCATATTGGAGACGGCCAGATACTCCGCGCCCAGCGCCTCCAGCTCACGGCCCACCTGGATGGCGCCGTGGCCGTAGGCGTCCGCCTTCACGACCCCCAAAAAGCGGGCGTTGGGGCCCATCTGACGGCGCAGGGCATGGTAATTGTGGGCAAGGGCGTCCAGATCGATCTCCGCCCAGGTCCTTCTCAGAGTACTCTCCATGATCTGATCACTCTTTCGTAAATAAGATAGTTCATCCGGCGGCTGTCTGATCCTCCCGGGGTTCTTCCGGGGGATCCTCCGCGTCCTGTTCGGCTGTTCCGGCGTCCTCCGCGCCGGGAGAGGCCATCTCCCCCTGGCCGGCCTCCCCGTCCTGCATCTCCAGGCGCTCCGTCACCTCAAAGCGGGTCCATGCCACCTCGTATACCACCGTTCCCTCCGCGCTGATCTCACTGCGCAGGGGTAGCAGAGTCTCCTGGTCGAACCAGGTGGTGTACAGCGTCCCGGGGTCGTCGCTGAGGTCGCAGCTGATGCGCAGGCACTGCCGCTCTCCTACTGCCTCCTCGCTCCGCTCCGTGACATACCCTCCGGCGGCCGCCTCCATCAGCTTCGGCAGCGCCGCCACCGGGGAGATGGCCGCGGCAGAGTAGGTCCCGGCATCCAGGGAGATGTCCTCATAGCTCAGCGTCAGCGTGCCCTCCTCCACCGTGGCGGAGATGCCCGACAGATTGGCCGGCGAGAGCACGGTGATGGTGCTGCGTCCCGGGGTGTAGGCGCACAGCAGGGTGTACTGGCGCACCTCGTCGTCATAGTGGCAGGTGACTTCGGCCTCCAGGGTGGCGGCCCCCACAAGAGAATACTGCTCCTGCAGCAGCGCCGCCGTATCTTTCTCCTGCCCCCCGCCGCAGGCGGTGAGCAGGAGCGTCAGCATTAGTGCAAAAAGCGCAGCTTTTCGCACAACCGGTCTTCCTCCTTGCTTTTATTGCCGGAGCTGGCGGAACACGGCAGGCAGCCGCTCGATCATATCCAGCGGCGTCATGGCATACTCCGTCAACTCTTGGGCACACAGATCTCCCGCCCGCCCATGGAGCCACACGGCGCAGGCGGCGGCGTCGAAGGGGGCGGCCCCCTGGCCGATGAGGGACAATATTATCCCGGACAGCACATCGCCGCTGCCGCCCTTGGCCATGCCGCAGTTGCCGGTGGGATTGCACAGCAGCCGCCCGTCGGGGGCGGCCACGATGGTCCCCGGCCCCTTCAGGACCAACACGCAGCCGTGCCGCCGGGCGAACTCCTCCGCGGCCCGCTCCCGCCCCTGGGACAGGTCCCCGCCCAGGCGGAGAAACTCCCCCTCGTGGGGCGTTACCACGGTGGGACAGCGCCGGCCTGTCAGCACATCTATATGCGCCGATACCGCGTTTATGCCGTCGGCGTCCAGAACGACCGGGATCGCCAGCTCCTCCAAAAGGCGGAGCACCGTCCTCTCCGTTTCCGGCCTCCGGCCCAGTCCGGGGCCGATGGCCGCAGCGTCGCATGCCGCGATCCGCGCCAGAAGGTCCTCATATCTCTCCGGTATGGGATGGGCCATGGACACGCCGCAGCGGGAGGCCACAATGGGATAGACTTCCCCCGGCACTCCAACAAAAACCAACCCGCTGCCGGTACGCACCGCGGCCTCCCCGGCATACACCGGGGCCCCGGTGTATCCCACGGCGCCGCCCAGCACATAGACCTTTCCAAAGCTTCCCTTGTGCCCGTCCTCACGCCGCCGGGGCAGCAGCGCCCGCGCCATCGCCTCTGTGATCAGCTCCACCTGTTCTCCCCCTCCTTTTCCTGTCCCCCATCTTATCACGCCGCCGCCCGCTTGTCATCCTTCTTTCCTGTGAAAAGCAGGATTTTTGTGCCTATTTGTGTAAAAACCCTCCCACCCAGTTGACTTTTTTATCTCATCCGATAAAATAAAACCGTAAGGAGTCAAACCGGCGGAAGGAGGAAAATACATGGAGTTCGCAATCGGCAGCCGGCTGAAGGAACTGCGCAAGGCCAAGGGGATGAGCATCACGGACCTGGCTGAGCACAGCGGCGTCAGCACCGGGCTGATCAGCCAGATCGAGCGCAACCTGGTGGTCCCCTCTGTTGTCAACCTCTACCGGATCGCCCAGGCCCTGGATACGGACATCAACTATTTCTTCGAAAACGAGCGGCCCAAGAAGGCCGAAGTCACCCGCCACGGGGACCACAAGATCATGATCACGGACCAGGGCCACGGGATCTACCAGCTCTTCACCAACAGCCGGCGGGGCCACATCCTGGATCTGATCCGGGTGACGCTGAAGGGCGGGGAGACCTACTCCCGGGAGATGGTGACGCATGAGGGCGAGGAGTGCGGCTTCGTGCTCCAGGGGACGCTGACCGTCCTGCTGGACGGCCGGGAATACCGGCTCTACGAGGGGGACAGCATCTATTTCCGCAGCACCATCCCCCACAAATATCTGAACCTGGGGCAGGAGGACTGCGTGTCCGTATGGGCCATGACGCCCACCTTCTTCTGACTGCCGCCGCGCCGGCCCTCCCCTGCATCGAAACAGGATCTCAGCGGGCTGCTGCCGCCTGCTGAGATCCTGCTGCGTTTTCCCCTCAGCGGATGGTGAAATCAAAATACGTGTCGGGGTAGGGCTCCGGCACGATGCTGAAATGCCACCACTCGTTCTCATAGGGCGCAAAGCCGCTCTCCAGCATGGCCCTGCGCAGGATCATCCGGTTCTGATACTGCTGCTGCGTCACGTCCCGGCTTTCGGGCCAGCTGCGCAGATCCATGAAATCGAAGATCGTCCCCATGTCCACTTCCTGGTTCGTCGCCGCGTCCACCAGGGTCAGGTCCACCGCGCAGCCCCGGGTGTGGGTGGACTTCCGGGCGATATACCCCTCGTCGAACATGCGGTGCTTTTCGATGTTGGGGAACTGGATGGGCTTGCGGCGCTGGTCGGCCACGTCGTCCCCCCAGCGGCAGAAGTCGTCCACCGCGCGCTGGGGGCGGTAGGCGTCGAAGACCTTCAGCAGATATCCCTGCCCGCGCAGGATATCGGCCGCCCTGACGCAGCCCTCGGCCACCTCGCGGGCGGCAACCACCAGAGGCTGCTCATATCCCGCAGCGGCGCGGCCCATGAAATTATCCGTCCCGGCGTACTTGGCGTCAATAATGCAGTCCCCGATCCACTCATCAAGATAGACAAAGCCCTCCGGCAGCTGGCGGGCCTTTGGCACACAGGCAGTACTCTGGTTCATCAGATCGCTCCTCTCCTTTGTATTGGCATGTCGGCGCTCCCGCCGCTCTCCGGATGGTTTGAAAGAAGGAACGCCCCCAAGGGGGCGTTCCTCATTGGTCCACAGGGAGCTTAACCGGCGTGCAGCACGATGCCGACGATGGTGCCGGCGTAGTTGCCGATCACGTAGCCCAGGACGCCGCACAGCATGGCGGGGCCGACCAGAGCGGACCAGCCCTGGGAGATGGCCATACCAGCAGCGGTGGTGGGGCCGCCGATGTTGGCGTTGGAGGCGATGATGGCGTCCTCCAGGTTGAACTTGAAGATCTTGGCCGAGCCGAAGCAGAAGATCATGTTGACCACGACCATGATGAAGGTCAGGACCAGCAGCAGAGGAGCCTCGGTGACGACGGTGTAGATGTTGGCGGGCACGCCGATGACGAACAGGAACAGGTAGATCAGGTAGGTGCCGATCTCCTGGGACCCGTTCATCTTCTCCACCTGCTTGGTGAAGCAGGTGGCCACGATCACGGAGATGGTGGTGATCCACACGTACTGGCTGCCCAGGAACTTACCGACGAAGTCCAGGAAGGGATTTTCATTGCCGGACCAGGGGGAGAAGGGGCTGGCGATGATCTGGGCGAGCCACACCACGGCAACGGCAAAGGCCAGGTTCATGGCGATGTCCTTCAGGGAGATGTCCTTGCGGCTCCAGAACGCGGCGGCCTGGGTCTGAGCGGCCTCCTTGCTGGTGCCGGCCTCCACCGCGTCGATGTGGGGGTGCTTGAAGGTCTTGCGGAAGAAGCGCATACCGGCGAAGGCGATCAGTACGAAGAAGTACAGCGCCATCAGCAGGTTGTCCGCCACGGTGGCGGAGGCGGTATACTCGTTGTTGAACTGGGAAGCCATGGCGGCGAAGTTGACGCCGCCGCCGATGTAGGAGCCGGTCATCATAGCGGCCACGCCGGCAAGACCGGCGTCGTCGTTGAAGTGACCGCGGAGCAGGAAGTAGGCGATAAACGCGCCAAGGATCGTGCCGACAGCGCCGATGAGGAAGATCACCAGCATGCGGCCGGTCTCCTTCCAGATCCTCTTCAGGTTGCACTGCAGCAGCAGCAGGGGGATGCCCACAGGAACAACGATGCCCCAAACCACATCGTCGTACAAGGAGCAGTGAATGGGGATGATACCGATGTTGGCCATGATCATGGCGAGGATCAGTGCGATGATCGCGCCGGAAACCTTGGACGCCCAGTTGTACTTCTGTTCCAGCCAGATGGAGAAAGCGACGGAGATGCACATCACGCCCAACAGGCCGATGGTGTTGTCCGCCTGGATCAGAGGATGACCAAGCCACGTTTCAAACAACATACTCATTTCCTCCTAAAAATTTTTGACGACGCAATCAGCCTTCCCGTCTCCCCTGATTTCCTCGTCAATCTTATTATAATTGTGAACAAACTATTAATCAATAATATTTTGAAATAATTTTCAAAATCCTACATATCCAACAAGATTTTGTTTGAAATTTCGTTGATTTTTCTCACAAAGTCCGCAGTTTGTGACAATTTTCACTTATTTTGTTTTTCTATCTATTTATTTTTTCTTTCTTTCAACATTTTCTCTTGCCAGCGGTCGGATTTTGTGGTATAAGTAATGATTGCGGAAATGCTTTGAACGGGAAAATAGCGTGTTTGCGCATCCTCAGAGAGGGCGGGCCGCCGGCTGAAAGCCTGCCTGGATCGTGTCGCTTGGTTCGCCCGGGAGCGGCCCCTGAGAGGGGGACGGCCTTCCCCGCCGTTACCGGGGAGGAGTGCGCGCCTTTTCCGGCGCGAATGCGGGTGGTACCGCGGAAGGCTTGCCTTTCGTCCCCATGGTCGGGACGGAGGGCTTTATTTTTTGCTTTTGGGAGGAGACGCCAGTGGGACTGTTTCAGGATCCGTTCATCGAAAAAGCGATCGACACACTCTATATGATCACGGAAGCAGGCCTTGACTTTGACTTCGATTTTGAGGGAAGGTCCTATCGAATCTCAAAAAATCAGTCCTCAGATTATATTTCCCTTTGGGAGGACGGGGCGGAACAGGCCTTTTCTTCACTGGAAGCGCTCACGCAGGGGTCTGAGATTGCGGGAAAGCCTTTTTTGAAAGTGATTTGGGATCTGCCCTTCGCAGATTTGATTTGATTTGATTGTTGTTACTAAAAGGAGTTTTGTCACATGAAAGAACAGTTAGCAAAGATCCGCGCCGAGGCTGTGGCGGCCTTTGAAAACGCCAAAGCCTCCGCCCAGCTGGACGCCCTGCGGGTCCAGTACCTGGGCAAGAAGGGCGAGCTGACCGCCGTCCTGAAACAGATGGGCAAGCTGTCCGCCGAGGAGCGCCCCGCCATGGGCCAGCTGGCCAACGACGTCCGCGCCGCGCTGGAAAAGGCCCTGGAGGAGCGCGGCAAGGCCCTGGAGGAGGAGGCCATGGAGCGGCGGCTGGAGGAGGAGGCCGTGGACGTGACCATCCCCGGCAAGCCCGTGTCCATCGGCCATAAGCACCCCATGTATATCGCCCTGGACGAGATCAAGGACATCTTCATCGGCATGGGCTTCGACGTGCTGGAGGGGCCGGAGATCGAACTGGCCACCTACAACTTCGACCGCCTCAACGCCGAGGAGGGCCACCCCAGCCGGGACTGGTCCGACACCTTCTATTTTGACGAGGACAGCCGGGTCATGCTCCGCAGCCAGACCAGCCCCATGCAGGTCCGGGCCATGGAGACCCGCTCCCTCCCCATCCGCATCATCGCCCCCGGCCGGGTCTACCGCAAGGACGAGGTGGACGCCACCCACTCCCCCATGTTCCACCAGGTGGAGGGCATGGTCATCGACAAGGGCGTGACCATGGCGGATCTGAAGGGGACGCTCAACACCCTGGTGGAGCAGCTCTATGGCGAGGGCACCGTCACCCGCTTCCGCCCCCACCACTTCCCCTTCACCGAGCCCAGCTGCGAGATGGACGTGCAGTGCCACAAATGCGGCGGCAAGGGCTGTCCCACCTGCAAGGGCGAGGGCTGGATCGAGCTGCTGGGCGCCGGTATGATCCACCCCAGGGTCCTGGAGATGAGCGGCATCGACAGCGAGGTGTACACCGGCTGGGCCTTCGGCATGGGCCTGGAGCGCACTGCCATGCGCCGGTTCAAGATCGCCGACCTGCGGCTGATCTTTGAAAACGACATGCGGTTCCTTGAACAGTTCTGATCCTTTTTCTTGAAGGGAAAAGGATCCATCCCCCCAGGGGGCAAGCGAACTTTTGCGCGAAACAGTCGTTTCGCTTATGTTGACAGAAGGGATAAAAAGCTATGAATTTAAGCAGAAAATGGCTGGCGGAGTTCGTCTCTGTCCAGGCCAATGATAAAGAATTTGCCGAGGCCATGACCCTCTCCGGCTCCAAGGTGGAGACCACCGAGGACCTGGGAGCTGAAATTTCCAACGTGGTGGTGGGCAAGATCCTCTCCATGGAGCGCCACCCCAACTCCGACCATATGTGGGTGTGCCAGATCGACGCGGGGAAGGATGAGCCTGTCCAGATCGTCACCGGCGCGTGGAACGTCCATGTGGGCGATCTCATCCCTGTGGCGCTGCACAAGTCCACCCTCCCCGGCGGCAAAAAGATTGAGAAGGGCAAGCTGCGGGGCGTGCCGTCCAACGGCATGCTGTGCTCCCTCAGCGAGCTGAACCTGGACGAGCGGGACTTCCCCTACGCCGTCATCACCGCCGCCGCCCTCTTGAACGACTACAAGCCCCTGGACCCCGCCAAGCCCTCCATCCCCGCCGATATCCAGCCCGGCCATAAGATCTACGGCAGCGTGGTGGCCGCCGCCGTGGAAGCCGTCGAGAGCGCCGGGGACGGCAACTGGACCTGCACTCTGTCCTACGCGGAAAAGGACGGCCCCAGCGCTGCCGCCGTCACCACCCCCTGCCAGAACATCCATGAGGGCGATATGGTGGCATTCAACACCAAGACCGGTTCCATCTGCACGCTGGAAGACCTCCACGCCCAGCAGGCGGAGTTCCCCCACTGTATCCCGGACGGCATTTTCGTCCTCCAGGAGGACTGCGCCCCCGGCGACGACATCAAGCCCATCGTCAATGCCGACGACCACGTGGTGGAGTTCGAGATCACCCCCAACCGCCCGGACTGCCTGTCCGTCATCGGCCTGGCCCGGGAGGCCGCCGCCACCTTTGACGTCCCCCTGCGCCTCCATGAGCCCGTAGTCAGGGGCGGCGCCGAGGGCGATCTGGCGCAGCTGCTGGACGTGGAGACCCCCGCCGCGGACCTGGTCCCCCGCTACACCGCCCGGATGGTGCGCAACGTGAAGATCGCCCCCTCCCCCAAGTGGATGCGGGAGCGGCTTAGATCCATGGGCGTGCGCCCCATCAACAACATCGTGGACATCACCAACTATGTCATGCTGGAGTACGGCCAGCCCATGCACGCCTTCGACTACCGCTATGTCAAGGGCGGCAGGATCGTCGTCCGCCGGGCCGAGGAGGGCGAGGAGCTGACCACCCTGGACGGCAACGTCCGCAAGCTGACCGGTAACATGCTGGTCATCGCTGACGACACCCGGGCCGTGGGCCTGGCCGGCATCATGGGCGGCCTCAACAGCGAGATCGTGGACGACACCGCGGACGTGGTGTTCGAGTCCGCCAACTTCGACGGCACCTGCATCCGCAAGGCCGCCTTGGCCCTGGGCATGCGCACCGAGGCCAGCGCCAAGTTCGAGAAGGGCCTGGATCCCCTGAACACCCTGCCTGCCGTCAACCGGGCCTGCGAGCTGGTGGAACTGCTGGGCGCGGGCGAGGTGGTGGACGGCGTGATCGACATCCTCAACTATGTGCCCCAGCCCACTGTGCTTCAGCTCCGGCCCGACAAAATCAATGCCCTGCTGGGTACCGACGTATCTGCGGAGGAGATGCAGTCCATCCTGAAAAAGTTGGATTTCGGCGTGGAGGGCGAGACCATCACCGTCCCCTCCTGGCGCGGCGATGTGAAGCACTACTCCGATCTGGCGGAGGAGGTAGCCCGGTTCCATGGCTACAACAACATCCCCTGCACCCTCCAGCGGGGCGAGACCACCCGGGGCGGCTACACCCATCCCCAGCAGGTGGAGCGCCAACTGGGCGCCCTCTGCCGCACCTGCGGGTACAGCGAGATCATCACCTACTCCTTTATCTCCCCCACCTGCTATGACAAGATCGGCTGGGCCGCCGACGATCCCCGCCGTGAGAGCTTCCGCATCCTGAACCCCCTGGGGGAGGACACCTCTATCATGCGCACCACCACCCTGCCCTCCATGCTGGAGATTTTGACCCGGAACTACAACTACCGCAACAAGAGCGCCCGGCTCTACGAGATCGGCAAGATCTATCTCCCCGGCGGCGAGGACGGCCTGGCCAGGGAACCCAAGGTGCTCACCCTGGGCGCTTATGGCGGGGATATGGACTTCTTCGCCATGAAGGGAGCTGTGGAGGCTGTTCTGCGCGGCGTGCGGGTCTCAAACGCTGTGTTCGCGGCGGAGAAGGGCGATCCCTCCTACCACCCCGGCCGGTGCGCGGGCATCTACGCGGGGGATCGGCGTATCGGCGTGATGGGCCAGATCCATCCCCGCGTGGCCGCGGGTTACGGTGTGGATACCGAGCTCTACTGCGCGGAGCTGAGCTTTGAGGCCATGCTGGAAAGCCAGGCCCCCGAGGCCGTCTACACTCCTCTGCCCAAGTTCCCAGCCGTCAGCCGGGATATCGCCGTGGTGTGCCGCAACGACGTCACGGTAGGCGCGCTGGAGGACTGCATCAAGAGGGCGGGAGGCAAGCTGCTGCGCGACGTGGCCCTCTTTGACATCTACCAGGGCAAGGGCATTGCCGACGGCTGCAAGAGCGTGGCGTTCAACCTGACTCTCCGTGCTGACAACCGCAGCATTGTGGCCGCCGAGGCGGACGAGGAGATCAAGATCGTGCTGGAGGCCCTGGAACGGGAGCTGGGCGCTGTTCTGCGGTGAGGCCGATCCGTTATTTCTCTATGCAATACGGCAAATCGGGGCGGCAAGGATAAAATCCTTGCCGCCCCGAAGGCTCTCTATTTTGTCTTGGCAAAATTACTTCATCAGGGCGTTCTCCAGATCCTCCAGCATCATACCCAGGGAAGTGATGCCGCCCTCAGCCAGATACCAGATGCCGGGGTGTTCCAGAATAACAAGGTTGCCATTCTGATAGGCGTCGGTCTTCATCACCAGCTCATTCTCCATGACCTCCTGAGCCATCTGTGCGCCATTGGTGCCGATGGCGGCGTCACGGTCCATAACAAAAATGTAGTCAGGGTTCAGGGAAACCACAAGCTCAAAAGAAGCCTCGTTGCCGTGGGTGGGTGTGGAGCCGCCGGAGCTGGTCCCCTCGGAGCCGGGTTCCTCAGTAACAGCGCCTCCCTCGCTGCCGCCGCGGCCGCCACCACTGCCGCGGCCGCTTCCGCTGCTGCTCGTGGCTGCGTCGGCGCCGATGTTGTCAAAGCCGATCTCATTGACGATGATGGAGCAGCGGCCGTCGTTGCCCAAAAGGTTGAAGCTGCCGGTAGTGCACATACCCAACAGGCAGGTCTTGCCCTCAGCAAACTCAGCCAGAGCGGTAATACGGGCGTCATATTGGGTCAGCAGCGTGTCGACCTGCTCACCCTCCCCGAAGATGGATCCCACTGTTTTGGCGTTGGCACGGATGGACTCAATCAGGCCCGCCCCGGTGGCGGTGGTCAGGCGAAGCACAGGGGCGATCTTGCAGAGCTCGTCGTAGTATTCAGCCATGCGGCCTCCCATGAGGATGAGGTCCGGCTCACAGGCCATGACGGCCTCCAGATCGGGCGTCTTGACGGTGCCCACAACGGAGATACCGTCGTTCTCCTCGTAAGCCTTCAGGTAATCCAGGGTAATGGTGGGAACGCCCACAATACGGTCCCCCAGGCCCAGGTTATCCAAAATGTCCAGGTTTGCCAGGTCCAGAACAACTACGCGCTGCGGATCATACGGTACGGTCACTTCTATTTCCTCGCCAGCGCTGTCCACGCCAGTGACATTGATATCCTCAGGCACGGCAGCTTCGTCTGCATCCTGATTGGAACCACCGGCAGCGGGGTCCGCCGACTCGTTGGCACTGTTCTGTCCGGAGCTGCTGTTGTTAGAGGTATTATTATTGCCGCCGCAGGCCACAAGGCCCGCCGCCATAACAACTGCAAGAAGCAGGGCGATCCATTTTTTCATCATTTTTCTCCTTTTTAATAAAAGTACTGAAACTTCCTGGAATGGGATCAATAATAGATGGACAGGGGTTTTCCTTCAATTTCCATGATTTCGAAATCCACCTTGTAAATTTGGGCCAGATTTTCCTTGGTCATCACCTCCTCAACCGTGCCGAATTTTTTGATCTTGCCATCTACAAAAGCGCAGATGTAGTCGGAATAGAATGCCGCATAGTTGATCTCGTGCAGCACTAAAATCACCGTCTTACCCAGCTCGTCGCAGAGCCGACGGACGATCTTCATCATGTTGGACGCGTGGTAAATGTCCAGGTTGTTGGTAGGCTCATCCAGCAGCACATACTCCGTGTCCTGGGCGATGACCATGGCGATGTAAGCCCGCTGCCGCTGGCCGCCGGACAGCTCGTCGATAAACTGGTCCTGAATATCCTGGAGCTCCATATATGCAATCGCCTTGTCGATGATCGCCTCGTCCTCCGCCGTATTGTGCCCGCCGGAATAGGGGAAGCGGCCAAAGGTCACAAGCTCGCGGATCGTAAGCTTCATCTGGATGTTGTTGGTCTGGGTCAGAATCGCCAGCCTCTTGGCCAGCTCCTTGCTTTTCCACTTGGAAATATCCTGGCTCTCAAAGTTGACCGAGCCCCCGTCCCGGGCGATCAATCTGGAGATAACGCCCATAACCGTGGATTTGCCTGCGCCGTTGGGGCCGATGAGCGACGTCACCTTGCCCTTGGGGATCTCAAAGCTGACGGAATCCACCACGGTCTTCCCGTCGTATTTTTTGGTCAGATTTTTTACATCCATACTCACACCCTCTTGTTGGTCAGAAGCAGATAAAGGAAATAAACGCCGCCGAACACGCTGACAAAGACGCTGATGGGAATGGCGTAATGGTAGACCCGCTCCACGATCAGCTCACC
The DNA here is from genome assembly GCA_902373635.1 of uncultured Oscillospiraceae bacterium. Classification (GTDB taxonomy): domain Bacteria; phylum Bacillota; class Clostridia; order Oscillospirales; family Oscillospiraceae; genus Pelethomonas. Next base: position 18,156 of record CABKMV010000022.1, read on the forward strand.
GCCGATCATGACCGCCATGCCGAACAAGGTGGAGCCCAGGATCAGCTGTGTGTGACGGTAGGTCTTCAGAAGCTGCCGTGACAGGTTGGCCATAATCAGGCCCAGGAAAGAGATGGGGCCCACCATAGCTGTGGCAACTGCGATGAACAGCGTCACACCCAGCAGCAGCCTGCGGATGCACCTGTCGTAATCCACGCCCAGATTGATGGCCTGGTCCTTGCCCAAGGTGATGACATCCAGCAGGGCCAGCTCCTTCCGCAGGAAGAAAATAACCAGGGCCAGTACCACCAGGGAGGCGACGATGACCTCTGAATTGACGTTTTCAAAGCTGGCCACCAGGGTTTCCAGCAGGCTGTCGTACTCGTTGGGATCCATGATGCGGGCCAGCGTAGACTGGATGCTGGAGAAAAACGAGGTCAGCACCGTGCCGATCAGCAGGATGTACAACACATTGTGGTGGGTCTTTTCAAACAGGTAGCTGTAAACAATGGTGGCGATCAGGGCCATCAGCACCAGATCCACCGCAAAAGCCAGATTGCTGTTGGTGGCCAGGATGCTGGTGGAGCCGGCGACGAACACCACCGCCGTATGGATCAGCGAGTACAGGGCGTTCATACCAAGCAGGCAAGGGGTCACGATGACGTTGTTGATGATCGACTGGAACACCAGGGACGCTCCGCCGATTGCAAAGGCCGTGATCAGCATCACCACGAGCTTGGGGGCGCGGCGCTCCATGGCGTAGAGGAAGAGTTTTGTGTTGCTGAAATTGACTGCGTAAAACATGTAACCGATGGCGCAGAGCAGCACCAGGCATGCCAGGATCGCCAATTTACGCCGGTTTGCACGGACTGCCGCACTGTTCACTTCCCATCGCCTCCCTTCACCCTGGAAGCCGCAGAGGCACCGCCGCCGTGATTAGCCGGGCCCAGCCGGATCGCCTTCCGGCCATGGTTCAGGCGGTAAATAAGCATGGCCACGAAGATGATGCTGCCCAGAATACCAATGATCAGCTCGATGGGCAGCTCGTAGGGGAAAATGACGACCCGGCCAATCATGTCGCACATCAGCACAAAAGCAGCGCCAAAAAGAGCCGTATCCACCAGAGTCCCCCGGATCTTGTCCCCCTTGAACATGGCCACCAGGTTGGGGACAATCAGACCAATGTAGGAGATGGACCCCACTACCACCACCACGGAGGCGGTGATCATGGCCGCGATGCTAAGGCCCATAAACAGCACAAGATTGTAGTGGACGCCCAGGTTTTGGGAGAAATCCTTTCCCATGCCAACGATGTTGAAGTGGTTGGCAAATATAAAAGCAATGATGACCAGAGGCACCACCAGGTAGACCAGCTCATACCGGCCCCGCAGGACCATGGAGAAGTGCCCCACCAGCCACGTGGACAGGGCCTGGCTCATCTCATATTTGAAGGCAAAATAGTTGGTGACGCCGGTGATCACGTTTCCGAACATGATGCCCACCAGGGGCACCATCACGGTATCTTTGAACTGGATGCGCTGGATGAACCAGACAAAGATCCAGGTGCCGGCAATGGCGAACACAAAGGCAAAAAACGCGCGGCCCCACAAGGTGGAGCTGGGCATGAAAAGCAGGGCCAGCAGGATCCCAAACTGAGCCGATGAAATGGTGGCGCCCGTAGTGGGCGAGACGAATTTGTTCATGCAGAGCTGCTGCATGATCAGCCCGGCCACGCTCATCCCGACGCCCGTGCATAAGATAGCCAGCAGGCGAGGCAATCGGGAGATCAAAAGGATCTCTATCTTCTCGAGCTCCCCGCTCAGCAGGCTGGCCGGCGTCAGATCAAGAACGCCGATAAACAGCGAACAGACAGACAGGACAGCCAGTATGACCGTGAGGAAAATGGTGCTGCTGTACTTTTTAATGGTGGTGCCTCCCTTCTTTTTCTTTCCAAGCGCTGTGTAACAGGGAAAGAGTTAGCCGTTTCTAACTTCCTGGACAAAAAAACGCGTGGTGTGATAAACTGGACCTACGTGTCTATCACACTGCGCGTTTCTTCCGTATCATACCATACGAGTTAGGAGCGCACAACTGTTATTTTCTCCAAATTTTTCCAAGAAAACTTTCTATATTCTATACGAATTTTACCATTCAGCCGCCACAAAGACAATCAACCTGCCAGTCTGCCTATTGGGATAGACATCGACAAAAATTTCCTGTTGCTTTTTGCCGGCAGCCGTGGTAGAGTATTGCGAGGTGTGGGTTTTTGTCTCATCGCCTGCGCCGCTATATTCCTATTCATGTTTAGCCTATCAATACGGGGGACAAATACTATGCTAACTGCTATCGTAGGCATCAACTGGGGCGACGAGGGCAAGGGCCGGATGGTGGACCTGCTCACCAGCGACTACGACGTGGTCGTCCGCTATCAGGGCGGCGGCAACGCCGGGCACACCGTGGTCAACGAAAAGGGCAAGTTTGCCCTGCACCTGCTGCCCTCCGGCATTTTCCGCCAGGGCGTGGTGAACATTCTGGGCAACGGCGTGGCCCTGGACTGCGAGAGCCTGTGGACCGAGATGCAGGACGTGACGGGCAAGGGCGTCCCCATTACGCCGGAGAATCTGAAGATCAGCGACCGGGCCTCCCTGCTGCTGCCCTGGCACCGGGACCTGGACGCTCTGGAGGAGGCCCGCCTGGCCGACAAGAAGTACGGCTCCACCAAGCAGGGCATTGCCCCCTTCTACTCCGATAAATATCAGAAGAAGACCGTTATGGCCGGGGAGCTGCTGTACCCTGAGAAGCTGTGGGAGCACCTGGAGGGCATCCTGGAGTGGAAGAACCTGACTCTGGAGAAGGTCTACGGCGTCAGAGGCTACACCATGGAGGACCTGCGGGCCTGGGCAGCGGAGTTCGGAGAGAAGATCAAGCCCTATATCTGCGACACCGGGGCTTTCCTGCGCCAGGCCCAGGCCCAGGGCAAGCGCATCCTCTTCGAGGCCCAGCTGGGCTCCCTGCGGGACCTGGACTACGGCATCTACCCCTACACCACCTCCTCCAACGCCATCGCCGCCTACGCGCCGGTGGGCTCCGGCCTGCCCTCCGCCAGGGTGGACAAGGTGGTGGGCGTGGTGAAGGCCTACTCCTCCTGTGTGGGCGAGGGCCCCTTCACCTGCGAGTGGTTCGGCCAGGAGGCGGAGCAGCTCCGGGAGGCCGGCGGCGAGTACGGCGCCAAGACCGGACGGCCCCGCCGGGTGGGGCCCATCGACCTGGTGGCCACCCGCTACGGCGTTCAGTGCCAGGGCGCTACCGATATCGCCCTGACCAAGCTGGACGTGCTCAGCTACATGGACGAGATCCCCATCTGCGCCCACTATACCCTGAACGGCCAGCAGACGGACGAGTTCCCCTTCCCCGCCCTGCTGCCCGACGCAAGGCCGGTGATGGAGTCCATGCCCGGCTGGAAGTGCGACATCTCCGGCTGCCGCAGGTGGGAGGACCTCCCCGAGGCCGCGAGGAACTACGTGGAGTACGTGGAGCGGCAGATCGGCTGCCATATCACCTATGTCTCCGTGGGCCCCGAGCGGGATTCCATCATCATTCGGTAACACGACGTATGTTCTTTTTCTTGAAAGAAAAAGTATCATACCCACAGGGCACTTAAAAGAACTTTTGCGCGAAACTACGTTTCGCTCATGGCTTTGCCAACACAGAACACACCCTGGGTGCGATCATCGCACCCAGGGTGTGTTTTTATCCATGATCACCCAGGCAAAACAGCGTTTTGCCTGAAAGGTTTTGGTCAAGCTTTTTCAAAAGCTTGCGGGTTGCAAGGGCGGCGCCCTTGCCGGGGTCAGGGGCAGCGCCCCTGGATGCCGTCGATCAGCGCGCGCAGCTGCTGGGCGTCAAATTTGTGGACCTTGTCGCAGAACTGGCAGGTCAGCTCACAGCCGTTCTGCTCGGCCAGGATGCTCTCCAGCTCCTCCCGGCCCAGGCTGATGAGTGCCCGCTCCACCCGCTCCCGGCTGCAGTAGCAGCGGTACTCCACGCCGCTCGTCTCCAGGATCTCCACGTCGAAGTCAGAGAGCACCGTCCGCAGCAGGGCCTCCGGGTCGCTGTTTTTCTCCAGCAGGGCCGTCACCGGCCCAGCGGCCAGAACGCCGCCCTCCACCTTCGTGATGATATCCTCTCCCGCGCCGGGCAGCAGCTGGATGATATAACCCCCGGCGGCCTTCACGCTCTGGTCCCGGTCCACCAGCACCCCCAGGGCGCAGGCGGTGGGGATCTGCTCGCTCTCCACGAAGTAGGCCGCCAGATCCTCCGCGATCTCGCCCCCCAGCAGCGCCACGCTGCCAACGTAGGGCTCCTTCATCCCCAGGTCCTTGATGACGGTCAGGGTGCCGTCGCCGCCCACGGCGGAACCTACGTCCAGCTTGCCGTCCGGCCGCAGAGGCAGGTCCACGTGGGGCTGCTGGACGTAGCCCCGGACGTTGCCGAACTCGTCCGACACCGCCAGGACCGTGCCCAGGGGCCCATTGCCCTTGATCTGCAGGGTAAGGCTGGCTCCCTCCACCTTCAGGGCGTTGCCCATCATGGAGGCCGCAGCCAGGGCGCGGCCCAGGGCCGCCGTGGCCACCGGCAGCGTGGTGTGGATGGTCCTCGCCCTTTCCGTCAGGTCCCTTGTTGATACCGCCACGGCCTGGACCAGGCCGTCGGTGGTGATGGCTCTCACTAGTTTATCCATGGTACTTCCTTCTTCCGCCCTCCGGGCGGAGGGGGAGTTTTTTTCTTTTCTTACATTTGTTTTGTGGGCCTGGCCGGGCCACACCCAGTTTTTCCCGGGCCTACGCGGCCCGGACCCGGCCTTTATGCGGGGCTGCCCGCCCCGCGCCCTGGGGTACTTTTTGTGCGCACAAAAAGTACCCAAAAATGCGCCAAAACCAATGGTTTTGGAATCCTTTGTCTGATCGGACTGGGTGGTATCCTGTTAGCATCCAGCCGCCGAATGAAAAATCCTACGGGCATCTGATCTCAGCCGGGTTGCTACTCCAGCTTCGGCTGACGCCCCCGCAGCGTAAAAAATATGCCAGTGGCATATTTTTAGCGTAGGCCGCAGCGGCTGCGCCGCGAGGATACCGTGGTCTGATAGAAGTAGACATCTACTGGTTTGTACAATTGTTAATGGGGTAGAACCGTCTATGGTGCAGAGCCGAAGGTTATTCCTCCGGCACCCACTCGACCAGATCGCCGGGCTGGCACTTGAGGAGGTTACACAGAATGCCAAGACTCTCCAAATTGATCGCTGTGCTTCCCTCCCGGATTCTTTGGGCTGTACTCTCTGCTATCAGCTTATCTTTCCGCAATCGGTATGTTGAATACCCTGCATTCTTTAATTCTTCAAGAATATCAATTTTATATCTAAGCATAATTCACCCCAAAATTTTTCAATTAATTCACGGCAAAAGGTTGACATTGTCCTCTGAAGGTGTATAATGATATTATACTAACGAGGAGGTTTCTGTCATGCGGGATATATTGGAAGAGCTGTACGACGGGGCATACAGGCCCAGCTTTCATCCGTCGAAGGAGTATTGCCAGATCCGGGACGAACAATCGGCCCTGCTGGATAAGGTGGAGCGGGCCTTCAGCTGGAAATTTGTAAACGATCTGGAGACAGGGGAAGGTCTTCTCCACGCAGAGGAGGAGCTGAACGCCTTCCGCCACGGCTTTCATTTAGGAGCCTCCCTCATGCTGGAACTGCTGTATACCCCGCCGCAGTCGGTGTAACATCCCTGGGGGTAGGCCCTCTGGCGAGGGGCCCGCAGGCCCCTTGAAGAGTCGTTTCAAGGAGGGGTGGTTCTCAGGAGGGGAGGGAAATCGAAATCCCTCCCCTCCTGAGCGCCCCTTTGGTTACTTTCCCGGCGAGGGGAAAGTAACACGGGGTTCGCCCGGCAGGGACAAAAAACTACTTCCCCCTGACAGCGGTAAAATAGATCCTCTGCTCGCCTTCTCTGGGCGCGGACATGCGGCAGTCGCCGTAAGTCCGAATATGGGTGAACCCCGCCTCCAGCAGCCACTGGCGCAGCTGGTCCACCTCATAGGCGCGCTGGCGGTGCTCCTCCCCCTTCCGGTCCCAGGTCCCGTCCGCCCGGCGGGTGAAGAGATCCATCCAGTAGGAGCAGATGCCGCTGCGCTTTTCAAACTCCGCCCGCCAGACGCAGTACACGTCCTCCGTCTCATCCAGAAATACCTGCCCGTCCAGGGAGCGCAGCTTCTCCGGGCTGCTGACGTCGAACACCAGCAGGCCCCCGGGGGCGATGAACAGGTGCAGCCGCTGGAAGGTCTTCTGCACATCCTTTGGGCTGGTGAGGTAGTTGAGGCTGTCCAGGCAGCAGACGGCGGCGTCCACGGTGCCGTACAGGTCCAGCGCCGGCATGTCCTGGTTGAGGAACACCGGCGGCTCCCCCTTGAGACCTTCCGCCTTTTCCCGGGCCTCAGCCAGCATGTCCGGGCTGCCGTCCACGGCGATGAGCTCATAGCCCCGCTCCGTCAAAAGGGCGGTCATGGTGCCGGTGCCGCAGGCCAGATCCAGCACCGTGCGCACGGGGATACGGCTCTTGCCGAACTGCTTTTCGATGTAGTCCGCCCGCCGCTCGTAGCCTACGTCGCCGGTCAGCCGGTCGTAGACCCCGGCCAGGGCCCCATAGGCGCTCATTCCTTCTCCTCCGCGCCGTCCCTCTCCTCCTGCCGGTCAAAGAACGCCTGGTAGCCGCCGTGGCCGAAGGCCAGGGAGCGGTTGACCCGGCTGATGGTGGCGCTGGAGGCCCCGGTCTTCTCCAGGATGTCGTTGTAGATCATGCCTTTTTTGAGCAGGGTGGCCACCTCGAAGCGCTGCTCCATGGCCCGCAGCTCCGTGACCGTGCACAGATCCTGGAAAAAGTTGTAGACCTCCTCCTCATTTTTCAGCGTGAGGATGGCCTGGTACAGGCCGTCGCTCTTCTCTTTCTTTGAAATCCTTGCCATCTCGCACCCCTTCGTGTTCTTTTGCGTGGTAGTATTGTTATTTTAACACTTCACCCCATGAAAGTAAACACCTTTGCTAAAAATTCACAGCTTCGACATTTTTTAACCCGGGCTTTCCCTTTCCTCATCGTTAAAACCTGTACAAATTAACGGTTTATGGAGAAAATGACCAGTCCAGCCTTCTGCGCACCATGATTCTTTGTCATATTTGCCGTGATTCGACGGTTTTTTTTGTGGCTTTTGCCGTGGAGAAACTGATTCCCGTTGCCTTGACGGTAGATGGAAAAAAGGAGTATAATAACGGTACTATTTCCGGCTGGATGTTTCTTCCAGCCGGCCTATACAGGGAGGATGCTATGCCCTACAGAGAAGCTGACAAACTGAATACCTACCTCTTCCATGAGGGGACGGCCAGAAACGCCTATGAATATATGGGCGCGCACGCTGCCACCCACGGCGGAGTCGACGGCTATATGTTCCGCGTCTGGGCACCGCGGGCACAGGCTGTCTCCGTTGTGGGGGATTTTAATTTTTGGGATGTAAACGCGCACCCGATGCACAAGATCACCGACGGCATCTGGGAGTGCTTTTTGGCGGGCGGCCGGACCTATGACGCATATAAGTTCGCGGTGACGGGGGCCGACGGCGTCCTGCGCTACAAGGCGGACCCCTACGCCTTCCACGCCGAGACCCGTCCCGGCAACTCCAGCAAGCTCTACACCATCGACGGCTACCAGTGGGGCGACGAGGCGTGGCGGGCCTACTGCCGGGAGCACCCGGTCTATAACGCCCCGCTGAATATCTACGAGGTCCATCTGGGCTCCTGGCGCAGGCGGGAGAACGGCGATTTTATCGATTACCGCGACCTGGCCCGCCAGCTGGCCCCTTATGTCAAGGAGCTGGGCTTCAACTATATCGAGCTGCTCCCCATCACAGAGTACCCTCTGGACGACAGCTGGGGCTATCAGTGTACCGGCTACTTCGCCCCCACCTCCCGTTACGGCACCCCCGAGGACTTCATGTATTTTGTGGACTATATGCACCAGGCCGGGATCGGCATCATCCTGGACTGGGTGCCCGCCCACTTCTGCAAGGACGAGCACGGCCTCTACGAGTTCGACGGCTCCCCCTGCTATGAGTACAGCGACCCCCGGAAGAGCGAGCACGCCTCCTGGGGCACCAGGGTGTTCGACTACGCCCGCCCGGAGGTCAACAGCTTCCTGTTGTCCTCCGCCGCCTTCTGGCTGAAGGAGTACCACATCGACGGCATCCGGGTGGACGCCGTCGCCTCCATGCTGTACCTGGACTACGACCGGCCGGACGGCCAGTGGTGCCCCAACATCCACGGCGGCAAGGAGAACCTGGAGGCCATCGAGTTCCTCCGCGCGCTGAACAAGACCGCCTTCGCCGTCAACCCCAGCGCGCTGATGGTGGCGGAGGAGTCCACCGCCTGGCCCCTGGTGACAAAGCCCGCCGACGTAGGCGGCCTGGGCTTCAACCTGAAGTGGAACATGGGCTGGATGAACGATATGTGCCACTACCTGAAGATGGACCCATGGTTCCGCCAGGGCAACCACAAGGACATCACCTTCTCCATGTTCTACGCCTTCTCGGAGAACTATATCCTGCCTCTCAGCCACGACGAGGTGGTCCATATGAAGGGCTCCGTCATGGGCAAGATGCCCGGGGACAGGCAGCAGAAATTCGCCGGCGTCCGGGGCTTCTACGCCTACACCATGGCCCATCCGGGCAAGAAGCTGAGCTTCATGGGCGTGGAGCTGGGCACAGAGGCCGAATGGGCCTTCTACAAGGAGCTGGACTGGGATCTGCTGGAGAACGAGGAGAACCGGCAGCTGCACCGGTATATCACGGATATGAACCGCTTCTACCAGCAGCAGCGCCCCCTGTGGGAGATCGACTTCGACTGGGAGGGCTTCGAGTGGCTGGTCAGCGACGACAACCACAACAACGTGGTGGTGTTCCTGCGCCGGGACAAGTCCGGCAAGGAACTGGTATGCGCCATCAACTTCAGCCCCAACACCTATGAGGACTACCGCTTCGGCTGTCCGGGCGTGCGGGAGTATGTGGAGGTATTCAACAGCGACGCGCCGGAGTACGGCGGTACCGGCGCAGTCAACGCCGGGCCCTGCAAGGTCAGCTGGAAGCCCTCCCACGGCAGGGAATCCTCTGTCTCCATCCGCATCCCGCCCCTGGGCGCGGTGTTCCTGGAGGGCAGGGGCAGGCTGCGCGCCAAGCCCAAGTCCAAAACGAAAGCCGCCGGCGGCGAGACGGCTGCCAAAAAGCCCGGCGCCAAGAAGGCCGGGAAGGCCGCGAGCGCCGGAAAGCCCGCCGCGGCAAAGAAGGCCGCCGGATCCAAGGAGACTCAGCCGGAGAAGCCCAAGCCCAGGAGGAAGGCCTCTCCCGCGTCCAAATAAAAGAAAGACTGAGAAACGAGGATGAGACAACGATGAAAAAAGAGTGTATCGCAATGCTTTTGGCCGGAGGGCAGGGCAGCCGTCTCTACGTTCTGACCAGCGATGTGGCCAAGCCCGCCGTCCCCTTCGGCGGGAAATACCGCATCATCGATTTCCCCCTCTCCAACTGCACCAACGCGGGGATCGACACGGTGGGCGTGCTGACCCAGTACAAACCCCTGGAGCTCAACAGCTACATCGGCTCTGGCCAGCCCTGGGACCTGGACCGCATGGACGGCGGCGTCCACATCCTGCCCCCCTACATGCAGGAGGGCGAGAGGGGAAGCTGGTACAAGGGCACCGCCAACGCCATCTATCAGAACATCGGGTTTGTGGACATGTATGACCCGGACTATGTAGTCATCCTCTCCGGCGACCATATCTACAAGATGAACTACGGCAAGATGGTGGAGGCCCACAAGGCCGCCGGCGCGGTGTGCACCATCTCTGTGCTGGAGGTGCCCTGGGACGAGGCCTCCCGTTTCGGCATCATGGCTGTGGACAGCGAGGACAATATCGTGGAGTTCCAGGAGAAGCCCAAGCAGCCCAAGAGCAACCTGGCCTCCATGGGCATCTATGTGTTTACCTGGAAGAAGCTGCGGGAGTATCTGGTCAGCGACGAGGCTGATCCCTCCTCCAGCAACGACTTCGGCAAGAACATCATCCCCAACATGCTCGCCGCCGGCGAGAAGATGCTGGCCTACCGCTTCGACGGCTATTGGAAGGACGTGGGCACGCTGGAGAGCCTGTGGGACGCCAACATGGACATGCTGTCCCGGGGCGACCTGGACCTGCTGGAGAGCAGCTGGCCCATCTACGCCCGCCTGCCCGCCGAGCCCCCCGCCTTTATCGGCAGGACCGCCCTGGTGGAGCACAGCGTGGTCACGCAGGGCTGTGACGTGGAGGGCACGGTGATGAACTCCGTGCTCAGCCACAGCGTCCGGATCGAGGAGGGCGCCGAGGTCCACTACTCCGTACTGATGCCGGGCGTCACGGTAAAGAAGGGCGCCGTGGTGCGCTACGCTATCCTGGGCGAGAACTGCCAGGTAGCCGAAAACGCAAAGATCGGCGGCGATCCCGAGTCCTGCGACCCCGAGACCTGGGGCATCACCGTTCTGGGCCCCGGCTCCACCATTGAGGCGGGCGAGGTCGTCGCCCCCAACACCATGCTCAACCGCGATCACAAGGAGGTGCGCAGATGAAAGGGCTGCACGGTATCATCTTCTCCTATGAGAAGCACAACAATCTGCGGGATCTGACGGCCAACCGCATGCCCGCTTCCGTCCCCTTCGCGGGACGTTACCGCATCGTCGACTTTATCCTCAGCAGCATGGTCAACGCCGGGATCACCGATGTAGGGGTGGTGCTCCACGGCAACTACCAGAGCCTGCTGGACCACCTTGGTTCCGGCAAGGACTGGGATCTGAGCCGCAAGTACGGCGGGCTCAAGCTGCTGCCCCCCTTCGCCTACGAGCAGTCCGGCACCGTCCGGCAGTTCCGGGGCAAGATGGAGGCCCTGGCGGGGGTGCGCTCCTACCTGGAGGGCATCCGCCAGTCCCATGTGGTGCTCTCCGACAGCGATCTGATCATCAACATCCCCCTCCAGGACGTGTATCAGGACCACCTCGCCTCCGGCGCGGACATCACCGCCGTCTGCACCAGCAACACCGACGGCCCCGAGGACGCTACATACTTCCGCCTGGACGGCGGCGGCCGGGTGACGGAGACCCTGTCCGCCCTGCGCGACCCCGCGGGCTGCCACCGCTCCCTGGAGATCTATATCCTCTCCAAGCAGCTGCTGCTGGATCTGGTGGACGAGTGCATGAGCCACGATCTTATCAGCTTCCGCTCCGCGGTGCTCCAGGCCAAGGTGGACTCTCTGAACATCCACAGCTATGTCTGGGATGGCTATGCCGCCCAGATCCGCAGTCTGAAGGAGTACTATGACCGCAGCATGGAGCTGATGGACAGCGCGATCCGCCGGGAGGTCTTCCATCCCCAGCGCCCCATCCACACCAAGGAGCGCAACGACGCCTCCACCTACATCGATCCCGACGGCTCCTGCCGCAACTGCATCGTGGCGGACGGCTGCACCATCGAGGGCACAGTAGAGAACTCCATCCTCTTCCGCGGCGTGTCCGTGGCCCGGGGCGCCGAGGTGAAAAACTGTATCCTGATGCAGGACGTCACCGTCAGCCGGGACGCCGTGCTCCACCACGTCATCGCCGACAAGAATGTGGAGATCCTGGACTCCCGCACCCTCATCGGCCATGACCAGTACCCCCTGTCCATCGCCAAGGGCAGCAAGGTGTAGCAAAAGCGGGAAGCGCAGCTCCCACCTGTTTATTAAAATTCACAATTTTGCCATGATGGCCCCTGAAATCCAGGAAAATCCTTTACTTTTCTGTCTTTTTGGGCTATACTGCACTATTGCAAAGGAGGCTTTTCCCCATGAAGATCCTGTTTGCCGCGTCGGAAGCTGTCCCCTTCTGTAAGACCGGCGGTCTGGCTGACGTGGCCGGCAGCCTGCCCCAGGCGCTGGCCCAGGCCGGCAACGAGGTGGAGGTCATCCTCCCCCTGTACCAGAAGGTCGCAGAGGGATGGAAGGACCAGATGACCTTTGTATGCAACATCGAGGTCCCCCTGGGCTGGCGCCGGGTCTACTGCGGCCTGTTCCAGCTGGAGAGGGACGGCGTCACCTGGTACTTCGTGGACAACGAGTACTATTTCAAGCGCGCGAACCTGTACGGCCACTATGACGACGGCGAGCGCTTCGGCTTTTTCTCCCGCGCCGTCATCTCCCTGCTCCCCGCCCTGCAGTTCATGCCGGAGGTCATCCACTGCAACGACTGGCAGACCGCCCTGGTCCCCATCTACCTGAAGGACGAGTGTGTCCGCTGGCCGGAGGTGCGCGGGATCAAAACCGTATTCACTGTCCACAATATCGAGTACCAGGGCCGCTACGGCAAGGAGACCCTGGAGGACCTCTTCGGCCTGGCCCCCGGCTGGTTTGCCGACGGCACCATCGCCATGGACGGGGATGTGAACCTTCTCAAGGGCGCGCTGATGACCTGCGACGCCATTACCGCCGTCAGTCCCACCTATGCCCAGGAACTGCGCTACCCCTTCTTCGCCCACGGCATGGAGAGCGTCATGCAGCGCAACGCCGGGAAGCTCCACGGCGTGCTCAACGGCATTGACATGGAGCGGTACGACCCGGCCAAGGATCCCAGCATCGCCAGCCACTACAGTGTCTCCCGCATGGCCGGCAAGGCCAAAAATAAGGAGGCGCTGCAAAAGCAGCTGGAGCTGGATGTGGAGCCCGGCGTCCCTGTGATCGGCATTGTCAGCCGCCTGGTCAGCCACAAGGGCCTGGACCTGATCTGCCGGGTCTTTGACCAGATCATGGATCTCAACTGCCAGTTCGTGGTCCTAGGCAGCGGCGACTGGAACTACGAGCAGTTCTTCGAGGAGAAGCTGGGCCAGTACAAGGGCAGGATGGCCCTGTACCGGGGCTACAACGAGAAGCTGGCCATGCAGATCTACGCCGGCGCCGACCTGCTGCTGATGCCCTCCAAGAGCGAGCCCTGCGGCCTGGCCCAGATGATCGCCATGCGCTACGGCACGGTGCCCATTGTCCGGGAGACTGGCGGTCTGAAGGATACCGTGCATCCCTACGAGGCCTGGTGCGGAGCCGGCAACGGCTTCACCTTTGCCGACTACAACAGTGGCGACATGCTCTATGTCATCCGCCAGGCGGTGGATCTGTACTACAATAATCCCACCGCGTTCAAGAACCTGCGCAAGGCCGGCATGAGCGAGGATTTCAGCTGGAAGCGCAGCGCCGAGGCCTACAACGATATCTATCGTTCGATCTGCGGCTGACGCCCGAAGTCTGATCGTTCAAGCGGGGGGTATCTCCTGGATACGCCCCCGCTTTATCCTGCATAGAGAGAGGAATGAACTATATGGAACATTTCACCAAGGCATCCATGAAGCAGGCGATCTGCGACAAGCTGCGGCTGAATTTCGGCTGCGCGGTCGAGGAAGCCACCGAGGAAAACATCATGAAGGCCTGCGCCATGGTCCTGCGGGACCAGATGAGCGCCCACGCCGTGGAGACCCGCTCCAAGGTGCGCAAAAAGCAGCTGCGGCAGGTACACTACATGTCCCTGGAGTTTCTCATGGGCCGAAGCCTGATGAAAAACGCCTATAACCTGGGCGTGCTGCAGCCCCTGCGGGAGGCCATCGAGGAGCTGGGCTTCAAGAGCGCCGACATCTTCGACATGGAGCCTGACGCGGGCCTGGGCAACGGCGGCCTGGGCCGCCTGGCCGCCTGCTACCTGGACAGCCTGACCACACTAGAGATCCCCGCCTGCGGCTACTCCATCTGCTATGAGCTGGGCATCTTCCGTCAGAAAATCGTGGACGGCCAGCAGGTGGAGCTGCCCGACAACTGGAAGGATCAGGGCGACGCCTGGCTGATCCCCCGCCCCGACGAGGTGGAGGAGGTCCACTTCGGCGGCACGCTGCGGGAGTTCTGGGACGACGACTACCTCCACATCGTCAACGAGGGCTATACACGGGTATTGGCCGTCCCCTGCGACATGTCCATCGCGGGCTATGAGACCAGGCACACCAATACCCTCCGGCTCTGGGACGCCAAGAGCCCCACGCCCATCGACATGGGCCGGTTCAGCCAGGGCGATTACCTGAGGGCCAGCGAGGAGAAGACCATGGCGGAGGTCATCGCCAAGGTGCTCTACCCCGAGGACAACCACTACGAGGGCAAGAGTCTGCGCCTGAAGCAGCAGTACTTCTTCGTCTCCGCCACAGTCCAGTCCATTGTCCGCAAGCACATCCAGACCTACGGCACCCTGACCAATTTCCACGAGAAGAATGTCATCCAGATCAACGACACCCACCCCGCCCTGGTCATCCCGGAGCTGATGCGCATCCTGATGGACGACGCTGGCCTTGACTGGGACACCTCCTGGAACATCACGGTCAACTCCGTGGCCTACACCAACCACACCGTCCTGGCCGAGGCCCTGGAGCGCTGGCCCCAGGAGCTGATGCAGTCTCTCCTGCCCCGCATCTGGCAGATCATCTGCGAGATCGCCCGGCGCTGGCAGGCAAAAGCGGAAGCCTTTTACCACGACGAGGGCAAAGTCAAAAACATGGCCGTCATCTGGGACGGCGAGGTCCGCATGGCTAACCTGTGCATCGCCGGCGGCATGGCCGTCAACGGCGTCAGCGCCCTCCACAGCGACATCCTGCGCAGGGACGTGTTCCGCGACGCCTGCGCCATGGAGCCGGAGAAGTTCAAGAACGTCACCAACGGCATCGACCACCGCCGCTGGCTGGCAGAGATCAACCCCGGCCTGGACAGCCTCATCCGCGACCTGGCCGGCGGCGACGAGTACCTGCTCCACCCCGGAACAGCCCTGCCTAAGCTGGACAGCTATGCCGACGACAGCGAGGTGCTCCTCCGCCTGGAACAGATCAAGCGCGCCAACAAGCTGGCCTTCGCCAGGTTCGCCAAGAAGGAGCAGGGCGTTATTGTCAACACGGACGCCATATTCGACGTACAGGTCAAGCGGCTCCACGAGTATAAGCGGCAGCTGCTCAACGCCATGCATATCACCCATCTCTATCTCCAGCTGCGCGACAACCCCAACATGGAGATGCGGCCCCACACCTTCCTCTTCGGCGCCAAGGCGGCCCCCGGCTACGCCGTGGCCAAGCGGATCATCCGCCTGATCAACTCCATGGCAAGCCAGATCAACAACGACCCCATCTGCAAGGATAAGCTGCAGGTGTTCTTCCTGGAGAACTACCGCGTATCCATGGCGGAGGTGCTGATGCCCGCCAGCGAGGTCAGCCAGCAGATCTCCACCGCCGGCAAGGAGGCCAGCGGCACCGGCAACATGAAGTTCATGATGAACGGCGCGCTGACCGTCGGCACCCTGGACGGCGCCAATGTGGAGATGCACGACGTGCTGGGCGACGAGAACATGTTCCTCTTCGGCCTGAAGACCGAGGAGGTCAAGGAAATGCGGGATACCGGGTACAACCCCTACCGCCTCTACAGCAGGGACCCCGCCCTGCACCGTGTGCTGGACCAGATCAGCAACGGGTTCTCCGACGGCATCCGCTACGACGATCTGGTGGAGCGCCTGCTCTTCGGCGGCAGCTCACCCGCCGATGAGTATATGCTCCTGGCGGACTTCGCCTCCTACTGCGCCGCCGAGCGGCGCATGGTGGAAACCTACGCCGACCGTACCAAGTGGAACCAGATGAGCCTGCACAACATCGCCCGCTCCGGCATCTTTGCCGCCGACCGTTCTATCGCCGACTACGCGGACACCATCTGGCACGTGCCGTACAAGAAATAAAACGGCCCGCTATCCAGGGTTTCCCGCCATAAAATCATGAAAAAACCGTGAATTTTCTGGAAAAGGGTCCCGCCGCACTTGCGGCGGGACCCTTTTTGTGATAGACTATATCAGTTATTATGAGCAAACTGGGAAAGTAGTCATATTTTCCTTGAAATATGAACAAAGCAAGAGGAATCTACTATGGAAATCACACAGGGCGTGCGCTTTGATACGCTGGGCCTCAGCCAGGAGCTCCTGCGCGCGCTGGAGAAAAAGGGCTACGAACTCTCCACTCCCATCCAGGCCGGGTGCATCCCCCCCATGATGGATTGGCAGGACGTCACTGCCAAGGCCCCCACCGGCACCGGCAAGACCTTTGCCTTCGGCATCCCTATCATTGAGCATATCGACACGGACTCCGAGCTCGTCCAGGCGGTAATACTGGCTCCCACCCGGGAGCTGGCCATGCAGATCACCGGCGAGATGCGGGACTTGGCGCAGTTCAAGCCCGGCGTCCGCATGGTCTGCCTCTATGGCGGCCAGCCCATCGGCAAGCAGATCGACGCACTGAAGAAGAAGCCCCAGATCGTGGTAGCCACACCCGGCCGCCTGGGGGACCACATGAAGCGGCGGACCGTCCGGATCGACTCCGTCCAGACCGCTATCCTGGACGAGGCGGACCGGATGCTGGACATGGGCTTTATCCACGACGTGACCCGGCTGCTGGACCAGATGAAGAACCGGAAAAACCTGGGCCTCTTCTCCGCCACCATCAGCCGCGAGGTCATGGATATCGCCTGGGTCTACCAGCGGGATCCGGTGGAGATCACCGTCCGGGCCGACCAGGAGAACAAGCCTGATATCCTCCAGTACCGTCTGGACGTGATGATGAACGAAAAGGTGGACACGCTGCAGAAGATCCTGGATCTGGAGCAGTATGACCGGGCCATGGTCTTCTGCAACACCAAGGGCAACACCGAGCGCGTCACCAAGCTGCTGCAGATGCGGGGTGTGGACGCCCAGTGCATCCACGGCGACATTCCCCAGGAGAAGCGGGAAAAGGTCATGGCCAGGTTCCGCCGGGGCGAGCTGCGTGTCTTTGTGGCCACCGATGTGGCGGCCAGGGGCATCGACGTGGACGATGTGGACGTGGTGTTCAATTACGACATCCCCGACGAAAACGAGTACTATGTCCACCGCATCGGCCGGACCGGCCGGGCCAAGCGCCACGGCGTGGCCTATTCCTTTGTCACCGACTACCCCGGCATGGTGCGGTTAAACGATATCGCCAAGCACACGAGAAACGACATCAGGCAGGTCAAATTTGACGAAAACGGCCAGCTCGTGCCCGTGGAGGACAAGTAGGTCCTTTGGCCTGAACACAAGGAGCGCTTATGCAGATGAAATACAGGACGCTGCTGGCGGCACTGCTGGCCCTGGCCATGGCGCTGACCGCCTGCGGCAGCACAAATACGGAGGGACCTCCAGCCGACGGCCAGGATGCGGAGGAGCCCTTCACCCTCACGGTCTGCGCCGCAGAGGCACAGACCACCCTTGATCCCGCCCGCTGTACCGCCGCAGGCGGGGAGACGATCCTCTACCATCTCTTCGAAAACCTGATGCGCTGGGAGGACGACGGCAGCGGCTTTGCCGCGGTGGCCCCCGGCCAGGCGGAGAGCTATGAGCTGGAGACCGACTACGCCGGCAACGCCACCTACACCTTCACTTTGCGGGAGGGACTCCAATGGTCCGACGGCGCGGCTGTCACCGCCCAGGATTTTGTCACCGCCTGGCGGCGGCTGGCGGATCCGGCCAACGGCCTGCCCCACCGGGAGCTGATGGAGGTAGTGGCCGGATACGACCAGGTGCAGGAGACCGGAGACGCCTCGCTCCTGTCTGTCTCCGCCCCCGACGAGCGCACCTTTGTGGTGACTCTCAACGGCAGCTGCGCCTATTTCCTGGAGGAGATCTGCGCCAGCGCTTACACCATGCCGGTGCGGGAGGATCTGCTCTCTGACAGCCGTTGGGGCGCCTCCGCCGCAAATACCGTGACCAACGGCCCCTATACAGCCGCCTTTTTCAGCGCCAGCCTGGTGACACTCGAGCGCAGCGAAACTTACTACGATTCCCTCCATGTCGGGCCGGATAGTATTCGCTTCGTCCCTGCCACGGACAGCGAGACGGACTACGGCAAGTTCCTCAGCGGAGAGATCGATCTGATCCAGGATCTGCCGGTAGCCGTGCTGCAGGAGTTGTCGGAGGGCGGCGGCTGGCTGCCGGAATCCATCACCTCCACCTATGGCGTGCTCATCAATACCCAGCAGCCCCCCTTTGACGACCCGGACATCCGGCTGGCCTTCCTGCTGGCTGTCGACTGCCAGGCTGTGGTGGACGCCCTGGGGGATCTGACCAGCCAGGCTGCCGCCGGACTGGTCCCCAACGGAGTCGCCGACTACGGCCAGCACGTGGTCGAGGAGGAACCGGAGGAGGATGTCCCCTCCATCCCTGACCCCAACGCGGGGTCTGTCCCGGAGGAGCCCGCCGTCCAGTGGGACTTCCGCGCCCACAGCCGGGAGCTGGTAACGCTGCCGGATACAAGCGACTATGCCGCCGACTGCCTCCAGGCCCAGGCCCTTATGGCCCAGGCGGGCTATGCCGGGGGCGGCGGGTTCCCGGTGGTGGAGTATATCTATGTGAACTCCGAGGCCAACCGCGCCATCGCCCGCTCCCTCCAGTCCATGTGGCAGGAGCAGCTGGGCGTTACGGTTACGGTGCGGGGCGTCAGTCAGGAGGAATACGACGCCCTTCTGGTCCCGGCGGAGGACGGCGAGTCCACCGAGGAAGGTTCCGAGCCCTCCCCCGCCCCCTTCCAGCTGGCCGGCATGGAGTTCTCCGCCGCCTACAGCGACGCCGAGGCCCTCCTGGCCCGCTGGCACAGCGCAAGCGGTGACAATCTGGCCGGTTATCAGAGCGACGCCTTTGACATCCTGCTGGATTCCGCCCAGGCCGCCGTCTCCCCCGAGGCCCGGGACGCCTACCTCCATGACGCCGAGGCGATCCTGCTCTCAGACGCCCCCGTGATCCCGCTCTTCTATCGGGGCACCAGCTATCGGCTGGCCGAGGGGCTCACCGGCCTCTACCGGGCACCGGACGGGGTTTACTTTCTCTCCCGCATCCAGGCGGATACCGGGCTGTCCTGACTCCATTCCCCACTGCGCGCCTTCCGGGCGGCAGGGGCCGCCGCGCCCCTGC
>CABKMV010000023.1 GCA_902373635.1 uncultured Oscillospiraceae bacterium
CCGGGAACCCCCGCCGAAACTGCCGCCCCGGCTGCCGCCCCCAAAGCTGCCGCTGCGCCCGCTGCCAAAGCTCCCGCCTCGGGCGCCCCCGCCAAAGCTGCCGCTGCGGGGCGGCGTACTGCTGCCCCCCGACGGCCTGGATCCGCCGCCCATAGGCGGTCTGGAACTGCCGCCTCCCCTGGGGGGCGGCGGAGGCGGTGGATTGCCAGGCCCTCTCGGCCCCCTGGGGCCTCTGGGCGGCGGCGGTGTCCGCCGCCTGCGGTACCAGGAGCTGCCGGGCCGGTGCCACCACAGGACAGGCCGGTAGACCACCGGCGGCACGGGCATGGCGCCGTACCGGCCGTACCAGCTGCTGTAGCGGATGCCGTCAATCACGCTGAAGAGGACCACCAGGACCACCAACAGGATCAGGATGGAGACAACGGCGCTGAAAACACCGCCGGTACTGCCGTTATATGTACTGCCGGCGCTGAGGAGCACATGGAGCTGTCCAAACAGATTCAGCGCGCCGCTATCATAGTCCGCCCGCTGGACATATTCCAGCAGGCAGGTATCCACAAAACTGGCGGACTGTGCGGCAAGCCGGTCGTAGAACCGTCCGCTGGCCACCACCCGGTACTCCCTGGCACCGGCGTCCACCAGAAGGATCGCGTCATTCTCTCCCAGCTGGAGCTGGTCCGCCCAGTCCCAGGCCGCCTCCTCCACGTCGCCGCCCGCGTCCTCTACCGTCACCACGGCCATGATACTGCCCACCATCTGGTCCCAGTTGGCGTTGTAGATGCTCAGGCTCTTCTCCGTCTTGGAGGAGAGCACCCCAGCCTCGTCCACAATGTAGGGCGAGAAGGCGGCGGTGCTCAGGGAGGTGTCCAGCGACGCGCCGCCCTCGGGCACCTCTACCGCCGGCTTTTTCCACAAGCCGTAGAGGGAGGAGAGGACGATAGCGGCCACCATGATGACGATGGCAACGGCCTTGTTCTTCAATAGTTTCATTGGGGCCTCCTTCTTGCCGCCTCCGGCGGCGGGGGTTCTTCTTCGCCCCTGGCGGGGCAAGGGGGATTGTTTCTTGTTGTTCGTTTTGTGGGTTCCCGCACCCACGGGCGGGGTACTTTTCAAACGATTGAAAAGTACCCAAAAGATCGCCAAAACCAATGGTTTTGGAATCCTTTGTCTCATCGGTCTAGGTGGTATCCTGTTAGCATCCAGCCACCGAATGACAAATCCTTCTGGCATCTGATCTCTGCCGGGTTGCTCGTCCGGCTTCGGCTGACGCCCTGTTAAAGGGATAGTGCGGCCGTGCCATCCTCGGCCTCGCCACTCTCTTCTTCAAAACGAGGCGACGGGTCGCCGGTCAAACCTAAAAGATAGTCCGAGGAAACTTCAAAATATTTGCAAAGCAAATATAATCGAGCCATAGAGGTCGTACTCTCACCGTGTTCCATATCTCCTATTTGTGTTGCCGAAACGCCGAGGAGTTTTCCCAACTCTGTCTGTGAAACTTTTTTCTTTTTCCGCAGTTCCAGCAAACGATTGCCGAATAATTCTTTATCAAACATAAAAACCCCTTGACAATTAAGATTAAATCTGATAATCTTAATTTAAGATAAAATCTTAATCTTGGCATTTTAAGAAGAGGAGGCACGCATCGTGACAGACATTTTGGAGCAATTATTTTATGGAGAATACAAAGCAGAGAGGCCGCCATCTGCGGCGTACCGGAAGTTAATGGATAAAGGGGACATGCTGTGGGAGCAAGTCTATAAAACCGCGGGGAAGGACGTGGGAGATAAACTGTTTGACAACCTGTGCGCCCTGCTGAGAATAGATTCTCTGGACTATTTCAAGGAGGGCGTCTACCTGGGCGCCATCCTCATGCTGGAGCTTCTGTACACTCCACCGCAGTAGGTCGCCCACCCCGGGGGGTAGCCCCTCTGGCGAGGGGCCCGTGGGCCCCTTGAAGAGCCGTTTGTGGGAGGGTGGTTCTCAGGAGGGAGGGGAATCGGAACCCCTCCCTCCTGAGCGCACTTTTGGTTACTTTTCCTGCGAAGGAAAAGTGACCCGGGTGTGGGTCGGGCAGGCCCACGAAAGCCGCTCCCGCCCCGCCAGGGGCGAAATCAACTCCGCAGCTCCATCAGCTTCTGCTTCAGCTCGCCTTCGATCCGGCCCAGCTCCGCCTCGGCCTCCTTGCGCTTCTGGGCGCCGTCCTTCTGGATCTGGATCACCTCGTCCAGGGTGGAGATCAGCTGCTGGTTGGTGTGCTGGAGGGTCTCGATGTCGATGATGCTGCGCTCCGCCTCCTTGGCGGTGGCGACGGTACCCATCTTCAGCATATCGGCGTTCTTTTTCAGCAGCTCGTTGGTGGCGTTGGTCACGGCAGTCTGGGCGGCAGTGGCCTTGCGGCTGTTCTCCAGGCCCAGGGCCAGGACCATCTGGCTCTTCCACAGGGGGATGGTGTTGACCAGGGAGGACTGGATCTTCTCCACCATCAGCGTGTCGTTATTCTGCAGCATCCGGGTCTGGGGGCCCATCTGGATGGACACCATCCGCGTCAGCTCCAGGTCGTGGAGCTTCTTCTCAAACCGGTTGCACATATTCACCATGTCGTTGTAGGCCTGGGCGTCCTCGGCGGTGCCGCTGGCCTCCGCCTTCTTGCGCAGCTCCTCCAGCTCGCCGGACTGGACCTCCGCCAGCCGCTTCTTGCCGGCGATGATGTACATGGTCAGCTCCTTGTAGTACTTCAGGTTCAGCTCGTACATCTGGTCGAACATGGCGATATCCTTCATCAGGACCCGCTGGTGCTGCTCCAGTTCCCGGGCGATCTTGTCCACGTTGGCCTCGGCCTTGGTGTACTGGACCTTCATGGTCTCCATCTTATTGCTGGCCTTCTTGAAAAAGCCGAAGATGCCGCCCTTGTCCTCCTCCTCGCCAAAGCCTTTGAGTTCCACCACCAGGTTTGTAAGGGTGTCGCCCACCTCGCCCAAATCCTTGTTGCGCACGCTGCTCAGGGCGCTCTCCGAGAAGGAGGCCACGCTCTTCTGGGCGGCGGCGCCATACTGCAGCACCAGCTGGCTGTCGGAGATGTCGATCTTCTTGGAGAAGTCGTCCACCATTTTCCGCTCCGCCTCGGTGAGCATGCTCTCGTCGATCTGGACGGGCTCCACCTTCTTCTCCTCCTGGACGGGTTCGGCGGGCGCCTCGCTGCCCAGCACCAGCTGGGGGGCCTCCACTTCGACGGCCTCGGCGTTCAAGGTCAGCTGGGGCATCATGTTATCAGTCTCACTCATCGTCTTGTCCTCCGTTTTATCGTAAAATGGTTTTTGTCCGTTGATCCTGTTTACAGCTCCAGCTTGATGTCGGTGCCGTCGGCGTTCTTGGTGGTCTCCGCCTCCATCTTCTCCCCGGCCAACCCCTCCCGGGCCAGCATGGTCTCCAGCACGGAGATATCCGTGGAGATATCCATGGCGTCGCTGCCGAAGAGGCTGTCCAGCTGCTTTTCAAAGGCGGCGACGATGGTGGTCATGATGCCCTCCACCCGGCTCTTGGTGCCGTCGATGTTCTCGCCGCTGCCGCCGGTGGAATCCATGCGGTCGTAGGCGTTGAGCAGCTTCAATGTGGTGGGCAGGTAGTAGTCCATGAACTTGCGGATCTGGGGCAGCTTGGCAGGGTCCGCCTTCACCTGATCGAAAATGGACTGGCTGACCGTCTCCAGCCGCCGGATATCGGCGGAGATCTTTTCGTCCGCGATATTGCCGTCCAGCCGCTTCATCTCCCGGATCGCCAGCTGGCCGTCTTTGATCATTTTATCCAGTTCCTCGTTGCCGGTGGGCTTCTCCTCCACAGGGGTCTCGGGGACCTCCACCTCGATCTCCTCGTCCTTGCACACCGCCCGCAGCAGGAGGCCCACCCCCGCCGACAAAATGGCGGCAAAGATAAAATTGCTCACCTTGTATAGATCAAACAGCAGGGCGTACACCACCCAGGTCGCCGCCACGCCATAGTAGGGCGCCACGGATTTCCGCACTTTTTTTACTGTATTTGCCATTTGCAGTCCTCCCATTCCATTCGCTACTGCTACATGATAAAGTATACCGCGAAAACCTGCCCGGGTCAAGGGAGCGGGAAGAAATCCTTTCCCCCCGGGAAAGAAAAATTTTGCGGCGCCGGGGCAGCCCCGGCGCCGCAAAAAGCGCAAGCAGGATTCTCTCTTATCCGACGAGCTTCCGGCCATTGAGGACCACGGCCAGGATATGGGTGTCGCTGACCATGGGGTCGCCGTCGGCAATGACCACGTCGGCGTCCTTCCCCACCTCCAGGGAGCCCACCCGGTCTGCAACGCCCAGGTGCCTGGCGGGGTTGATGGTGATGGCCTGGAGGGCGGCGAAGGGGTCCATCCCCGCCTTGACGGCCAGGCCCGCGCACAGGGGCAGATACTGCTGGGGGATCACCGGCGCGTCGGTGATGATGCTGACCTGGAGCCCCGCCCTGGCCAGGACGCCCGGGGTGTCGAAGGTCTTGTTCACCAGCTCGATCTTGCTGGCGTTGGTCAGCGTGGGGCCCACCGCCACGGGGTATCCTGCCCGTACCAGTTCGTCCACGATCAGGTGGCCCTCGGTGCAGTGCTCCAGCGTCAGCTTTACGCCGAACTCCTTGGCGATGCGGATGGCGGTGCAGATGTCGTCGGCCCGGTGGGCGTGGGCCTTCAAGGGGATCTCCCCCTTCAGCACGGGGATCAGGGCCTCCATCTTCATGTCAAACTTGGGGCGCTTGAGGGCGTCATTCCCGGCGGCCTCTTTCCGCTCCATATAGTCCCTGGCCTGGAACAGCATGTCCCGCAGCTTGGCGGCAGTGGTCATGCGGGCGCAGTCGCCCTTGTCCTTGTAGCACCGCTTGGGGTTCTCGCCGAAGGCGCACTTCATAGCCACCTCCGCCTTGATGACCATGTCGTCCACGCAGCTTCCCGCCGTCTTCACCGCCAGGAAGGTGCCGCCCAGCACGTTGGCGCTGCCGGGGCCAACGCCCACGGTGGTCACGCCGCCCTGAAGGGCCAGGGGGAGGGCCTTGTCCTGGGGATTGAAGCTGTCAATGCCCCGGAGCTGAGCGGCCACAATATCGCCCAGTTCGTTGTAATCGTGGCCCTCAAAGCCCATACCGTAGTTGTCCAGGCCCAGGTGGCTGTGGGCGTCCACAAAGCCGGGATAGACCTGGCGGCCCGCTGCGTCCAATACCTCCTCACCCTCTGCGGGGGAGAGGTTCGGGGCAATGGCGGCAATAACGCCGTCACGGATCAGAATATCCGCCTGGTAGGGTTGGGGATGGATCGCGTCATGAATGGTTCCGTTTTTCAGCAGCATAATGGGGTCCCTCCATCATATTTGGTAAATTCCACCCCGATTATACTCTCTGGCATTCCCAAAAGCAACACCCTATACCGGCAATTTCTCCTCCCGCAGCAGCCCGTCCAGCTCCGAGCGGCTTTCCACCGGGGCCACGCAGCGGCCGTCCTGGCAGAGGTAAAGCCTCTGGCCCGTCTCTGGAATGGGATAGGCGGCAGTAAAGGGGGCCAGCCGCTCCAGGCCCCTGCTGTTGGCCCAGGTTTTTGCCAGGGTGTGGAGATGGCGGCTCCCGCCCAGCTCCGACAGCCAGTCTGGAACCTCCTCTTTGGATACACATACCAGCTCCCGGGAGGGGTACAGCTCCTCCATCATGGCCAGCAGTCCAAAACTCTGGCCCATGGGACAGCGCCCCGCGTTGCCCGCCAGAAATTCCATCTGCCGCTGGGCCAGACGCTGGTACTTCTGCCGGCCGGTCAGCCTTGCCAGCTGCGCCAAATCCCAGGCCGCCGCCGCGTTCCCCGAGGGAAGCGCGCCGTCGTAGGTCTCTTTCTGCCGGACGATGAGCCTCTCCCCGTCGTGGGCCGTGCGGTAGAAGCCCCCCTTCTCCTCGTCCCAGAACAGCTCCTCCATCTTGTCCGCCAGTTTTACCGCCTCCCGGAGGCAGGAGGTGGAAAAATTCGCCCCGTACAGCTCCAGAAGACCCAGGATATAAAAGGCATAGTCGTCCAGCTGGCCCTCCACCGCAGCCTCCCGGTCCCGCCAGCGCAGGTACGGCCGCCCCTCGGGGGTGGTCAGCCGGGTCTTGACGAACAGCCTGGCCGCCTCCGCCCCGTGGAGATAGCGCGTCTCGCCCAGAAGCTGCCCCGCCTTTGCCAGGGCGGCGATCATCAGGCCGTTCCAGCTGGTGAGCACCTTGTCGTCCCGGTGGAGCTTCGCCCGCTCCAGCCGGTAGTCCCGCAGCTTTTCCCGCTGCCGGTCAAGGCCGGGATAGGGCCAGACATACTCCGGGTTCTCCAGCAGGTTCGGGATATTCTTCCCCTGGAAGTTCCCCTCCCGGGTGATGTCGTACCAGTGGCAGAAGGTCTCGCCGTCTTCCCGGCCCAGCACCTTCTCCACCTCCCCAGCGGAGAACAGGTAAAAGCCCCCCTCCTCGCCGCCGCTGTCCGCGTCCTGCCCGCAGGCGAAGCCGCCGCCGGGCAGCCGCAGCTCCCGCAGGGCGTAGTCCAGGGTGCGGCAGGCGATCTCCCGGTAAAACTCCCGCCCGGTACGGCTGAACGCCTCCAGGTAGGCCCAGGAGAGCAGCGCGTTGTCGTAGAGCATTTTTTCAAAGTGGGGCGCCAGCCAGCGCCGGTCAGTACTGTAGCGGCAGAAGCCGCCGCCGATGTGGTCGAAGAGGCCGCCCCGGGCCATTTGGGTCAGTGTCGTCTCCACCATCTCCAGGGCTGAGGCGTCCCCTTCCCGCCTCTCGTAGGACAGCAGAAGCAGCAGGTTGTGGGGCGTGGGGAACTTGGGTGCGACGCCAAAGCCTCCGTTTTCCGGGTCGTAGCTCTGCTGGAGCTGTTCCACACCAGCGCGGATCAGGCCGCGGTCGGGCCGGCCCTCCGCCCCTTCTTTTTCCCGGGCCACAAGGCCGGCTACCTCCTCCCCGAGGGAGAGGAGCCGCTCCCGCTGGGTGCGCCACAGCTTCTCCGCCTCCTCCAGCAGCTCCTTCAGGCCCATCTGCCCGTAGCGGCTCCGGGGCGGCAGATACGTCCCCGCCCAGAAGGGTTTTTGATCCGGCGTGGCCAGGACGGTCAGGGGCCAGCCGCCGGATCCGGTCAAAGTCTGGCATGCCTCCATGTAGACCGCGTCCACATCGGGCCTCTCCTCCCGGTCCACCTTGACGGGCACAAAGGACCGGTTCAAAATCGCGGCCACCGCCTCGTCCTCGAAGGATTCCCGGCCCATGACATGGCACCAGTGGCAGGTGGAATAGCCAATGGACAGGAAAAGGGGCTTGTCCTCCCGCCGGGCCCGGTCAAAAGCCTCCTCACCCCAGGGGTACCAGTCCACCGGGTTGGCCGCGTGCTGGAGCAGATAGGGGGATTTCTCCCCAGCCAGGCGGTTGGGGCGGCGGTCACAGGCCGCCCCGCTATTTCTATTCTCTTGCATAAACAGCACTCCTCACCAAAACTCTTCTCATTGGGCAAATCGTGCTGTTAGTATGGGCAGAAACAGGGAAAAGAATGTCGCCTTCAGCGCAGAAGCAAAAATTCCCGGCGGAGAATATAAAAAAGATGACACGCTTTCACGTGTCATCTTTTCTGGAGGCGACACCCGGATTTGAACCGGGGAATCGGGGTTTTGCAGACCCCTGCCTTACCACTTGGCTATGTCGCCATATAGAGAACAGGAGCAAAGTGCTTGCTCCTGCTTCTTTTGTGGAGCGGGCGACGGGGCTCGAACCCGCTACCTCCACCTTGGCAAGGTGGCGCTCTACCAGATGAGCTACGCCCGCGAATGGTGCCTCCGGTCGGAATTGAACCAACGACACGCGGATTTTCAGTCCGCTGCTCTACCAACTGAGCTACAGAGGCATATCGGATACAATGTATCCGATGGGAAAAATGGCGACCCAGAACGGGCTCGAACCGTCGACCTCTAGCGTGACAGGCTAGCGTTCTAACCAACTGAACTACTGGGCCATAGTAAGGAAAATGGTGGGAACAACTGGACTCGAACCAGTGACCCCCTGCTTGTAAGGCAGGTGCTCTAACCAGCTGAGCTATGCTCCCGGAAGGCCGCTTCGCTGAACGGCAAGGGTTATTATACTAAAACACCTTCCCGCTGTCAATATGAAATTTTGATTTTGGGGAAAATTTTTGCCTGCCGGGGACGCCGAAGCGCCCCCGGCAGACCGTCATACGATCTTTTCAAAATAGTAAAATGTGTCGTCCTCCCCGCTGGGCCGCATGCAGGAGGAGAGCATCTTTCTGGACGCCTCGTTCTCATGGTAACACTTGGCCTTCAGCCGGTACAGGCCCAGCTCGTAGAGGCTCCACTCCGCCGCCCGCCGGAAGGCTTCAGCCCCATAGCCATGCCCGGCGTACTCCGGAAGGATGCGGCATCCAAGCTCCGCGCCGCCCTTGTAGTCGAACTGGTAGAGCACCGCCTCGCCGATCAGCTCCCCGTCCAGCCGCACGGCGAAATTCACCGCCAGCTTGTTGGCGAAATCCCGGCGGGCCACCTCCAGGAAGTAGCCCTCTGTCAGCTCTCCCTCCAGATCCTTCCGGTAGTCGTAGCCCCACCAGCGGTTGCGCTCGTCGTCCAGGCACAGGCGGTTGTAAGCGGCCAGATCCTTTTCTCCCATGGCGTCCAGCGTCAGCCGCTCGCTGCGGAGGGTGGGAATCTCCTCCACATAGGCCAGCTCATTGCGGACCCGGAGGCGCACCTTGGCCCCCATGTCCGCGGGCAGGTACTGGAGCTTGCTGGTGCGCAGCCCCCGGTCGCCGGCGTCGTCCTCCCGGTTGATCCAGCGCAGGCCCTCGCCGTAGCACGCGGCAAAGGACTGGACCATGGCGGGGTATACCCCCTCGTACTGGGGCAGGCCCTTCTCGATGTGGCAGACCAGCGTGTCGCCGCAGATCTCCCCCAGGGAAATGGCGATAAATTTCCCGTCCAGTTCGATGGCCCCGGCCTTTACCCAGGGCTTGCCCACCTGCCGCATCAGCTTCCGGGCATAGCAGACCTCCTTCTTCGCCAGTGCCTCCTCCTTGTTGAAGGTCTGGTGGAACTCGTCCCAGAACGCCTCCAGCTTCTGGCCGTCCTCCGGGATAATGGGCCGGAAATGGGCGTTGGGATAGAGCTTGCGGAACTTGTTGATATGGTTGCGCTGGCCGGAGTAGCGCCGCCCGGCAAAGGTCATCAGATCCTCTGCCCGGTACAGGTAGTCCTGCCACAGCCGGTCGTTATCAACAATTGTATAGGGATAGCGCTCCATCAGGTGCTCCCGCTCCTCCGCGGGGACCACGCCGAAGGCCGGAGCCACGCCGTGTTCCATACACCATGCGTCGATCTCGTCCAGCGCGGCGTCCACGTCCCCCTTTCCGGGCAGGGGCACGGGATAGTCAAAGATGTAGCCCAGGTGGTGGCTGCGGTTGAGGACCACCAGACAGCCGCTGCTCTCGGCATAGGCGGGGTGCCAGTGGTGCCGCCACATCAGCTTGACGCCCACGGAGTACTCGCACAGGCGGTAGGTACATTTGCTGTAATATTTGCGCAGCCGGGCCGCGCTCTTGACTTGGATAGGCTTAAATTCCAGCATACAGGCTTTTTCTCACTTCTCTTTTGTTGTTCCGTCCAGGATGTGGACGTTCAGATGGTTGTAGGTCATGGTGACGCCGTCCTCTTCAAAGGCCCGGCGCAGCTCCTCCAGGGAGGTGTTGTTCACGTCCCAGAACTCCTCCGTCCTGGCCCAGCAGCGGACGTGGTACTCCACGGCGCTCTCTCCATAGTTCGTCACCACCACCGCCGGCGCGGGGTCCTCCAGGACGCCGCGCGTGCGGGAGATCGCCTTCAGGCAGGCGGCGCGGACCGCCGCGGCGCTGTCGTCATAGGAGGCGGAGACGGTGTGGTCCACCCTCCGGACGCCGCGGACGGTGTAGTTAACGATCTTCCCGTCCATCAGCTTGCTGTTGGGCAGTATCACCCGCTGGCCGCCGAAGGTGTCCAGCTTTGTGTGGGTGAGGCTGATCTCCTCCACCGTGCCCTCGCCGTCGTCGGTGGCCACATAGTCCCCCAGGGCGAAGGGCCTGGAGAAGAGGATCACCAGTCCGCCCGCCACATTGGCCAGCACGTCCTGCACCGCCAGGGAGACCGCCAGGCCGAACACGCTGACCAGGGCGATCAGGCTCGTCACGTCGACGCCCAGGCTCGCCGCCACCATCAGCGCTGTGACCACATACAAAAGCGATTTGACGCCGCTGAGGATATATTTTTTTACCCGCCCGTCCAGGGCTGTCCGCTCCATCAGGCGGCGCACCAGCGTCATGACGAGGCGGATCACGATCAGGCAGACTGCCAGCAGCAGCAGCGCGTACAGCAGCTGCTCCAGCGTCAGTTTCCCCCAGCTGACCTGCATCAATTCCTCCAGCGCGGAGGATGTGTCCGTCACAGGCATACCCCATACGCTCCTTCCCCTGTCTCCCGCGGAAGGTCCTTTCGCCGGCCTGCGCGGTTTTCCGCTATAGGATACCACATTTTTCCGGTTTTGAGAAGGACCTGTTTCCTCTATTTTTTCATCCGCGGAGAAATATAGCCAAAGTCCTTCCTAAAAATTTGTTGGGTTGCACAAATATTTGTCAGGCTGCACAGAAAGTCTTTTCTTTTCCCCGGCTATCGTGTAAAATGTAACCATAATCCTGGGCGGCACGCCGTCCTTGTGAAATTTTGAGGAGGGAAACTATGGATAAGTTCTTCAAGATCTCCGAGCGGGGCAGCAGCGTCCGCACCGAGATCGTAGGCGGACTGACGATCTTCTTCGCCATGGCCTACATCATCTTTGTCAATCCCAATATGCTGCAAGCCACGGGCATGAATTACCACGCTGTCATGCTGGCCACCTGCCTGTCCGCCGCGGTGGGCTGCTTCCTGACCGCGCTGCTGGCCAACGCGCCCTTTGCCCAGGCCCCCGGCATGGGCCTGAACGCCTTCTTTACCTATACGATCTGCTTCAGCATGGGCTACACCTGGCAGCAGGGCCTGGCCATCGTCCTGCTCAGCGGCATCCTGTTCCTGGTCGTGGCGATCAGCCCCCTGCGCAAACAGCTCATCAGCGCCATCCCCGCATTCCTGAAGAACGCCATCTCCGCCGGCATCGGCCTTTTTATCGCCTTTATCGGTCTGCTGAACGTGGGCCTGATCGGTTTTGGCGGCGGCGTCCCCGCTCTGCAGTTCTCCATTGACGGCGCGGCGAACATGAACGGCCTTCTGTGCATCATCGGCCTTTTGATCACCGCTATCCTGCTGGCCTACAAGGTCAAGGGCGCCATCTTCATCGGCATCATTATCTCCACGATCATCGGCATCCCCATGGGCCTGACCGTCTACACCCCTGACGCCTTCGGCTTCTCCGTTCTGGGCGAGACCTTCGGCGCTCTGTCCTTCACCGGTCTGACGGCTGTGGACGGCGGCGTCATCGCCCTGATCACCGCCGTGGTCAGCTTCTTCCTGGTGGACTGCTTCGACACCGTGGGCACCCTGATCGGCACTGCCGCCAACGCCGGCATGCTGGATAAGAACGGCAACCTGCCCGGCGGCGACCGGGCCCTGATCGCCGACGCCATCGCCACCTGCTGCGGCGCTGTGCTGGGCACCTCCACTGTCACCACCTTTGTGGAGTCCTCCACCGGTATTGCCGAGGGCGCCCGCACTGGCCTGAGCTCCATCGTCGTGGGCATCCTGTTCATCCTGAGCTGCTTCTTCGCCCCCGTGGCCCACGCCATTCCTTCCGCCGCAACCGCCCCCGCGCTGATCATTGTGGGCGTCTATATGATCAAAGGCGCCACCGAGATCAACTGGAACGATTTTGAGGAGGCGTGCCCCGCCTTCCTGACCATCTCCGTGATGCCCTTTGCCTACTCCATCTCCGACGGCATCGGCTTCGGCTTCATCTCCTACGCCATTATCAAGGTCTGCCGCGGCAAGGCCAAGGAGGTCAAACCCCTGGTGTATATCATCGCCATTCTCTTCATTCTTAAATACATCCTGGGCAACATCTGATCTCTCCCAACCTCTTCCAAAAGGTAAAAATATCCCGGCTCAAAAGAGCCGGGATATTTTTTGTCCATTTATTGGTACATCTCCCCCACGATGCGGCGGGAATATTCGATAAACTTCCCCACCATGGGGGTGGCCTCCTCCAGGGACTGCACGGCGATGCCGATCCGGCGGCAGGCCGGCGGATCCAGGGGCAGGCTGCGCACATTGTCCCGCCTGCCCTGGAGCACCAGCTCCGAGAGGATACTGACCCCCAGTCCGTGCTCCACCATGGAGAGGATCGCCGCATCCTCCACGGAGGTATTTTTAATGTCCGGTTGTACGCCCTGATCCTCAAACACACTGAGGATATCCAGGTCAAATCCCAGGGAGGGCATGAGAAACTCCCTGCCGTCAAAGGCCGACACCGGGAACCGCTCCCCATCGCCCGCCGGATCGTCCACGGGCAGAATGGCCAGCAGGGGATCGTCCCACAGCGGCACCCAGTCATACCTCCCCTTGTCCTGGCGGCTGGCAAAACTCAGATCCACCTTGTCCTCCTGGAGCCAGCGGTACATCTCATCCACGCTGCCCATACGGATGTCCACCGACACGTCCGGGCAGGCCCAGCGGAACTGCTGCACAATCGTGGGCAGCCAGTGCATACAGATACTGGAGTAGGCGGCCACCCGGATGTTCTCCCGCTTCATGCTGTTCTGGGCGGAGATCTGTCCCTCCAGGCGCTTCCCGGCCTGGAGCAGATCCCGGACGGCGGGGAGGAGCCGCTCCCCGGCCGCGGTAAAGCGGACCCCGTAGTGGTCCCGGATCAGCAGGGGGAACCCCACCTCCTTCTCCAGGCTGTTCATCATATGGGTCAGCCCCGACTGGGTGACGCCCAGCTTCTCCGCCGCCCGGGTGAAGCTGCCCTGCTCCACCGCCAGCAACATGGCTTCCCACTTTTTTGTCTCCATGGCCGCGCCTCCTATCTATGAGAACTCTTCATTGTTCCATTATAATCCTTCCCATTGGAAAAGCAAGCCATATTCCATGTCAATATTTTTTTGATTTGTGGAAATACTACCCGCAAACAGGAATCCGGAGGATGGCTCATGGAACAGTTGACAAGCAGTCTCGCCGAAAATCAGAAGGCCCTGGACACCCTGCTGGGAGTGGGGCGCAACTACGACGTGATCGCGCGGGACATCTACATCGGACAGCGAAAGGGGCGGCTGTACGTCATCGACGGCTATGGCGACGACGGCGTGATCGAGCGGATCATATCCTTTTTGCTGGGAGAGGGCCCTGAACTGGCTGAGAACGCGGAGAATATGCAGGCTTTCATCGACCGGTGCGTCACCTTCTGCGAGGTGGACTGCGAAAACACTTTGGACAAGATCCTGACCGGGGCCTTCCTTGGCAAGACCGTCCTGCTGCTGGAGGGCTTCGACTACTGCGCTATGATCGACGCAAAGAAGTTCCCCGGCCGCAGCGTGGAGGAGCCCTCCGACGGCAAGGTGCTGCGGGGCAGCCACGACGGCTTCACCGAAACCATGGTGCAGAATACTGCCCTGCTGCGCCGGCGCATCCGGGACCCCAACCTGACATTGGAAAACCACAAGGTGGGGGGACGGAGCCAGACAGACGTGGTGCTGGCCTATATGGAGAACCAGGTGGACAGGGAGGAGCTGGAACAGCTGCGGCAAAAGCTTAAGAACATTGACGTGGGGAGCATCGCCATGAGCCAGGAGAGCATCGCGGAGGCCATGATGGCGCCCCAGTGGTACAACCCCTTCCCCAAGGTGCGCTATACCGAGCGGCCCGACACCGCCACCGCCTGCGTCATGGAGGGGGACATCGTGCTGCTGGTGGACAACTCCCCCTCGGTGATGCTGCTGCCCACCTCTCTCTTCGACTTTATGGAGGAGGCCAACGACTACTACTTCCCGCCCCTGGTGGGGACCTACCTGCGCTATCTGCGCATGATCGTGATCCTGCTGGCCCTGTTCATCACACCGGTATGGTACCTGCTGGTGAAGGACGCCGCGCGGGTACCGGAGGCGCTGCGATTTATCGTGCCGGAGGAACCCGGGAGCGTGCCGCTTCTCTTCCAGCTCCTGCTGCTGGATTTTGTGGTGGACCTGCTCAAGCTGGCCTCTCTGAACACGCCGGACGCGCTGAGCAACTCCTTCAGCATGCTGGGCGCCCTCATCCTGGGAGACTTCGCCGTCCAGGCCCGGTGGCTGGTCCCGGAGGTGCTGGTGTATATGGCCTTCGTGGCAATCGCCAACTTTGCCCAGCCCTCCTTTGAGCTGGGCTACGCCCTGAAGCTGACCCGGGTCGTGTTCCTGATCCTGGTGGCTCTGCTGGACGTGTGGGGACTGGTGCTGGGCATCGCTGGATTTATCGTCCTGCTGGCGACCACCAAACCCATCCTGGGCAAAGGGTATCTCTACCCGCTGTATCCCTTCGACGCCAAGGCGCTGGGCCGACTGCTGGTACGGCAGCCCATCAGCAAAAAAAATTCATAGTTCATAACATAAGCGGGGAGAGCGGACCGGGAATCCGGTCCGCTCTCTGTTTTACTTTGTCACAGTTTCAGCGCGCCCTTGGGACACTCCTCCACGCAGCGCATACACAGGATACACTCCGTCCCGTTTTTCCGGCTCCGGGCCGGATCCAGCATATCCACCTCCATAGGGCACGAGCGGACGCACTTCCCGCAGGAGATGCATGTTTCCTTGTCGCAGGTCACGCGGAAGCGGGCGAAGTAGCTGGCCGGCTTCAAAAACACCGTCACCGGGCAGATGTACTTACAAAAGGCCCGGTTGTCCTCCAGGCAGAAGGCCAGGCCGATCCCCACGGCGTAGTAAAGAAGATTCCCTCCTACGAAGCTCCAAAACATGATCCGCTCCAAGCCCTGGATAGGAAGCAAGAACAGGGCGCCCACATAGAGCAGGGAAGCGAGGAAGACGATATAGCGGATATAGCCCCACTGCCGCCGGGGCTGCCGGGGCGTCTTGTAGGGCAGCAAATCCAGTATCATGGCCGTCCAGCAGGCATAGCCGCACCACCCTCGGCCAAAGAGCAGGGGACCGGCAATCTTGGCCACCAGATAGTGGATCACCGCCGCCTCAAACACCCCCAGGAACAGGTAGTACCAGAACCCCTCGATCTGCATGTTCTCATGGGAGAGGAGGCCCAGATAGACCAGCATATATGTCCCCACGGCGAACTGCACCGCGTTGCGGGCATACTTCCACTTCCGCTCATAGAGCAGCAGCCCCCCGGCCAGGCAGGTGCCGATGTAGGAGAAGTTCAGCAGATAGAACAGGTTGTCACGGGCCAGCCACAGTGTCACCGCCACGGCTTCAAAGAACAGCCAGATGCTGAGGATTCCCGCCCAGCTTCGCTTCTTCACACCGTTTTTCACTGCGTTCTCTTCCCCTCCCGCCGGGCGGCGGGTACAAACTTCTCAAAAATGGGGGTCGCGCCTTCCAGCTCCACTGTCTCCATGGCGGCCGGGTCCCGGATGGTCCAGCTGACCTCCCGCACGCCCCACACCCTCCGGGCCAGCCGGAGGGACGGCTCCCGGCGGTGATGGTGGTTGTAGGCGATGAAGTCCGGGGCGGTGAGGAAGCCGGTCAGCAGGTGGGTCATGGCGAAGTCCGCCAGCCAGCCCATGCCGGTGTGCTCGTCCTTCATAAAGTTCTGGCTCAGCTGTCCCCGGCACACGTCGGGCCGGTTTTTCTTCAGCCAGCGTACCGCCAGGGGGTGGAAGGACTCGATGCAGTAGTCCACCTTGTACTGGTCCAGCAGGTCGCAGGTGGCCTTCGCCAGCGCGCCAGCGTTTCCCTCCACCTTCAGCTCCACGATGAGTGGAGCCTTTCCCTCAAAGATGGGCAGCACCTCCTCCAAAAAGGGGATTTTCTCATCGGTGCCCTCCAGCCGGTACTGGCCCAGCTCCTCCGCTGTCAGCCAGGAGGACTTCACATCCACGCCGCAGGTGCGCTTGAGGCTGTCGTCGTGGATGACGGCCAGCCGGCCGTCCGTTGTCAGGTGGACATCCAGCTCTGCGCCGAAGCCGTGGTCTGCCGCCCGGCGGAAGGCGGCCAGGGAGTTCTCCGGCACGCCGTGCTCCTTGTCGTGGAGCCCCCGGTGGGCGTAGCGGTATTTCTCCAGCACAGCCCAGGCCGGATGGTTCCTGCGGCACCGCAGAGCCAGCACCCACAGGGCAAGCAAAATCAGAAGAATTACAATGATCATGTACAGTGCAGTCATAAAGAAGGCCTCACAGCGTTCGCGCCTGTGGGCGCGAATCAAATTTTATCCGTTTTTTCCAGCGGCATGCGGGGTGCAGATTCGCCGAAAATGGTCTTCATTTCCGGCGGGAGCCGAAGGCTCAGTCGTCCATGGCCTCAAAGGCCTCCAAGCCCTTTTTTGCCTCCGCCTTGCTGTCGCCGTGCTTCACAAACAGCATGGTGACGAATGAGAGGGCCACGAACAGGGCGGCGTAGGGGAACAGCACCTTGTAGCTGATGTGCTTCATCAGGGTGCCCGCCAGCACGGGTGTGACCACCTGGGCGGCCATGGAGGCGGTGTAGTAGTAGCCGGTGAACTTGCCCACGTCGGAGCCTCTGCACATCTCCACCACCATGGGCAGGGAGTTGACGTTGATGGCGGCCCAGGCAAGGCCCACCAGGGCAAAAGCCACATACATAACAGGGGTGATGGAGTGGGCGTTGGCTGTGAGCAGATACCCCGACAGGAAGCAGGCGGCCAGCAGGATGATGCCCGTCATGATGGTCTTCTTCCGGCCGATCCTGCTGGCGATGACGCCGATGGGTATGTAGGACACGATGGCCCCGGCGGTGGCCACCATCAGGCAGGTGGACGCGCCGCCCAGGCCCTCGCCCATGACCTGGGCCACATAGGTGGTGAACCAGGTGGTGACGCCGTTATAGCCGATGAACCACAATGCGATGGAGGCCAGCAGAAAGCCCAGGCTCCGCTTCACCGGGGCGGGCAGCACCTCATGGCCGGAGCCGTCGTCCTCCGCCAGGTTCCATTCCGGATGCTGCTGCTCCAGGGCCTGGGTCTCCGCCACCAGCTTGGGTTCCCGGATGGTGAGCAGAAGCACCACGACGGCGATGACCATGATGGCGGACACCACCAGGAACAGGGGCTGGTAGTCGACATGGGCCATATTTTTGACCTTGGAGGTGGGGTAGAGCACCGCCGCCACGCCCAGGTAGAGGATGCCGCCCACCGCGCCCATGAGATTGATGATGGCGTTGCCCTTGCTCCGCAGGGGTTTGGGGGTCACGTCGGGCATCAGGGCCACGGCGGGGGAGCGGTAGGTGCCCATGGCGATGAGCAGCAGGCCCAGCACCACCACGAAGGAGACGAACTTGAAGGGGGCGGCTTCGGCGGAGTAGCTGTTATCCAGGATGGGCAGGATGTTCATGAGGATCACCGCCCCGGCGGTGCCACCCAGGATGAAGGGGGTGCGGCGGCCCAGCTTGGAGTGGCTGCGGTCGGACAGGCCGCCGAAGAAGGGCAGCAGGAACAGGGCCAGGATGTTGTCCAGCGCCATGATGGCGCCGGACAGGGACTCGTCCATGTGGAAGGTGTTGGTGAGGATCAGGGGAATGACGTTATCGTACATCTGCCAGAAGGCGCAGATGGACAAGAACGCCAGACCCACCAGGATGGTCCGCTTGTTGTTGAGCTTCATTCTGTCTCCCTCTTTCTCTTGTCGTTGTGTGGCTGTCTGATCAATGTGTTATTTAAGCAGTTCCATCAAAAAGAGAATCAAAGTACGCCTTTGTCTCCTCGCCCATTTTGCGGGCAACCCCTGACAGGGACAGCGCGGTCAATTCTCCTTTGGCGTTCCGTTTTAATGGCTTTTGCTTGGCCTTGCTGGGGCCGAAAAGAAGCTCCGGTATCTTTTCCGCCGGAATGGGCCGGGGTTGGATGGAAGAGCCCCTTGTGCCGGACGCGGCGGTCTCCGAGCAGCAGTTAAAGGGCTCCTGGTGGCACAGATGGGGAACGGGCTTCCGGTCTGCCAGCCGCACGATCCTTGTGATCCCGGCAGGAAGCTCCTCCTCGGAATAGACAGGGGCGCTGTCCGAAGTCCAGAAAGAGGGCGCGCCGCCCCGGTACGCGATCCTCTCATAGGCCACCCCATGGGGGATCAAGGCGCTGTGCCTTGCGCCGGTCTCCCGCAAAAGGTAGTCGAATGCGCTCTCCACCTTTTCCACCGGCAGGCGGGCCATGACATAGAGCGTCCCTTTTTCCAAGGTGACAGGATAGATCACATCGCCCACCTTGACCTTTGCGATGGACGGCATTTTCGTGTGAATGCTGCCCAGGGCCACCCGGATCGGGCCGGCGTCCTTTGCCTTTT
Source organism: uncultured Oscillospiraceae bacterium (assembly GCA_902373635.1). Taxonomy (GTDB): domain Bacteria; phylum Bacillota; class Clostridia; order Oscillospirales; family Oscillospiraceae; genus Pelethomonas. The sequence continues at coordinate 18,472 of CABKMV010000023.1, forward strand.
TCAATTTGCGGACCTGTTCTCCTGGCCAATAGACCATGTAACCGGCCATCTTTTCACTCCTTCACAAAGCGGATTTGATCGAAGTCGTGTTACCCCTTCACTGCCGAGAGCAGGGCGGCGATGTCGTCAAACACATAGGTGGGCTTGACCTCGCTGGTTTCCAAGTCCGCTAAAGTGCCCTCCCCGGACAGGACGAAGGCGGTGTCGATGCCGGCGTTCACGCCGCAGGCGATGTCGGTATAGAGCCGGTCCCCCACCAGCAGGGTCTCCTCCCTGGAGTACCCCCATTGTTCCATGGCCAGCAGGGCCATGGCGGGCTGGGGCTTGCCAATGACCCGGGGCCGCCGCCCGGTGGCCCTATGCAGCATCTCGCACACGCTGCCACAGTCGGGCACCGAGCCGTACCAGGTGGGGCACACCCAGTCCGGGTTGGTGGCGATGAAGTCCACCCCCCGGTTTAAGAGGATGCAGGCGTCCTCCAGCTTCTGAAAGGTCAGCTCGGTGTCAAAGCCGATGAGCAGGCAGTCCACCTCGTCGCTCAAACGGTCAGTGACGGGGACGCCGCCGTCCTTCAACTGCTGCCGGAAGGCGGCGGTGCCGAAGGCGTAGCACAGCCGGTAGGGGAGACGGTGTCTCAGATCCTCCACCAGGGCGGAGGTGGAGGTGAGGAAGTCGTCCGCTTTAGCGCTTACCCCCAGCCGGGAGAGCTTTTCGATGTAGGTCTCCACCGAGCGGGAGGAGTTGTTGGTGAGAAACAGGTACTTGCCGCCGCTTTTGCGGACATGATCCAGGAAGGGCAGGGTACCGGGAAACAGGTCCTCGTCCAAATAGATCGTTCCGTCCATATCCAGCAGAAACAGCCGCTTCTCCGCAAGTCCAGCCACTTGGCTCCCCCTCCTCTTCCGCAGATGATCTTATTGTAGCATAAACCCGGGAGGATGTCCACGCCGCGCCTGTAAAATCCCGGAAAGGTCTTTGTAAAAAGAGGGCGATGGCGATATAAAAGGGCAAAAACAGGATAAACATATTTCTGATTTAAGGCGCCTTATTTCTCGACATAAACCTGCACCTCATAATTCCAGTGTAAAATACCTGATACAACGATAAGCTGTATCGTAAATTGAGGATTCACGCCATACTCGGTCCTGGCTCTATCCATCAACTCGTCCAATGTGCTTTCTCTACTTTCTTCGGTACAACTTGCACACAGGTATTTACCTTTTGGCAATCTCTTTAACCCGTCAATCTCTACATGACGAGTACAGATTGCAAAAAGCCTTGATAAACCGTTTTCGGTATATATACCTGCCAAATCTTCAAAGTAAAACTGCTCTTTTAAGGCAGGAGTTACCTTTTCATAGAAGTGGCTTAGATAATTCCAAAGGGTATCAAGTGTTGGCACTTCTAAGGTGTCAGACAGTAAGATAACACGTTCCGGCATCTCTTTGATAAAAGGATCGTTTGGATTTTTGCGTGCTTGCAATTTCCTCTCATAGTCTGCTTTTGCCAACTGAATTTTGGATTTGCTGTACTGCAGAGCGGCAATTTTTTCATCAGCTTTTTTCTCGGCCTGCGCTAAAAAATCCACGATTTTTCCCAAATCGTCATATTCCAAAACCTTTTTGATTTCCTGCAAAGGCAAGTCCATAAGCTGTAAAGCACGCACAGTATTCAGGCGAACAATATCCTGCTCAGTATAGTAGCGGTAATTGGTCCATTCATCTTTTCTGCTCGGTTTCACTAGTCCAATGCGGTCATAATGCCGTAAGGTTTCACTCGTCGTATGAACGGATTTTGCAGCTTCTCCAACCGAAAAATATTTTTTCATTTTTTCGCTCTCCCTATTGACCTTTGTGTTACACAAAAGTTTATACTTTATTGTAGAATAGGAAATTGCGGAAATCAATCTCTACGTCAAAAGAAGCAGGAGGAAAGCTGCATGATAGCGCTCAAACAAGTAACAAAGCAGTATGGGCAAGCAGCCGTACTGAAAAACATTACTTTGTCAATCGACGAGCCGGGTATTTACTGCTTGCTTGGCAGGAACGGCGCAGGTAAAACAACGCTTCTCAAATCGGTTGCAGGGTATCAGAACATTACAAATGGTACGATACAAGTTGACGGTAAGGTAATCACTACGTCCACTTTGGACACAGGCGTGAGCTATATCGAAAACTTTGCAAAGCATTTCAACCTCCCAGTGCGGAAGCTGTTGCAGATCGCTTCCGAAGTAAACCCCAACTACGATTATGGCTTTGCTTCTGAAATGATGGGGCGTTTTGAACTGGACGGAAAAAAGAAATTTAATCATCTTTCGCTCGGTATGAAAACAATGGTTTCCACGATTATCTGTTTGGCAAGCAATAAAAGCGTTGTCCTTTTAGATGAACCCGTCCTCGGTTTTGACGCAATTATGCGGGTAGAGTTTTACGATATGCTCACAGAGAGTTTTCGGAAGCACCCCCGAATTATTATTGTGTCTACCCATATCATTGAAGAAATCGCAAAGACAATTCAAAAGTTAATCATCATTGATAAAGGAAGCGTCCGCTTTTTTGACACGCTGCAATCGGTTGAAACAAAGGCGTTTCGTATCAGCGGACTTCAAAAAGACGTGGAAGCAGCAACCCAAAATCTGAACGTAATCGGTCAAGATACTGTTGGCGGTCTTGCAACGGCCTATATCTTTGACAGCCCGCCGGAACAAACTGCTTCCTTGGACATCCACCCATTATCCCTGCAGGATTTCTTTATCCAAATGGTCGGACATAAAGGAGGCGCGGTAAGATGAAAGCCACTTTCGCTATTGCAAAGCGCTTGCTGGCCAGCAATAAAGTCAGTTTCATCATTACGGTTTTTGTGGTACTTTGCGCAACATCTTCCGGCAACGTTGTTTTAAGTAACGGAAATTATACTTGGCTGCTTGCCGTAATGACGCCATTCTTCTTTGTTTTTTACGATTACACAAAGTTATTGCACTTAGGGGCAAGTAAGCGAGATTACTTTTTCGGTTGCCTAATCAGCTATGCCGTTTTGGCTCTCGGTATCTCTCTTATCAATACGGTAATCCATTTGCTGATTGACCCTGTATATCCGGCACAGGCAGTTATCAATATGATGGACGTGTGCAGATGGACGGAAAACGGGATTTTCCTTGCTGGAGTGCAGCAGATGTTCTTTTTGCTGCTCGTTATGATTTTTCTTCATGTTCTGCTATCTATGCAGCCCCATTGGTATGGGTGGCTGACGGACGCAATCTTAGTTGCAATCATCTGTATTTTTACACCGATTGCAGCGTTGAGGGGAATTTTGTCTGGTTTCTTCCAGATGATCATGCTTAACAGCAATGCTGTCTTACATATTGGTATCTGTCTGTTGCTAAGTGCTGCTTTATCTTTCGCAGGGCTTTTGGTCTTAAAAAAGAAAATTTTACCCTAATTTCGGCGTCCATTTCACCAGAGAGATGGATAATGGTGGATATTGCTACAAATTAGAAATGTAAATCTCATCTGCTAAATATGGAGGAATTACCATGAAAAAAATAATCTCACTTGCATTGTGTCTTGTATTGAGCGGTGTTGTTTTGGCGGGCCGCTTGAACAGCAGCGAGCCTTTTGAAGAAAAAAGTTATACGCCGGATACACAGGTCAATGAAATCAATCTGGATGTACGGGACAGAGAAATTGATGTGTCGTTATCTGCGGACGGGCAAATCCACATTCAGTATTCTGAAAGCAGCAAAGAATACTATGATATTTTTGTTTCAGATGAAAATGTGCTGACCATGGTAAATGCCAGCCGCAAAGAATGGACGGATTATATTGGGGGAAATTCCTCTGTCGAAAATCGGAAAATAGTATTGCAGATACCCGATACGCTTTTAAACAACCTCTCGCTTTCCACAACAAATGAAGATGTATTGCTTCCGAGGCTGACTGTCAAAGGCAGCATGAGCATCTCCTCTAACGGCGGAAACATTACTTTTGAAAGCTTAGATGTAGGAAACACGTTATCTCTGAATGTCAAAAATGGGGATATTTCCGGTGCAATTGTCGGAAGTTATGATGATTTCGTCATTCAAACAGAAATCAAAAAAGGCGAAAGTAATTTGCCAGGCAATAAAAACAGCGGCACAAAAACGCTAAATGTATCCAGCAACAACGGCGATGTTCATGTTGAGTTTGTAAACAAATCATGAAGCAATGAAAGCGGGCAAGAGATTTTTTCTCTCTTACCCGCTTTCTGTTGCAACCTGTTTGCCAGCCGTTAAATTGGTCTGTTGTCAATATATTCTTATCGGTGATTGTCTTTCCCGGCGTCCCGTGTCCTGGATCTTCTGTTACTTGCCCAGCAGCTCGTCGGCGATCTTCTCCATCGCCGCCCTGTCGCTGTCCTTCACAGCGCCCTGGAGGGTGAGGACCGTATCGCAGATGGTGATGTTCTTCATGGCCTCCAGATAGGCCCGCATGGTCTTTATGGCGGCGGGGGCCCAGGAGCTGTTTTCGATCAGCGCCACGGTGCGGCTGCGGTAGGTCTTGTCCCGCAAATGGGCCATGAAGTGGTCCATAGGCGGGAAGACGCCGCCGTCGTAGGTGGATGCCATGGCCACCATCTTCCCGTAGCGGAAGGCGTTCTCCACAGCCTCGGCCTGGTCCTCCCGGCACAAATCGGCCATCACCACCCTGGCGCAGCCCTTCTTCTCCAGGATCTCCTTCATGACATGGGCCGCCCTGGCGGTGTTGCCGTGGATGGAGGCATAGGCCACCAGCACGCCCTCGTCCTCCGGCTCGTAGCGGCTCCAGAGGTCGTACTTACCGATGTAGTACCCCAGATCCTCCGTCAGCACGGGGCCGTGGAGGGGGGCGATCGTCCTGATGTCCAGACCGGCGGCCTTTTTCAGCAGGGCCTGCACCTGGACGCCGTACTTGCCCACGATGTTGATATAGTAGCGGCGGGCCTCCTCGATCCAGGGGAGGTCCTTGCAGAGGGCGCCGAAGGTGCCAAATCCGTCGGCGGAGAAGAGGACCTGCTCGCTGGACTCATAGCTGACCATGACCTCCGGCCAGTGGACCATGGGGGCCATGAAAAACCGCAGGGTGTGGCTGCCCAGGTCGAGGGCGTCTCCCTCCTTCACGGTCAGTGTCCGTCCCGTGTAGTCAGCCGGGAAATATTTGGGAAGCATGGCAAAGGTCTTGGCGTTGCCCACCAGGACCATGTCCGGGTACCTCTCGGCCAGCGCGCCGATGCTGCCGGAGTGGTCCGGCTCCAGATGCTGGATCACCAGGTAGTCCGGCTTGCGGCCCCCCAGGGCCGCGTCCAGGCGGCCCAGCCACTCCTCCGTGGCCCTGCGGTCCACCGAGTCCATCACGGCCACCTTCTCGTCCAATATCACATAGGAGTTGTAGGACACGCCGTTTGGCACCGCATACTGGCTCTCGAAGAGGTCGAGGGTCGTGTCGTCTACCCCCACATAGCGGATGGTATCGGAAATGTGGACGTCGGTCATGGAGATCATTCCTTCCTTTTTCATTCGTATGGTTATGACACGGTATGCCGCGGCGGGACTGGGCGCAGTCCGGCGGCCCACAGGGCGGGCATCCCGGCAAATTCTATTCCATTATAATGAATCCTTCCGGTTTGCGCAATAGGCGAGTTCCATAAACCGTCTTTTTCTTCCGGCATTTTCGGAAATGGCGCCGCAGCCAGACTTTTGGTTGACTTTTCTTTTCCGGCGGTATACTATAAATTGAGATTTTTTGGACAGGAGCTTTCCCATGAACACCTATTTGACGATTTTTCTCATCACCGCGCTGACCGGCGTGGGCGGGCTGGCCCTGGGCGGATGCCTGGCTGTGGCGGTCCACCGCCCCTCGGATCGCTCCGTGAGCCTGCTGCTGCGCTTTACAGCAGGCGTGATGTTCAGCGTGGTCTGTTTCGACCTGATTGCGGACGCCACGGAGGACGCCAGCATTTTCCCTGTGCTGCTGTGGATCCTGGTGGGCTATTTCTGCACCTACCTGCTCAACTGCTGGATCGACAAGCGGGCCCACCACAGCCACAGCCACGGCGGCGGGGAAGAGGCGCATCACGACCACGGCGGCCATGAGGAACATGAGATACACAAGCACGGAGAGCATGACCACGAGGCCGCCCGCCACGGCCGCGACAACGGGGAGATGTGCGCCTGCGGCCACCACACCCTGCACACAGCCGGGCTGGTGCTGGCGGCGGCGGTGGCGCTGCACAACATGCCCGTTGGCATGGCCATCGGCGCCACCTTTGCCGGGACGGCCCAGGGCGCTGGCCACGGCGGCATCCTGGCCGCGCTCATCATCGGGCTGCACAACCTGCCGGAGGGGATGAGCATTGCCGCCCCCCTGCTGACCGGCGGGTCCCGTCCCGCAGGCGCCGTCGGTATCGCCGCCCTCAGCGGCCTGCCCACCATCCTGGGCGCGCTGCTGGGCTACTCCATCGGCGCCATGAACCCCGTGCTGCTGAGCGTCTCCCTCAGCTTCGCCGCCGGCGCCATGCTGTACGTGGTGTTCGGCGAGCTGCTGCCGGAGTCGGAGCACCTGTGGCAGCATAAGCTCAGCGGGTTGTCCACCATGCTGGGCATGCTGCTGGGGCTGCTGCTGATCTTTGGCCATACCCACTGAGCGCATCGGCGCATACAGCCGGTGATCCTACATCCTTCAAACAAGGGAGGCGGCCCCGCGGGGCCGCCTCCCTTTCCCTTTATACGTAGCTCTTTTCCACTTCCACCACGGCGAAATAATTTCCGTCCAGGGCGCGGACGCCGGCCTCGATCCGGTCGGACACCTCCCGGTCCGTGAGCTTGCAGTCATAGGGTATCACCGCGTCGAAAATCAGGTTTGTGTGGGTGGGCCCCACCACCATGCGGAAGTCGTGGATGGTGACGCGGGGGTCGATCATCCGGACGATCGCCGCCACCCGCTCCCGGGTCTCCGCCGTCAGGGCGTCGTCCTCCGCCATGGGATCCATGTGGATGGTGGCCTGGCAGCCCATGGCGGCGTTGATCTCCCGCTCCACCGAATCCACCACATCGTGGAGCACCACGATGTCCCCGCTGGCGGGCACCTCCGCGTGGAGGGAGATGAACCGCCGCCCCGGGCCGTAGTCGTGGACCATCAGGTCGTGGATCCCGATGATCTCCGGGTGGGACAGCACCAGCTCCTCGATCCGCTTGACGAACTCTGGATCCGGCGGCTGGCCCAGCAGGGGGTTGATCGTCTCCCTGGCGGCGTTGACGCCCGCCAGGAGGATGAAGCAGGCCACAACGGCGCCGCACCAGCCGTCGATGGCAACGCCCCAGAAGTGGCCGGCCAGGGTACTGAGCAGCACCGCCGTGGTGGCCAGGCAGTCGGAGAGGCTGTCGGCGGCGGTGGCGGCCATGGCCGCCGAGTCGATCTTCCTGGAGATGCTCCGGTTGTAGAACGCCATGTACAGCTTGACACAGATGGAAACCGCCAGGATCGCCGCCACCAGGGGGCTGAATGTCACCTCGGCGGGGTGGAGGATCTTCTCCACCGAGCTCTTGCCCAGCTCCACACCCATCAGCAATATCACCATGGACACCACCAGCCCGGACACATACTCCAGCCTGCCGTGGCCAAAGGGGTGGTTCCGGTCCGGCTGCTGGGCCGCCAGCTTGAAGCCCAGCAGCGTCACCACCGAGGAGCCGGCGTCGGAGAGATTGTTGAAGGCGTCGGCGGTAATGGCAATGGAGGAGCTGACCAGACCGGCCAGGAATTTCCCGGCAAACAGCAGCAGGTTCAGTCCAATTCCCACACAGCCGCACAGCACGCCGTAAGCCCGCCGCACGGCGGGATCGGCCGCATTGTCATAGTCCCGGATCAGATGCCGGGCCAAAAAACGGATCATAGCTCACTCCTTAACAGTTCGCCGTCGGCTCACGGCCTTCCCTGGATGGTCAGCGTATACTGGCAGCACAGCCGGTCCAGGTCCTCATCGGTGGCCGCGGGGAGGCGCAGCCGTCCGCCGCACGCCCGGCACACCAGGTCCACCGCCGAGCCGTGGACCTCCACGCTGCAGCTCCTGCTGCCGCAGGTACAGGAGATGCCGTCCCGGGCCGCAATATCCTTCAGCTCCGAGAGCACCTCATACATGATCACATTGTCCAAAAAGGCGTCGTCCCCGCCGTCCTTTTTCTTCTCCACCGAGACTTCCAGATCCCGCAGGGCGGACTGGACCCGGTACACGTCCCCGATATAGCAGCACAGCTGCTTTGTCTCCGGGCAGGCGAGCCCCACGCCCCTGCCCTGGAGCACCGACCGGGCAGGCACCTCCGCCCGGTGCTCCCCACCGCACACGCCGCAGGGGACCGTTACCCGGAAGGTCTGCCCATCAGTCTCCGCCGTCAGCTCGCTGCGTCCGCAGTCGCACACCAGCGCCACCGCCGCCGCGTTGAGGGCGAACTCCGTCCGCTCCCCATATACCGGCTTCCCGCACTCCGGGCAAATATAGCCAAAGGCCCTCTTCTGTTCCGCCATGAGAACTCCTCCTCCACTCTGGTTTCCCGCCGGCGGCTCCGCCTCCCCCGGCATTAAATTAGTATTATACGATACTTTCCAGGAATTTTCCATACCAATTCATAATTTTGCGAAAAACAGCCAAACTAGGAGAGCAAACCGGGACGTTGCCCGGCAATTCCTTCACGGAGGCGAAGACCATGCAGAAACGATTGGGGCGGCAGACCGTCGCCCTGGAGCGGCCCGGCGTCATCCTCTCCCACGCCGCCGTGGGCGGCAAGCAGGAGGGCGAGGGCCCCCTGGCCGGCTATTTCGACCAGCTGTGCACCGACAGCTTTTTCGGGGAGAAGACCTGGGAGAAGGCCGAGAGCGCCATGCAGAAAAGCGCCCTGAGCAAGGCGCTGGAAAAGGCCAACCTGTCCCCGGAGGATCTGGACTATATCCTGGCCGGGGATCTCCTCAACCAGTGCGTGGGCTCCTCCTTCGGCCTGCGGGATTTCGGGATCCCCTTCTACGGCCTCTACGGCGCCTGCTCCACCATGGGGGAGAGCCTGGCCCTGGGGTCCCTGCTCATCAGCGGCGGCGCCGCCCAAAAGCTGGGGGCCATGACCAGCAGCCACTTCTGCACCGCCGAGCGGCAGTACCGCATGCCAGTCCCCTACGGCAGCCAGCGCACCCCCACCGCCCAGTGGACTGCCACCGCCGCCGGCTGCGTCATCCTCGGCAGCGAGGGCAGGGGGCCGCGGGTCACGGTCGTCACCTGCGGAAAAATCGTGGACAAGGGCGTCACAGACGCCAACAACATGGGCGCGGCCATGGCCCCCGCGGCCTACGACACCCTCTCCGCCCACTTCGCGGCCACCGGTACCGGCCCCAAGGACTACGACATGATCTTTACCGGGGATTTGGGGGCCCTCGGCCATCAGATCGTTACGGATCTTTTCGCCCAGGACGGGGTGGACATGAGCAGGAACTACACCGACTGCGGCCTGCTGCTCTACGACATCCAAAAGCAGGATATGCACGCCGGCGCCAGCGGCTGCGGCTGCGCGGCCTCGGTGCTGTGCGGCTATCTGCTGGCGGAAATGGCGGAGGGGAAGTGGAGGAAGATCCTCTTTGCCCCCACCGGCGCCCTTCTGTCCCCTACCACCACGTTCCAGGGCGAGAGCATTCCCTCCATCTGCCACGCGGTGGTCATCGAAACTCTGTAAAAGCGCGGGACGGTATGTCCCCAGGGAGGAACCATGTATGCAGTATCTCAACGCGTTCCTGTGCGGCGGCATCCTATGTGCCATCGGACAGATCTTCATCGACAGAACCAAGCTGACCCCTGCCCGTATTCTGACGGGGTATGTGGTAGCAGGCGTATTCTTGGAGGCCATCGGTGTGTACGGTCCCATTGCCGAGTGGGGGGGAGCGGGGGCTACCGTCCCCCTGACGGGCTTTGGCTCTAACCTGGCAAAAGGCGTCAGCAAAGCCGTCGCGGAGAAGGGCTGGCTGGGTGTGCTCACCGGGGGGCTGACAGCCACCGCCGGCGGCATCGCCGCCGCCGTACTGTTCGCCTTTCTGGCGGCGCTGGTCTTCAAGCCGGGGGAAAAGCGGTAAGCCAAGGGGAGCGGTCGGTGGGCCCGCTCCCCTTATTCTATGCAGAAGCTGGGGAAGAAACCATCGGTATCCAGTGAATGTATCCGGAGGGGGCCGCGCCGTGTGCGCGGCCCCCTCCTCTTTCCATATGCCCATTGCAAAAATCTCATTTTTGGCGTATAATAGAAAAAATTATCTGAGGAGAAGAAAAGGAGGGGCCATGAACTTTCAACTGAAGCCCGGCATGCTGCTGGGGACCGCCACCGCCGCCACCCAGATCGAGGGCGGCGACAGGCGCAACAACTGGTACGACTGGTACTGTCGGGGCTACATCAAGGACAGCTCCGACCCGTCGGTGGCAACGGACCACTATCGCCGCTGGCGGGAGGATCTGGAGCTGATGCGCGCCATGGGCGTCCAGTGCTACCGCATGGGCGTGGAGTGGAGCCGCGTTGAGCCCGAGGACGGCGTCTTCGACGAGGCGGCCATCGCCCACTACCGGGAGGAGATCCAGGCCCTGGTGGACGCGGGCATCCGCCCCCTGCTGACCTTGCACCACTTCAACAACCCTATGTGGCTGGAGGAGAAAGGCGCCTTCCTGGAGTCCGACAACATCGGTTACTATCTGCGCTTTGTCCACAAGATGGTGGAGAGCGTGGGGGATCTGGTCAGCGAGTACATTACCATCAACGAGCCCAATGTCTACGCCTTCAACAGCTACTTCAACGGCTCATGGCCCCCCGGCAAGCGGGACTTCCTGGCCATGGGCAGGGTGATGACCAACCTGGCCGCCGCCCATATCGAGGCCTACGGCCTCATCCGCAAGACCCGGCTGAAGATGGGCTATCGGGACACCAAGGTCAGCTTCGCCAACCACCTGCGGGTGTTCGCCCCCAAGGATCCTAGCAACCCCCTCCACTGCTTCTGGGCCTCCCAGGCGGAGCGGCTCTTCCAGGGCAGCCTGACGGAGGCCATGTGCCTTGGCCGCGCCTGCTTCCCCCTCCAGCGGCACCCCCTGATCATCCCTGGCCGGTACTGCGATTTCCACGCCATCAACTACTACTCCCGCTCCACCGTCTCCGGCCCCGCCGACGGCGTGGCGGAGGGCTGCGCGGTCAACGACCTGGGCTGGGAGATCTACCCCCAGGGCATCGTGGAGGCGGCCCGGAAGGTCTATGACCTGGTGCCCCGGCCTGTCTGGATCACGGAGAACGGCACCTGTGACAACACTGACCGCTTTCGCGCCCTGTATATCGCCGAGCACCTCCAGGCCCTGTGCGGGAGCGAGCTGCCTGTGGAGCGCTACTACCACTGGTGCTTCTGCGACAACTGGGAGTGGCTGGAGGGCAACAGCGCCAGATTCGGCCTGGTCCGGGTGGACCACCCCGGCCAGCAGCGCACGGTCAAACCCAGCGGCGAGTTTTACCGCCGGGTGATCGCCGAGGGCGGCGTGTCCGAGGAGCTGTACCGCCAGTTCTGCGACGTGGAGTATACCATCAGATAGCCGGAAAGGGAAAACAGAGTAGAGATAAAGGAGACGTGCGCTATGGAGTGGTGGAAAGATTCTATCATCTACCAGATCTACCCCCGCAGCTTTCAGGACTCCAACGGGGACGGCATTGGCGACATCCCCGGCATCATCAGCCGTTTGGACCACCTCCAGGAGCTGGGGGTGGGGGCCGTCTGGCTCAGCCCGGTCTACTGTTCCCCCGGGGACGACCGGGGCTACGACATCAGCGACTACTGCGGCATCAATCCCGAATTTGGCACCATGGAGGACATGGAGCGGCTCATCGCCGAGGCAAAGGCCCGGGGCATCCGCATATTGATGGACCTGGTCATCAACCACACCTCCACCGCCCACGACTGGTTTCAAAAGAGCCGGGAGCGGGTGGACCCCTATACCGACTACTACTACTGGGCGCCGGGCCTGCCCGGCGGCAAAAAGCCCAACAACTGGACCGGCTTTTTCGGCGAGGACTGCTGGGAGTACGACGAGAAACGGGGGGAGTACTACCTCCACCTCTTCGCCAAGAGCCAGGCGGACCTCAACTACCACTGCCCAGCGGTGCTGGAGGAGGTCAAGAGCGTCCTCCGCTTCTGGCTGGACAAGGGGGTGGCCGGCTTCCGCTGCGACGTGATCAACATCCTCTGGAAGGACAGCCTGGAGAGCTCCAAAAAGCGGCTGGCCCTGACGGGGAGCGAGCACTACCTCTCATTGGAGGGCACCCACGACATCCTCCGCCAGCTGCGGGCAATCCTGGACGAATACGACGCCTTCACCGTGGGAGAGACGGTGTTCGTCACGCCGAAGCTGGCCCACGACCTGTGCGACAAGGAGCGCGGGGAGCTGAATATGGTGTTCGCCTTTGAGCACATGGAATGCGACCAGTATTTCCTCAAGTGGTTCAAGCGGAAATTCCGTCCCCAGGTGTTTTTCAACTGCCTGGTCAAGTGGCAGGAGGAACTGGAGTGGAACACCATTTACTTAGAAAACCACGACCAGCCCCGCTCCATCCCACGGTTCGGCAGCGAGGCGTACTGGAAGGAGAGCGGCAAGCTGCTGGCCACCCTGGTGCTGACGCTGCGGGGCACTCCCTTTCTCTACCAGGGCCAGGAGATCGGCATGGTGGACTTCGACTTCACCGGCATGGACCAGCTGGACGACGTGGAGAGCCACAACGTGGACCGTGTCCTGCGCCGGTTCCATATCCCGTCAAAGCTCCGCTGGAAGATCATCCGCCGCACCAGCCGGGACAACGCCCGCACCCCCTGCCAGTGGGACGGTTCCCCCAACGGCGGCTTCACCACGGGAACGCCCTGGCTGGGGGTCAACGGGAACTATCAAACCATCAACCTGGCCGCCCAGGAGGGGGATCCGGACTCCATCTGGAACTGGTACAAGTCCCTCTCCGCCCTGCGCCGGGGCAGCGACGTGCTGCGCCGGGGCGACTTCATCCCCCTGGAGGCGGGGAAGCAGGTCTTTGCCTACCGCCGCCAGCTGGGGGAAAAGCGCCTGACCATTGTCCTGAATTTCAGCGACAGGCCCGTCCAGGCGCCCTACAAGGGGGCGCTGGTGCGGTCCAACTACGCCCGGACCTCCTTCGACGGCTCCATGGGCCCCTGGGAGGCCGTCATCCTGGGGTAAGGCCGGGCAAGCAGGGAGGAAAGAATCTATGACAAAGCTGGATAGACGAAACAAATACTGCTTCGGCCTGGGTACCATCGGCCGGGACATGTTTTATTCCCTGGAGAGCATGTACCTGCTCTTCTTTCTCACGGAGGTGCGGCAGCTGGACGACGCCATGCTGGCCCTGGTGGGCGGCGTGCTGACGGTGCTGCGCATCCTGGACGCCTTCAACGACCCCATCACCGGCGTCATCATCGACAACACCCACACCCGCTGGGGCAAGTTCAAGCCCTGGATGCTCATTGGCGCCCTGGTCAGCGCGGTGTGCCTGCTGCTGATGTTCGCGGACCTGCCCATCACCGGGGCCGCCTATGTGGCGGTGTTCGCGGTGTGCTATATCCTCTGGGATATCTTCTACGGCGTCAACGACATCGCCTACTGGACCCAGCTGCCGGCCCTGAGCCTGGACCAGCAGCGGCGGGAATCCATGGGGGCCTTTGCCCGCATCTGCGCCAATATTGGCATGTATATCGTGGTGGTGGGCGTGCTGCCCATCACCGGCGCGCTGACGGACGCCTTCGGCGGCGACGGACAGAAGGGGTGGTTCACCTTTGCCGTCATTGTCTGCCTTTTGATGATCGGCTTCCAGCTGATCACCGTGTTCGGCGTGAAGGAGACCCGGACCTTCAAGGAGGAGGAGAACACCTCCCTGCGGGAGCTGGGGCGGGTGCTGTTCCAGAACGACCAGCTCCTCTGGACCGCCGTCAGCATGGCCCTCTTCATGATCGGCTACTGCACCACCACCAGCTTCGGCACCTACTACTTCAAGTACGCCTACGGGGATGAGAACATGTACTCCGTGTTCGCCGGGGTGCTGGGGGTCAGCCAGCTGGCGGCTCTGCTGGTGTTTCCCAAATTTTCCGCCAGGTTCAGCCGGAAGAAGCTCTACTCCGCCGCTACGGTCCTTGTGGTGGCGGGCTACGCCGTGTTCTTCTTCGCCCCCATGAACATGATCCCCATCGCCGTGGCGGGCATCCTGCTGTTTGTGGGCCAGGCTTTCATCCAGACGCTGATGCTGATGTTTTTGGCGGATACCATCGAGTACGGCCAGTGGAAGCTGGGCAAGCGCAACGACTCCATCACCTTCTCCATCCAGCCCTTCATCAATAAGATCGGCGCGGCCCTGGCCACCGGCGTTGTCACCGTCACGCTGATCCTCTCCGGCATCAACGAGGCCCCCACCGCCGCCGATGTGACGGACCAGGGCCTGCTGATCCTGAAGATCGCCATGATGGCTCTGCCCCTGGCCGCCATTGTGGCGGGCTACCTCGTCTATCGCAGAAAGTATAAGATCGACGCCCAGTTCTACAGCCAGATCGTGGAGGAGCTGAAAGAGCGCGGCGACATCCAATGATCCCCGGCACGATCTGTTGACGCAGTGCAGCCCCGGCCCGATCGGGCCGGGGCTGCTTCAGCCTGTCAAAAAACCATATATCGATTCTATCCCGCTATTTTGCCATCCAGCACAGAAGTCCCTCCAGCCAGCCCATACGTCCCCCCAGGGACTGGGAGACCGCCTCGCGGATGGCCGCTTTGGTCGCCTCGTCCACGCCCTGGCCCGGGGTGATGCCGATGGTCTTTGCCCCCTCCACGGCGCTGCCGATAGCCAGGGGCGCCTGGGCCACGCCGCCCACCGCGATCCGGGAGGCCGTGGCTACCCCGCCGGTGGCGTAAACCCCAGCGGCGAGGCCGCCTGCGGCCAGCCAGCCCCAGACGATGCCGCCGACGGCGATCCCCCCGGCGGCAAATCCGCCTATCGCCAGGCCGCCCGCCGCCAGGGCGCCGATGGACAGCAGCAGCCCCAGGGAGATGACCCCCAAGGAGAGCAGGCCAAAGGAGAAAATGCCCACCGACACAACGCCCGTGGCCACATTCCCCACGGCCACAATCCCCCTGGCCCGGGCAAAGCCCCGCTCACACAGGTGGACATGGACCAGGGGCAGGCCCCACAGGGTGCGCTTACTCCTGTATTCGTATTCCCAGCGGCTGTAGTAGTGGTTGATGATGGTCTGCCCCACAGGCTCCCGGTCGGCGGGGGGACAGGCGCTGTCCCCCTCCGCCTGCCCCGGGGCGCTCTCCCCGGTGATGAGCCAGTCCAGGGTGACGCCGAAATAGCGGGCCAGGGCGGTGAGGTTGTCCATATCGGGGCGGCTGGCGCCGCTCTCCCACTTCTGCACCGCCTGCCGGGTGACGCCCACGACCTCCGCCAGCTCCTCCTGGCTCAGCCCCTTCTCCCGGCGCAGCTGGTAGAGCCTCTCCTGAAATTCCATAGGTGAATCCTCCTTCTCTTGATGGCTCCAGCGTAACAGGTCCGGCGGGAAAAGGCCACCAAGAACTGTGGAAAATTTGACAACCAGCGGTTGCATCGCCGTTCTTATGATAAAAAGGTCCGCCCCGGTACCCCCGGGGCGGACCTTTTTACCCTATGTAGCTTACTCGGCCTCGATGGCGTCCACGGGGCAGTTAGCGGCGCAGGCGCCGCAATCCACGCAGGTGTCAGCGTTGATCACATACTGGGTGTCGCCCTGGGAAATCGCCTCCACGGGGCAGTTCTCAGCACAGGTGCCGCAGCTGACGCAGGCGTCAGTAATCTTGTGAGCCATGAATCGTTACCTCCTGATAGAATGGTATCTACATTGTAGCATGAACTTTCAAAATTGCAAGGGTAAAATCTGCGCAGGAGAGGAGAAATGTGTAAAAAATCCGGCGCCGGGAATACTGAACTGAGCAACAACAAAAAGGACGGTGGCGCCATGTACGACAACCAATTCACGCCCCGGGCGCAGAGCGCCCTGCGGCTGGCCCAGGAGGCCGCGGAGGAACTGGGGCACAGCTATGTGGGCAGCGAGCATCTGCTGCTGGGACTGCTGCGGGAGGAGGCGGGCGCCGCCCGCAGATGCCTGATGGAACAGAATGTGACCGCGGAGAGGATCCGGGACGTGATCGCCCGCATTGTGGGCACCGGGCTTCCGGGCCTGGCGCCGCCCCAGGGGCTGACGCCCCGGTGCAAGCGGGTGATCGAAAACGCCGTGGGCGAGTCCGTGCGGGGCGGCTGCGGCTATGTGGGGACGGAGCACCTGCTGCTGGGCATCCTCCAGGAGAGCGGCACCATGGCCATTCGGGTGCTGCAGACGGCGGGGGCGGATCCCAAAAAACTCCGCGCCGCCCTGCTCCAGCGGATGGGCGCCCCGGCCCGCCTCCAGCGGGAAGGGCCCGTGCGGCCGCCGGTCCTGCGGGAGGACGCGCCCCGCTCCAAGTCCCTGGAGCAGTTCACCCGCAACCTCAACGCCCTGGCCCGGGAGGGGCGGCTGGACCCGGTGGTGGGGCGGGAAAAGGAGATCGCCCGGACCATCCGGATCCTCAGCCGCCGGACCAAAAACAACCCCGTGCTCATCGGGGAGCCCGGCGTGGGGAAGACCGCCGTGGTGGAGGGCCTGGCCCAGCATCTGGCGGCCGGGGACGTACCGGAGGAGCTGCGGGGGATGAACGTCCTGTCCATCGACCTGTCCGCCATGCTGGCGGGGACAAAGTACCGGGGCGAATTTGAGGAGCGGGTCAAAAACGCCATCCAGGAGGTCCGCCGGATGGGCAATGTGATCCTCTTTATCGACGAGCTCCACACCATCGTGGGCGCGGGCAGCGCCGAGGGGGCGGTGGACGCCGCCAACATCCTCAAGCCCGCCCTCAGCCGCTCGGAGATCCGGGTCATCGGGGCCACCACCCTGGACGAGTACCGGCGGTATATCGAGAAGGACGCCGCCCTGGAGCGGCGGTTCCAGCCGGTCATGGTGGCGGAGCCGTCTCCTGAGGTGGCGGTGGAGATCCTGCTGGGCCTGCGGGACAAGTATGAGGCCCACCACCGCCTGACCATCACCGACGAGGCCATCCGCGCCGCGGTGGAGCTGGGGCGGCGGTACCTTACAGGCCGCTTCCTCCCGGACAAGGCCATAGACCTCATGGACGAGGCCTGCAGCCGGGTGCGGATGGAGAGCGGGGAGCGGACGCCGGACCTCAAGCAGCTGGAGGAACGGCTCTCCCAGGTCCGCCAGGAGAAGGCGGAGGCCATTGCCGGGGAGGATTTTGAGGCCGCCGCCCGGCTGCGGGACGCGGAGGAGAGCTTCGCCCGGCAGCTGAAGGAGGAGCAGTCCCGCTGGCAGGACGGGCTCACCGACTACCTGGTCGCCGTCACGGAGGAGGACGTGGCCGCCGTGGCGGCGGAGTGGACGGGGATCCCTGTACGGCGCATCACGGAGAGCGAGCGGGAGCGGCTTTTGCACCTGGAATCAGAGCTGCACCGGCGGGTGGTGGGGC
>CABKMV010000024.1 GCA_902373635.1 uncultured Oscillospiraceae bacterium
TCCTTAGGGAGGATGTGGGGGGCCGTCCGGCCGGGCGGCCCCCCACATCCTCCCTAAGGAAGAAAGGCTGGTGCCCTTTTGAAAAAAGGCAGTCATTTCAAAGCGTTGGAAACGGTGATGAACGGGCTGTTTTTGGCCTGCGGCCTGGTGGCCGTGGCCTTTGTCCTTCTGATCACCGTCTATCTGATCATCTCTGGTCTGCCCGCGATCCGCGAGGTGGGCCTGATCGACTTTTTATTCGGCAGGACATGGGACTCCACCAACGCGGAAACCCCCCAGTTCGGCATCCTCCCCATGATCCTCACTTCCATCTACGGTACTGCCGGGGCCATTGTCCTGGGCGTGCCCATCGGCTTTTTCACCGCCGTGTACCTGGCCAAGGTGGCCTCTCCCCGTCTGGCCAATCTGATCCGCCCCGCGGTGAGCCTGCTGGCGGGCATCCCTTCGGTGGTCTATGGCCTGGTCGGCATGCTGGTGCTGGTCCCCGCCCTGCGCCGGGCCTTTGACCTGCCTGCCGGGGACAGCCTGCTGGCCGCCATCATCGTTCTGGCGGTCATGATACTGCCCTCCATCATCAATGTGTCGGAGACCGCCCTGGCCGCCGTGCCCAGGGAGTACGAGGAGGCCAGCCTGGCCCTGGGCGCCACAGAGCTGGAGACCTATTTCCGGGTGTCCGCCCCCGCCGCCAAAAGCGGCGTCGCCGCGGCGGTGGTGCTGGGCATCGGGCGGGCCATCGGGGAGGCCATGGCTATCCTCATGGTAGCCGGCAACGTGGCCAACATGCCCTCCCTGTTCAAGAGCGTCCGCTTCCTCACCACCGGCATTGCCGTGGAGATGAACTACTCCAGCCCCGGCAGCCTCCAGCGCCAGGCGCTGTTCTCCATCGGCCTTGTGCTGTTCCTCTTCATTATGATCATCAACGTGATCTTGAACCTGGTACTCAAGCGGGATAAGGAGAAGTAAAACATGCGATCCAAGAGAACCCTCAGCCCCGCCAGGCGGGCCTACGACGTCATCGGTCATCTGCTGCTGTATCTCAGCGCCGGCGCCACCTGCGCGCTGCTGCTGTTCATTATCGGCACCATCTGCCTGCGGGGCATCCCCAACGTCAGCTGGACCCTGCTCTCCTCCGAGGAGAGTATCCTCAGGGGCACGGTGGGCATATTGCCCAGCATCCTCAACACCCTGTTCGTCATTTTCCTCTCCCTGCTGATCGTCCTGCCCCTGGGCGTGGGGGCGGCTATCTACCTGACGGAGTACGCCAGGAACCGCAAGCTGGTCTCCATCATCGAGTTTGCCACCGAGACTCTGGCGGGCATCCCCTCCATCATCTACGCCCTGGTGGGGGTCATCATCTTCTGTACCGCCATGGGCCTCCAGAAAACGCTGATCGCCGGGTCTCTCACCCTGGTGATCATGGTGCTGCCCACCATTATCCGCACCACCCAGGAGAGCCTGAAAACCGTCCCCCAGAGCTACCGGGAGGGCTCTCTGGGCCTGGGCAGCGGCAAATGGCACATGATTCGCACCGTAGTGCTGCCCTCCAGCGTGGACGGCATCGTCACCGGCTGCATCCTGGCCATTGGCCGCGTGGTGGGGGAGTCGGCCGTGCTGCTCTATACCGCCGGCCTCTCCACAGCCATGCAGGACTTCTCCCTGGGCAATATCAGCAAGGCCTCCGGTGCGACGCTCTCCGCCGCCCTCTACATCTACGCCAAGGAGCGGGCGGATCTGAACACTGCCTTTGCCATCGCCACCATCCTGCTGGCCCTGACTATCGTGATCAATCTGTGCGCGGGGCTGGCGGGCAAAAGGCTCCGCAAATAACGCGACATAGGAAAGGATAAGAAGCCAATGTCCGACAACACGATCATTTCCGCCAAAGGGCTGGACTTCTACTACGGCGAGGCCCACGCCCTCAAGGATATCAACATCTCCATCCCTGCCAACAAGGTGACGGCCCTTATCGGGCCGTCGGGATGCGGCAAGTCCACCTTCCTCAGGACCATCAACCGCATGAACGACCTCATCGAGGGCACCCGCGTCACAGGCTCCCTCACCTTCCACGAGGAGGAGATCTATGCCCCTGACCGGGATGTCACCGCGCTGCGCAAGCAGATCGGCATGGTGTTCCAAAAGGCCAACCCCTTCCCCATGTCCATCTACGACAACGTGGCCTACGGCCCGCGCACCCACGGCCTGCGAAACCGCGTCCAGCTGGACGAGCTGGTGGAGGAATCCCTGCGTCGGGCCGCCATCTGGGACGAGGTGAAGGACCGTCTGAAGAAGAGCGCCCTGGGACTCTCCGGCGGGCAGCAGCAGCGGCTGTGCATTGCCCGGGCCCTGGCGGTCAAGCCGGAGGTGCTGCTGATGGACGAGGCCACCAGCGCCCTGGATCCCATCTCCACCTCCAAGATCGAGGATCTGGCCACGGAGCTGAAGGAGCAGTACACCATTGTCATGGTCACGCACAACATGCAGCAGGCCGCCCGCATCTCCGACAAGACCGCCTTCTTCCTATTGGGGGAGCTGGTGGAGTTTGGGGACACGGAGAGGCTTTTCTCCATGCCGTCGGACAAGCGGACGGAGGACTATATTACAGGGAGGTTCGGCTGATATGCGCAACAAATTCGACCAGCAGCTGGAACAGCTGCACCTGGAACTCATCAAAATGGGCGCCCAGTGCGAGGAGGCCATCTCCGCCAGCGTCAAGGCCCTGCTCACCGGGGAGGCGGCCATGGCGGACAAGGCCATAGAGCGGGAGCGGGATATCGATCAGAAGGAGCGGGATATCGAGTCTCTGTGCATGAAGCTGCTGCTGCAGCAGCAGCCGGTGGCCCGGGATCTGCGCACCATCTCCTCCGCTCTGAAAATGATAAGCGACATGGAGCGCATCGGCGACCAGGCTGCGGATATCGCCGAGATCACCTGCCATGTCAGCGGCCCCTCTCTGCCCGCCCAGGTCCACATCAGCGACATGACCCGCGCCGCGGTGAAAATGGTGACGGACAGCGTGGACTCCTTTGTGAAAAGGGATTTGAATATGGCCAAAGGTGTGATACAATATGACGATGTGGTGGATCAGCTCTTCGTCGCGGTCAAGCAGGAGCTGACGGACCTGATCCGCAGCGACAGCAGCAGCGCCGGGCAGGCGCTGGATCTGCTGATGGTGGCCAAATACCTGGAGCGCATCGGCGACCACGCCGTCAACGTGGCGGAGTGGGTGGCCTACTCCATCACCGGCACCCATGACGCCGGGCTCTGATCGCGTGAAAAAGGGATGTGGGGCGTATCGCCCCGGGAGGGACCCGTATGATCTACTTTGTGGAAGACGACAACAGTATCCGTAAGCTGGTGCTCTACTCCCTGACCAGCGCAGGGCTGGAGGCGGAGGGGTTTGCCCGTCCCAGCGAATTTTGGGCGGCGATGTCCCGGCGCCTGCCCCAGGTGGTGCTGCTGGACATCATGCTGCCGGAGGAGGACGGCATCTCCATCCTCAAAAAACTGCGCTCCGACAGCCGCACCCGCTGTGTCCAGGTGATCCTGCTGACTGCCAAGGGCAGCGAATATGACAAGGTGGTGGGGCTGGACGCCGGCGCGGACGACTACGTGTCCAAGCCCTTCGGCATGATGGAGCTGATGGCCAGGGTCCGCTCCGCCCTGCGCCGGGCCGGGGACGGCGCCTCCTCCCCGCCGGTCTATACCCTGGGGACGCTGACGGTGGATCCGGGCCGCCACCTGGTACAGGTGGGCGGGGAGCCTGTGACGCTGACACTGAAGGAGTTCCAGCTCCTGTGCCTGCTGCTGGAGCACCGGGACACCGTCTTCACACGGGATCAGCTGCTCAACGCCATTTGGGGATATGAGTTCGACGGCGCCAGCCGCACGGTGGATGTGCACATCCGCACCCTGCGCCAGAAGCTGGGAGACGCCGGCAGCTACATCCAGACCATCCGCGGCATCGGCTATAAAATCGGAGGGACTCCATGACAAAAAAAATCTTTCGCACCATCCTCGCTGTGGGGATGGCTGTTCTGCTGCTGAGCATGTTCCTTTTCTGCTCCGTTCTGATGCAGCACTTCACCGGCCGGGTCTTCCAGGAGCTGGAGACGGAGGCCGGCCTGGCCGCCCAGGGCGTCTCCCTCAATGGCCAGGACTACTTAGAAAACCTTGATTCCGTCAACCGCATCACCTGGATCGACAGTATGGGCAGAGTCCTGTACGATTCCGCGGCCGACGCGGGCGCTATGGAGAACCATCTGGAGCGGGAGGAGATCCAGTCCGCCCTCGCCACCGGCAAGGGTTCCTCCAGCCGCTACTCCGACACCCTCTCCACCCAGACGCTGTATGTGGCGCTGCGGCTGGAGGACGGGACCGTGCTGCGGGTGGCCAGCGAGCAGCGGTCCGTGGCCGCGCTTCTGCTGGAGCTGATCCCCTCCCTGCTCCTGATATCATGCCTCACAGCGGGGCTGGCCACTCTCCTGGCCTACCGGCTCTCCCGCAGCATCATCCGGCCTATCCTTTCTCTGGATCTGGGCCACCCCGAAAGCTGCGACACCTATGAGGAGCTGACCCCCCTGCTGCGTCGGCTCCACAGCCAGAACGAGACGATCCGGGCCCAGATGGCGGCCCTCAAGCAGCAGCACGAGGAGTTCACCGCCATCACAGAGAATATGAGCGAGGGCTTTTTGCTCATCGACAGCCGCACCAACCTTCTCTCCTGCAACACCAGCGCCCTGCGCCTGCTGGGCGCGCCCCAGGCGAAGGAGGGCGAGAGCGTGCTGTGCCTGAGCCGCGCCGAGGCTTTCCGCCAGGTGGTGGACGAGGCCCTGGAGGGGCGGCACAGCGAGGCCCTCTGGGAGCGGGACGGCAAGTGCTACCAGCTTTTCGCCAACCCCGTCCTGCACGAGGAGAAGGTCGCCGGCGCCGTGCTGGCCATTCTGGACGTCACTGAGCGGGAGAGCCGTGAGATCCTGCGCCGGGAGTTCACCGCAAATGTATCCCACGAGCTGAAGACCCCCCTGACCTCCATCTCCGGCTTTGCCGAGCTGATGAAAAACGGCCTGGTCCCCCAGGAGACGGTACCGGAGTTTGCCGCCGATATCTATAAGGAGGCCCAGCGGCTCATCACCCTGGTGGAGGATATCATCCACCTCAGCCAGCTGGACGAGGGCCTTGACCCCATGGATCAGGCGGAGGTGGAGCTCCACGCGCTCTCCCGGGATATCCTGGACCGGCTGTCCCCCGCCGCAGAGCGCGCGGGAGTCTCTCTCCATCTGGAGGGCGGGCACGTGAGCGTGGAGGGCGCCCCCCAGGTGCTGGATGAGATGCTCTTCAACCTGGCGGACAATGCCGTCAAGTATAACCGGCCCGGCGGGTCCGTCACCATCACCACCGGCAGCCGGGGCGGCAGGGCGTTTGTGGAGGTGGCCGACACCGGTATCGGCATCCCTCCCGCCTGCCAGGAGCGGGTGTTCGAGCGGTTCTACCGGGTGGATAAGAGCCATTCCAAGGAGGTGGGCGGCACTGGCCTGGGCCTCTCCATCGTCAAGCACGCCGCCGCTTCTCTGGGGGCCGAGGTGAAGCTGGAGAGCGCCGAGGGCGTTGGGACGACCGTCACGGTCCAGTGGGATCAGCCCGTATAACGCAAACCCGCCGCAGGCCGTCGGAAATTTGGTTCCGACGGCCTGCGGCGGGTTTTTCCTTTTAAAATAATATACGCTCCTCACACGAAGGGCGCCAGAAGCGCGCACACCAGCAGCTGGGCCGGGTACAACAGATAGAAGAGCTTCCGGGGCGTCTCACCCCTGGTGCCGTCGTACCAGTACACGAACAGCATCCCGAAGGGAGCGGGGAACTGTATCAGCGTCAGGACAAGTCCCGCCGCCAGGGTCCACCCCTTTTTCCCCTCCAGGAAGTGGAACAGGGCGACCAGCGCCACTACCAGCACGCCCATCTGGCTGCGCAGCAGCAGCGCCCAGGCCAGCGCGGCGACGACCGCCATGACCTTGATAAACGGCCCCACCGCGCCGGGCCTGCCCCCGTACTGCTGGATGATCTCCAGCATGACAAGGGCGATCGCCAATGTCCAGATGGGATTCTGGTCTGTCAGATCCATCCACCTCCCGCTCATGGCAAGGTCGTAGGGGATCTCGCACAGGAAGGCCATGCCCAGAAGGCGCATGAGATACCCCCGCATATTGGAGGTGTGCTTCCACCCCTCATAGAGGAGCTTGGCGTACAGGGGGATCGCCACCGCGGAAAGCAGGGAGAGGATCACCGCGCCGCTGGCCCAGCCGAACATATCCCCGCCGGGCTTGATCATGTCATAGAGGGACTGGGAGGTCTGCTGCTCCAGATGGAGGACGCCCCGCTGGAGAACCGCCGCGCTGAACGTCCCCATGGAGACACAGACGAACCCGATCCATTTCAGCACGTCTCCGGAGCAGCGCACCGTTCCGGCGCGCTTTCGCATCAAAGGATTTCTGGCCATGTCGATTCCTCCTGTCTCTTTTGTTCCGCATGGGAGAGCAGCTCCGGGGTCCTGGACCAGTATTTCACGCCCCAATGGGCAAAGTCCCACTGCTGCTGGTAGTCGTTGCACTCGTAGTCCACGTAGTAGAGCACGCCGCGGAAAGGGATAAAATTTGTGGGGAAATAGTCGATGTTCAGCCCCGCGGCGCAGAGCGTGCGGCACATCGCCTCCACCTGCCCCACGCACTCCGGCGGCAGCGCGTCCTCCAGCACCAGCTCATACACAGTCGGGCCCGGGATATACTCCTTCACCAGCCGCTCCGCCGCCCGGTCCACGTCCAGAAGCCTGGGCATGGGGAGGGCCAGGGCGGAGAGTCGCTCGTAGTCGTGGAGCTCCGCGGCCAGCTTGTCGCCGAACTGGTAGTAGGCGCACGGCTCGTGGTGGATCTGCTTGACCACCGCCTGCTCCCCGTCCGGCCCCTGGGCCAGATAGGAGTAGCCGCCCTTGCCCTTGCCCAGCGGCCGGAGCACCTGGTAGGGCGTGCCGTTCACCGTCAAAACCCGGCCGCTCATTGCCAGTCCCGGATCACGTCGAGGGCGGGCAGGGCGTTGCCGTCAAAGTCGAAGAGCGCCTGGTTGGCCCACTCGTTGCCCTCCGGTCCCTTCTCGTGGACATACTCCCAGCCGGAACGCTTGGCCCAGCCGGACCCGGGTACGGGGATCCATCCCGCCTCCCACCAGAAAAAGCCCCTGCCCCGTCCGCCGGGCACATCCCGGATGATCCCCATCAGCCGGGCGATAAAGTCCGCCTGGCCCTGGGGCGTCATGGGGAAGGGCAGCACAGCGGACAGCTCCGGCGTGGCGGCCGCGCCCTTGCGCTCCCCCTCCGCCAGGCGCTCCCGGCCCGCATAGCTGGCCAGGGTGAAGCCCATGCTGGTCTCCACCACCACCAGGTCCTTGCCGTAACGCGGGGCGATGTCCCTCATATTGGCCTCCAGCGCCTCCATGGAGCCGTGCCAGAAGGGATAGTAGCTCAAGCCTATGATATCACACTCGCCGCCCAATTGGAAGTAGTGGTCGAACCAGTTCCGGTAGAGCGCGTTGTTGCCGCCGTTGTCCAGGTGGACCATCACCTCGGCGCCCGGCGCCTCCTCCCGCACGGCCCGGACGCCTGCCGACACATAGCGGCAGATGGTCTCCCAGTTGGGCGCCTGCCCCGTGGGCCACAGCAGGCCCCCGGTCAGCTCATTGCCCACCTGCACCATGGCGGGAGACACATTGGCGGCCCGGCAGGCGCACAGCACATCCCTGGTATACCGGTACACCGCCTGCTCCAGTTCCGACTCGTCCATCCCCTGCCATGCCTTGGGGACGGTCTGCTTGCCGGGGTCGGCCCAGAAGTCGGAGTAGTGCAGGTCCAGCAGCCACTCCATCCCCGCCGCCTTGGCCCGCCGGGCCAGAGACAGCACCGAGGCCAGATCGCACACGCCGGCGCCGTAGTCTTCGCCGTTCTGATCGTAGGGGTCGTTCCACAGCCGCAGGCGCACCCAGTTGCCGCCGTGGACTCTCAGGATCCGCAGCGCGTCGTCCGGTTTGCCGTTGTCGTAAAACTTGCCGCCGCAGCGCTCCACCTCAGCCAGGGAGGAGACGTCAAAGCCTTTGATAAAATCCATTGGGAAGAATCCTTTCAGAGAGAAATCAAGAGGAAAGGCGCCGTCCGGGAAGGGGACGGCGCCTTTTTGGTTGGTCGGGATCAGAATTTTTCAAATTCGTCCATTGTAAACCGCTTGTTCAGAAAGCGGTAGCGGAAGCGCGCCATCTGGTTCTTGGCCAGCACATCCTCCTCCGTGCCGGTGTACTGGCAGCGGATACAGTAGTACTCCTTCTTGTCCGGGTCATAGAACATGTCGATATCCAGATCCCGCATGAAACAGGAGGGGCAGCGGTAGTTCAGTTTGCCCTTGCCAGCTTGAGCCATGTGGTGAACACCTCCTTATCCTTCAGTGTGCCGGTATACCCCAGGGTGAACATGGGGCTGAAGGCGTAGCCCTCCTTGTAGTAACCGCTCTTGTCCCGGCCCTGGGCCTCCAGGGAAACCCGTGTCTTGATGGGCGGGATGACGCAGGCGACCTCATCGGCCCCCTCCAGGGCGTACTCCCGGCACTTATAGGCGTAAGCCAGGGTATTCTCCTCCCCGCCCTTCCGGGCGCTGAGAGTCAGGCTGGTCATGTCCTCCGGGTACTCGGTGGTGCCGTAGCAGGCCACCATGTACTCGTTGATGGTGACGGAGGCATTGGGGTCGCTCATCTCCAGGATGTTCCGGTCGATGCGGATGTCGCTGGAGCCCTCCCGGAAGGTGATGACCGTCTGGAGCTTCACCGTCAGGTCGGAGAAGACGATCTCCACCGGATCCAGCGTCAGCTTCCGGGCCTTTTTCCCGCCGCCCAGGTCCTCCTCGGAGAAGTGGGCGTGGGTGCGGCAGAGGCACAGATCGACTTCCTCGCCGTTGTGGCAGATCTTGGCGGAGCGGACCGTACCCTCGCCGGCGTAGTGGGTGAAGTAGCCGGCCCGGTACTTCTCCTGGATCAGGAAGGGGTAGGCGCACTCCTGGACGTGGGGAGTGCCGATGCCGATCTTCCACTCCAGCTTGGCCGCATAGGGCCGCAGGTCCACGATCGCGCCGCCCTGGTCCATGTTGACGCAGGCGCGCATATAGGGGTCGCAGTACCAGAAGAGCTGCTTGTCGCTGCCGTAGACGATGTCCCGCCACAGCGCGCACTCCGGCTCGGTGTAGTGCTTCTTCTCCCGGTAGTAGTCGGCAAACTCGCTCATGGTCATGTCGATGAGCTTGCCCTCCTTCTTCAGCTGCCCGTAGTAGGCGCAGCCGTCGTCATAGCTGGCCTTGAGCAGCTCATAGGGCGCCTCCCAGCGGCCCATCTTGTTCATCCAGCCGGGGCCCACGAACTGCATGTTGTAGGCGTAGCCGTTGTTGAACCTGGCCTGGTAGCGGTACTGGTCGATGAGGTTGTAGAGGTAGGGATAGCTCTGCCCGCCGTAGTTGCCGTTTTCGTCAAAGGAGCCCGGGGTGTACAGCATACCACGCAGCACGTTCTGGGGGTGGGTGCCGAAGTTGGAGCCGTTGCCGTCGTAGCAGGCCATGAGGTCGCGGCTGAGATGGGGGATGGCGACGATGCCGCTGTCCTCCTCCGCGTTGGCAGCGGGGGCGTGGGTGTTCACCTTGGAGGGGATCCACGGGGCCCAGGGGCCGCCGTCCATGAAGGTGTACCAGGAGTTGTTGCAGGTGTGGTAGGCCTTGGGGCCCTCCTCCCAGCAGGTGGCCACGGCGCACTTGACCATGGGATACTTTTCCTTGATATAGTTGGTCAGGTCCGCGTCCATGTAGTAGCTGCCGGTGGACTGGGGATAGAAGCCGAAGCGCTCATGGAACTTGCCGAACACGTCGTCCACGACGCTCTTCTTCATCTCCATGTCGAACATCCAGATGCAGAAGTCCTTGGTCTTGTACTTCTCCCGGAACTCCTTGCAGGGCAGGCCCAGCAGGGTGGCGGCGATCTCGTCGCCGTAGACCTCGTGGTCGTGCTTGGCCAGCTCCACCGCCTCGTCGTTGAAGAGGCTGGCGTAGGTCATCTGGATGGTGGTCTTCAGGCCGTTTTTATGGGCGGCGGCCTGCTGGATCTTGAAGATGTCCAGGCTCTCCGTCAGCAGGGCCTTGCGGCCCAGATCCTCCGCCTGCCCATGGCCCGTGACCTTCTCGGCGTACTCCGGGACCATCTCGGGGCGGTGGATGATATTGAGGATAAATTGCTCTTCCATGTGTGTTTCCTTTCGTCGGATGCGGAATTTGCCCCTTACTTCACACTGCCGCTGGTCACGCCCTCAACATAGAACTTCTGCATGATGGCGAACAGGATGGAGATGGGGATGGATACCAGCACGCCGCCGGCGCAGAACTGGGTGAAGTAGGAGTTGATCAGGCTCTTGTCCAGCATCCGGTACAGGCCCACCGCCACCGTGTAGTTGGCGGAGATGCCGGCGTTGAGGATCATCTTCGCGTACACGAAGTCCATCCAGGGCACCAGGAAGGAGCTGATGACGGTATACACGACGATAGGCCGGCTGGTGGGCAGGATGATGCGGGTGAAGATCTGCGCCTCCGTACAGCCGTCCAGCCGGGCCGCCTCGCACAGGGACCGGGGCACCGTGTCAAAGTTGCCCTTGGCGATCAGATAGCCCAGGCCGGAGGAGGCGGAGTACACCATAATCAGGCCGATATGGCTGTTGGTCAGGCCAAAGGTCTTCAGGGTGAAGTACACTGCGATCATGGACAGCATGCCCGGAAACAGATTTAATATGACAGCCATATTCATCAGGGGCTTGCGCATCTTGAAACGCAGCACCGAGGTGGCGTAGGCCACCATCAGCACAAACATCGTGGAGATCACGCAGGTAAAGCAGGCGATCTTGAACGTGTTCATAAACCAGCGCGGGAACTGGTTGACCGTGTCGGTCTGGAACAGGCTGGCATAGTGGCTGGCGCTCCACTGGGCGGGGAGGAAGGAACTGGTGTTGATGCCGTCATAGGCGCTGAAGGAAGTGCACAGCAGCCAGACAATGGGAATGATCCAGATAATGGCCAGGATCGCAATGACAAGATTGTGGCCAAGGATCTTGAACGTCTTCTTTCTCATGAATAAGTCCCCTCCTTATCTCCCTTTGTCATGAAGTTAAAGGCGACTAAGGTGAACACCGCGCAGACGATGAAGACCATAATGCCGATGACCGAGGCCATCTTGTAGTTGTAGTAGTCCTGGGTCAGGGTGAACAGCCACGTCACCAGCAGGTCCACCTCCCTGGCCTGGGAGTTGGCCATAGCCTGGTTGGTAGTGGTGAACACATCCTGGGTCAGAAGGTAGATCACGTTGAAGTTGTTGATATTCTTCACGAAATCTGTGACCAGGGCCGGCCCGGTGACAAACAGCATGTAGGGCATGGTGATGTGCCGGAAGGTCTGGAATTTGTTGGCGCCGTCAATACGGGCCGCCTCCACCTGGTCGGAGGGCAGATTCATCAGAACGCCGGTGGCGATCAGCATCTGGTAGGGTACGCCGATCCAGATGTTGATCAGGATGATCATCACGTGGACCCAGCCGTTGGCCGTCAGGAAGGGTATGTAGCTGGTGGAGATCAGGCCGATGTCCCGCAGGAACCCGGTCAGGCCGATATTGGCGCAGATGGTGTTGGCGATGCCGTTGTTGGCAAAGAAGTTGCGCATCAGCAGCAGGGATACGAACTGGGGCACGGCGATGGTGATGACGAACATCACGCGCCACAGCTTGGAAAACCTGGTCAGCTTGCTGTTGAGCAGAAGGGAGAGCAGGATGCCGCCGATATAGGTGGTGATGGTGGCAAAGAAGGCCCATACCAGGGTCCAGCCCAGCACCCGGACAAAGGCGTAGCCAAAGGTGACGGTGATGCCGCCGCCGCCAAACAGCTTGATGAAGTTGTCAAGCCCCACCCAGGTAAACAGGGCGTTGGGAGGCATGTGCTGCTGGTCATAGTTGGTGAAGGCTACAAAGATCAGCAGCAGGATGGGGATGACCGTAAAGACCACTACGCCCAGCACAGGCAGGGTCAGCAGCGTGATGTGGAAGTTCTCCTCCACATAGGTGTGCAGGTCCTCACGGAAGCTGTTGATATGCCTGCCCTGCTCCTCCGCCACCTGGAGCCGGTAAACTTTGACGACATTGCGGAACCAGACGAGGATGAAGGCAAACCAGACCACGAAGCTGAACAGGGAATACAGCAGGATCAGGAAGGAGTTGTCAAAATCATTCCACTCCGTTTTCATCGTGGCGGGATTGAAGACCTGTTCCGCCTGAACGGTGCCCAGCGTGCCGAACTTGGGGACATACTGCGCGGCAAAGAATACGGTGAAGAGGATCACCGCCGCCTCCAGCAGCGTCATGATGATCGCCTTGGCATACTGCTTACGGCGGGCATAACCGGCGCCCATCCAGACCAGGGACAGCTTGACGGACCAGTCGCCCTTGGCCACGGCAGTGCCAAACTCAGAGAAATAGCTGCCGATCGCTCCAAAGAAGCGGGCAACCGGCGACCTGGGGGCTGCTAGGGTATTGACAGATTGATTTTCCAATGGAAAGCCTCCCTTTCTAAAAAATTTCCGCAACCGCACAATGAGGTCCATATGCCAGGCATATGGACCTCATTGGCGATAGACTCAGCCGCGGGATAACACACCGTCTCCCCGCGGGGTCGCCCCTCTCAGCAGGCCCGGATCAGTCCAGAGGAGCGGTAGCGCCCTCGACCAGGTTGTCCAGAGCGGCCTGGATGCCGGCGGTATCGCCGACCTTCAGCGTGCCCTGGGCGATCATCTCGCCAAAGGTCTTGGAGGGATCCCAATACTTGCCGCTCACGCGCTGGATCACGCCGTAGGCATCCTGGGCCACGGAGGCGGCGATGGTCATGTTGGAGGAGACGGCGTCGGAGGCGCTGGCATTCAGGTTGGTGGGCGCCAGCTGGCGGGCCTCAAAGCGGGCGGTCTGGGCTTCCTCGTTGGTCAGGAACTCAGCCAGCAGCACGGCCCAGCCGGTCTGCTTGGAGTGGGCGTTGACGCCCATCAGCTTGAAGCCGGAGAAGCAGCCCATCTGGACCTGCTCGCCGTTGACCGTGAAGGTGGGCAGCTTGGCGGCGGCATAGCCGTCGCCCCATGCCTCCTGGGCAGCGGCGGTATCCCAGCTGCCGGTGACGATGGCGCAGACATTGCCGGAACTGATCTCAGCGGAGTTGCCGTTGTCAGGGATAGCCTGGAAAGCGCTGTTGCCGGTGATGTTCAGCATACCCTCCACCACCTGCACGCCGGTGTAGCCCTTGGAGGAGGTGCCGTTCCAATCCATGGCGGTGGTCCCATCCTCATTGAGGTCGATATTGAAGCCGGCGCCCAGGAAGAAGGAGGCGTTGTACCAGCCGGAGGCCAGAGTCATGCCCACCTTGCTGCCGGCAGCGGAGGCAGCCTCCAGCAAGGTGTCCCAGCTCTGCGCCTGCTCGTCGGACACGCGGGAGGAGTCATACATCAGGAAGTAGTTGTTGCCGGCGCCCATGGGGAAGGCATACATGGTGCCGTCCTGGGTGGCAGCGTCCACAGAAGCCTGGGCGTTGGCTGCCTTCACGTCGTCCAGGGTCTTGCCGGCGTAGGTGGACAGAGCGGCGTCCATGTTGCTGTCCAGCGCCTGCAGGGCGCCGGCGGCCACCAGATCGGCCAGCTGGTCGTTGGCAAAGGCAAATACGTCGGCGGCGGCCTCGACATCGGTCAGGATGGTATCCTTGGCCGTGGACTCGGACTCCACGCCGATGGTGATGTCAAAGGTCTGGTCGGGATGGGCGGCCTTGAACTTCTCCACCAGCTCGCTCAGCAGCGCCTGATCCTCCTCAGCGCCCCAGACCGTCAGCTGGATGGTCTCGCCGGAAGCGGAGCCGTCCGTCTGTCCGTCGCCGGTATTGGCGCCGGTATTGGAACCGCCGCCGTTGTTGGTGCTGCTGTTCCCGTTGCCGCCGCAGGCCACCAGGGCCAGAGCCATGGCAAGGGTCAGCACCAGTGCAAGAAACTTCTTCATGGTTTGGTTTCCTCCTTAATTTAAAAGCAATCTGTATGAGTTGCGCAATTAAATGCGCAACTCCATATGCTATAAATAGCATACCTCAGTTTTTTTCCTTCGTCAATGTTCATATTGCATGGAATTTGATCCATTTTTTTGGATATTGTACCCAATAGGCCGCTCTTTTTGCAGCGCAACATGCGCAACTTTTCGGCATTCTTCCAGCCCCGGCCCCGCCCCGCGGCCAATGGCGGCGCAGAGGATCATTTCGTGGATTCCCGCAGGATGACCTGGTATCCATTCATCTGTTTGGGAACGACTTCTTTCCCCGCCATGGAGTCCAGCAGCAGTCGGCAGGCCGCTGTGCCCAGGGCGGCGGCGTCGAACTGCACGGCTGAAATGGTGGGCGACGTATCCAGAAGGATCTCGCTGTCGTAGAGGCTGGCAAGGCGGAGCTGGCCCGGCACATCGATCCCCCGCTGGCGCAGGGCCTTGAGCATGGAGACGGCCAGGGCGTCGTCGCAGCACAGGAGGCACTCCGGCTTCCGCTCCAAAGCGGCGTCCAGCGCGTCTATCTGCAGCTCCACCGACTCCACGCCGGAGTAGATCAGCTCCCGGTCCGCCGCCATGCCGAACTCCTCCAGGGCCCGGAGATAGCCCCGCAACCGGTCAGTATTCACCGTGTAGTT
This sequence comes from uncultured Oscillospiraceae bacterium, assembly GCA_902373635.1. Taxonomy (GTDB): domain Bacteria; phylum Bacillota; class Clostridia; order Oscillospirales; family Oscillospiraceae; genus Pelethomonas. The sequence goes on from CABKMV010000024.1 coordinate 14,798, forward strand.
GGTGCTTCCGCCAATGTAGGCGATCCGGCGCATCCCGATCTGCAGCAGCAGCCTGGTCATCTCGCAGGACGCCTCCACCTGGTCGTTGTCCACCTGCAGGGCGTTTTCGTCGTCCAGGCGCCCTACCACCACAAAGGGGACCCTGTGCCGGCGCACCAAATCCAGGCAGGGGTCTGTCAGCAGCGTGCGGGTAAGGATCACCCCGTCCACCTTCCTGGCCTCCAGCTGCCGCTCCAGCTGCTCGGTGTTGGCCTCGTCCGCATAGCACAGCAGCACGTCGTAGCCCCGCTGGGCCGCCATGCGGCAGATCCCGCCCATGCACTTGCGCAGAAACGGCAGATCCAGCTGCACAAAGTGGTAGGGGATGACCAGGGCAAGGTTGTTCGTCCTCTTCCGCTCCTGGCGCAGGGCCAGGACGTTCGGGTCGTATCCGGACCGGCTGGCAAAGTCGAAGACGCGCACGCGCGTCTCCTCGCTGATCCGCCCCTTGCCGGACAGCGCCCGGGATACCGTGGTCTTGGACACTCCCAGCTCCCTGGCCATCTCCTCCACGGTCAGCTTCTTCCGGTTCCCGGCAGATGGTTCCATAAAAACGCCTCCTTAGGGGATAGCAATTCTCCAAAAAATGTGGTACACTTGTGGGGCTGAGCGCAACGTTTCTGCGCAACGCCCGCTGTCTTTAAGCATACGCATCGATCGCATTTTTGTCAAGGAGGAATTGCCATGCGCACAGACAAGCTCTATTTCGGCGCGGCCTATTACGACGAATATATGCCGGTATCCCGGGTGGACGAGGACATGGCCCTGATGAAAGAGGCCGGGATGAACGTGATCCGCATCGCGGAGTCCACCTGGAGCACCTGGGAGCCGCAAGAGGGCGCGTTCGACTTCACCAGCCTCCACCGGATGCTCTCCGGCGCCCAGCGCCACGGCCTCTCCGTCATGGTGGGGACCCCCACCTACGCCATTCCCCCCTGGCTGGCGAAAAAATACCCCGATATTCTGGCCGATACCCACAGCGGCCCCAACCGCTATGGCCACCGGCAGCTGATGGATCTGACCCACCCCGGCTACCTCTCCCACTGTGAGCGGATCATACGCCGCCTGTTGGAAGAAGTCCAGCCCTATGACAATGTGATTGGATTCCAGATCGACAACGAAACAAAGCACTACGACACCTGCGGGGAGCGGGCCCAGGCACTCTTCAAAGCTTGGCTCCAGGAGAAATTCGGCACATTGGAGGCCCTGAACCGGGCCTATGGCCTGGCCTACTGGAGCAACGCCCTGGGCAGCTGGGACGACCTCCCCGACGTGCGGGGCACCATCAACGGCAGCCTCGCAGCGGAGTTTGAGACCTTCCAGCGGCATCTGGTGGCAGAATTTCACGCCTGGCAGCGGTCCATCATCGACGAGTACCGCCGCCCGGACCAGTTCGTCACCCACAACTTCGACTACGAGTGGCGGGGCTACTCCCACGGCCTCCAGCCCGACGCCCCCCAGTTCGACCTAGCAAAAACCTGCACCGTGGCGGGCTGCGACATCTACCACCCGGCCGGGAGCGGCCTGACCGGGGCGGAGATCAGCTTCGGCGGGGACCTTGCCCGGGCGCTGAAGGGCGGGGAGAACTTCTTCGTCCTGGAGACCCAGGCCCAGGGCCCCATGGGCCGCCTCCCCTACCCCGGCCAGCTGCGGCTGCAGGCCTTCGCCCACCTGGCCAACGGGGCCAACATGCTGGAGTACTGGCACTGGCACTCCATCCACAACGGCATTGAGTGCTACTGGAAGGGTGTCTTGAGCCACGATCTCACCCCCGGCGCGGTATACCGGGAGGCCGCGTCCATCGGCCGGGACTTCGCCCGCCTGGGGCCCCATCTGGTAAACCTGCGGCGGAAAAACCGGGTGGCCGTGATGGTGTCCAACCGCAGTCTCACCGGCGTCAAGCACAGCGCCGCCCTGGCAGGCCCGGCCTACAACGACTGCCTGCGCTGGCTGTACGACGGTCTGTTCCGGCTGAATGTGGGCTGCGACCTGATACCGGACGCCGCCCGGGACTTCTCGGGCTACGATCTGGTGGTGCTCCCCTGCCTGTACTGCGCGGAGGACGGGCTGATCGCCGCCCTGCGGGAATACGTGTCCGGCGGCGGCCATGTGCTGGCCTCCTTCCGCAGCTTCTTCACCGACGAAAATGTCCAGATCCGCCACGCGGCCCAGCCCTACGGCCTGACGGACGTGTTCGGCATGACCTACGACAACTTCACCGTCCCCGCGGATGTGCCCCACGCCCAGGAGTGGATGGAGCTGCTGCGGCCCGGCCAGGGGACCGAGGTACTCTCGGCGTACGACCACTACGCCTACCGGGACTACGCCGCCGCCACGCTGCACCCCTTTGGCAGGGGCTCCGCCGCCTATCTGGGGACCATGTTCGACCAGGAGACCCTGGAGGCGCTGCTGCTGCGCCTGCTGCCCGGCTTCGGCGTGGAGGTCCCGGCCATTCGCTGGCCGGTGGTGGTGAAATCCGGGATCAACGACCTGGGGCGGGAGATCCAGTACTGTCTCAACTACTCCGCCGCCCCTGTCTCTGTCCCCGTCCGCGCCGGCTGCGAGGAGCTGCTGACAGAGCGCACTTTAACGGAGGGCGAGGTCCTCTCCCTCCCCGCCTGGGGCGCGGCGATCCTGGAGCGGTAAGCATTTTCCGCGCCGTGGGCTTCCACGGCGCGGATTCCATTTTATCATAAATTATTTAATGTTTATCGTTAAAAAATAGTTGACAAGCATATCTTCTCCTGCTATGATGAAGTCAACAAGGAAAGGAGGCTCCCGCTGTGAATGATATCAAGAAGCTCCAGAGGACTACAAAAATCGTATTTATTCTTGCCACACTCTGTTTCGTTTTTTATGCCTTGGCAATATGCATGGATTTCCTCTACTCCTACCCCGATTTGGAGAGGTATTTTCCTGATATCCATCTGCGTCTTTCTGCCTGTGTGACGGCCATTCTCCTCTCTGTCCCCCTCCTTGCTATCTGGATTCTTTTTCTGTCCCTTCTGCGCTCTGTCTGGACCGGCGAGACCCCGTTCCGTTTTGCCATTGTGCGCCGCATAAAGGCTTTGGCCCTGCTGCTGATCCTTCACGAGCCCTATTCGCGGTTGGTCATCTGGTGTGAAGTCAGGCTCACCGGATACACGACCGCCAGCGTTTCCTTCAGCATCGGTAATATCTTGGCCGGTCTTGTGCTCTACTGCGTGGCGCTGATTTTCCAGTATGGCGTCGCCCTCCAGGCCCAGGCGGACGAGACGCTGTAAGAGGGAGGAGATACCTATGCCCATCATATTGCGCCTGGACCGGGTGATGGCGGACCGGAAAATGTCCCTCAAGGAGCTGTCGGAAAGGGTGGGGGTCGCCAACGTCAACCTCTCCAAGATCAAGACCGGCAAGGTCAGCGCCATCCGCTTCTCCACCCTGGAGGCCATCTGCGACGTGCTGGACTGCCAGCCCGGAGATATCCTGGAGTTCCAAAGAAAAACCGACGTGCCTGATTCCCGGTGACAGCCCTTAGGGCGAGCCGTCGGCCCGCTCCGGAGGAGCCGTCCCCCTCCCCGGAGCGGGAATTTTTGCTATTTTTCGAAAAACACTTGACTGTGACCCCGCTTTACACCTTATACTCTTCTCATAACAACCCCGGATACGGGAGGGAGGACGCCTATGAACATCCGTGAGATCGAGCAGCAATTGGGGATCCCCCGTGCCAACGTCCGCTACTATGAGAAGGAGGGGCTTCTGCACCCCCAGCGCCGGGAGAACAACTACCGGGACTACACGGACGAGGATGTGGAGACGCTGAAGAAGATCCGCCTGCTGCGGCAGCTGGAGATGCCGGTGGACACCATCCGGGCCGTGCAGGCGGGAGAGGTCTCCCTGGAGGAGGCCCTGTCCCGGCAGAGCCTGCTGCTGGAGGGCGAGGCGGCTAGGGTGGACCGGGCCCGGGAGATGTGCCGCTCCATGCTGGACGACCATGCGACTTATCCCGCCCTGGACCCCGCCCGGTACGAGCGCGCCGCCTCCCTGCCCCCGCGGCAGGCTTCCCCGGCGGCGGCAGAGCCCTCCACCCCCCCTGTGGAGGGGGCGGTCTGGGCCTACTCCCCCTGGCAGCGGTTCTGGGCCAGGACACTCGATCTCAATCTGGCGAGCTGTGCGGTGACGGCGGCGCTGTCCCTGGCGTTCCACTACAGCTCCGTCACCAGCCCCGGTATTCTGTTTGATATCGTCTCCCTGCTGCTCTCCTGGTTTGTCATGCTGCTGGTGGAGCCGCTGCTGCTGAGCACATGGGGCACAACGCCGGGCAAGTGGCTGCTGGGGCTGGAGCTGCGCACCAAGTACGGCAGGACGCTGGGCTACAGCGACGCCCTCATCCGCACCTGGCGGGTGCTGGGCCAGGGCTATGGGTACAATATCCCCATCTATAATTTTTACCGCCAGTACAAGTCCTACCAGCTCTGCCGTGGCAGCGAGGCGATGGACTACGACTGGGAGGAGGGCTATCTGTACTATACGGGCGACAGGTGGGCCGGCAGGGCCGTGATCTCCGTGGCCCTCTCCGTGGCCCTGCTGGCTCCGCTGGAGGTGTTTGTCAGCTATCAGGCGCTGCTGCCGTCCAACCGGGGCGATGTCACGGCGGCGGAGTTCTATGAGAATATGAGCGAAATGTCGGGGTATCTGGGTATGGATCTGTGGCTGGACGAGGAGGGCCGGGAGCTGGCGGACTGGAGCGGTACCCTCTCCGCCAACGGCGGCCCGGCGGTGACATACCGCTATGGCGAGCCCATCAGCGATGTGCCGGTGTGCACGGTGGAGACGGACGAGGACGGCTATGTCACCGCCGTGTGCCTGGAGCGGGAGGGGACGGATGAGGATTGGGTATCCCTGCCGGTGGACACCGCCCTGCTGGCGGTGATGTCCCTCCGGGGCACGGAGGGCACCGGCCTTGGGCTGATCCGCAGCAAGCTGGTCAAGGCCCTGTCCGGGGAGACCTTTTTCGCCAACCTATGGGACCAGGAGGGCCGGATGGGCGTCTCCGTCTGGGACGGAAAATATACCCTGTCCGCCAGCCTGGAGTCCGAGGGCTATCGCTTTATCACCTCCGGATACCTCATGCTGCAGGACGACGCGCAGGAGGCGTGGTACCGGTTCTCCATCCGGCTGGAGAAGGCCAAATAGGGCCGGACGCCCCTCAATGCCGCCTTCCGGGCCGTCCATGAAAATAAGGAAACCGGGCGCGCGCAAACAGGATTTGCGCGCGCCCGGCAGCTTATCAATCCCCCTGCGGAGGGAAATCCCCCTTGCTGGGGCGTTTTTTGTCGTTTTACGGGGCCAGCCTGGCCCCCATCGGATCAGCTTCACCCACAGGGGGCTTCCACTTCCTCCACATAGCAGTCCAACGCTATCTGGCAGCTGCTGTCGTCTGAGGCGATATCCTGCTGCGCCACCCGCCGGCCAAAGATCGTGGAGGCATCCCAGTAGTTGGTACCCACGGAGGGCGGGGCGGCATACTGGTCCTGCAGCGCGGCGGCGCTGGCGGCGGCAGAGGCGGCCACAAGCTCGCTGGCGGCGGCATTCCGGTTGGTGGGCACCATCCCACTGCTTTCAAAGCGCGCAAGCTGGGCATCCTCGCTGGTGAGGAACTCCGCCAGCACCACAGCCCAGTCCGCATGCTCCGACTTGGCATTGACTCCCACCATCTCAAAGGTGGAGAAGCACCCCTGCTGTACCTGCTCCCCATTGCAGGTGAAGGTGGGAAGCTTGGCGGCTGCGTAGCCCGCGCCGAAGGCGGACTGGGCATAGGCCGCGTCCCCTGTATCCATCACCACGGCGCAGAGGCTGCCGGATGCCAGGGTATCATGCAGTTTGTTCCGGGGGATATTGGCAAAGGCAGGGCTGGCCGTCAGCTCCAGCATGGACTGCAGCACCTGAACGCCGGTGAATCCGTCGGCGGAGGTCCCCTCAAAATCCACGTCGGTGGTGCTGTCGATCCGCAGCCGGGTGGTGAACCCGGCCCCCAGGAAAAACGAGCTGGTGTAAAGCCCATGCTCCAGCGCCATCCCCACCTGCTTTCCCGCCGCCTGGGCCGAAGCGAGCAGCGTATCCCAGCTTTGGACCTCCTCGGGGGAGAGCACCGCGCTGTCGTAGAACAGGATGTAGTTATTGCCGCCGCCCATTGGGAAGGCGTAGGGGATATCCTCCCGTTTTGTCGAAGCGGCAGCGGACGCCACGTTGGCTCCCATCACATCCTCCAGGCTCTTGCCCGCATACTGGATCAGGGCCGCATCCGCCTTCTCATCCAGGGGCAGCAGCGCATTGGCTGTGACCATCCCGTCCAGGAGGTCATAGGAAAACGCGAACACATCCGCGGCCTGCTCCCCTTCCTTCATAACGGCGGTCCTGGCGGCGATACCGGTCTTGGCTTCGATGGTAAAGTGAAAGGGCTGCTGGGGATGGGCCGCCTGAAACTCCTCCACCAGCTGTCCGAGCAGCGCCTGGTCCTCCTCGCTGCCCCACACCGTCAGCTCAATGGGCTCCGCCGGTCCGTCCGTACCCACCTGCTGAGACGGCGTACCCGAATCAGCGTCGCCGCTCCCGGTCTCCGTCTCCCCACGGTCACTTCCGCAGGCCGTCACAGCCAGAGCAGCAATAAGCGCCAACAGAAAAGCCAACAGCTTTTTCATGGCAGACCTCCTTTAAAAATCTATCGGATTGAATATCAATTAATATTTAATCTCATTATAATCGCTTCTATCAAAAAAATCAATGGCATATCTCTATTTTCTTTATTTTTTCTATATTCTTTCCCAGTCCGTCCGAGAATTGGAAAACATATGGCTTTTTGTGTATTTTCCCACTTGTCAAGCGGAAAAATCTGTGTTATCTTGTATCCATCACGATAGAGGTTGCGGATGCGACGAAGCTGCGGGAGCCGACGGGCCATGAACGCAGGGGAGGCAAGTCCGCCGAATCCCCCGTCCAGGTATGGGCGCGGGATGGGGGCGGGGAGAATATCTCCGTCACTGTCTGTGGAATTTTCCACAGTTGCGCTATCTGCTTACGATGAACAAGGACGCCTTGTACAAAGTCGGTAGGAGCGCCTGCCGGCTTTTTTCATATCCCTTTGGGACCAGAGCCGCCAGATGCCGCATATCGTCCAACACATTTTTCAGGAGGAAACAAACATCATGGACATCCGCAATCTGAAGGGCTCCATCGTAGCCCTCGTCACTCCCTTCCACGCCGACGGCACCGTCAACTTTGAATCCCTTAAGAATCTGGTGGAGTGGCAGATCCAGAACAAGACCGACGCCATCCTCACCCTGGGCACCACCGGCGAGAGCTCCACCATGACCCACGAGGAGGACGACGCTGTCCTCCAGTGCGTCGTCGAGACCGCCGCGGGCCGTGTGCCTGTCATTGCCGGCACCGGCTCCAACAGCACCCAGACCATGCTGGAGAAGAGCCAGCGGGCGGAGAAGCTGGGGGCTGACGGCCTGCTGCTCATCACCCCCTACTATAATAAGTCCAACGCCGAGGGTATGTACCGCCACTTCGCCACCGTGGCTGACGCGGTGAGCATCCCCAGTATCCTCTACAACGTCCCCGGCCGCACCGGCTGCTCCCTCTCCGTGGAGAACGTGGAACGGCTGAGCAGGCATCCCAACATCTGCGGCATCAAGGAGGCCAGCGGCGACATGTCCTACGCCATGAAGATCGCCCACTGTGTAGGCCCCGACTTTGCCCTCTGGTGCGGCAACGACGACATCACCATTCCCCTGCTCTCCATCGGCGGCAGCGGCGTGATCTCCGTGTGGGCCAATATCATGCCCCGGGCGTGCCACGACATGGTGATGGACTATCTGGAGGGCCGCCGGGAGCAGGCTGTGGCCGCGGCTGTGGAGAATCTGGAGCTGATGAACGGCCTCTTCATGGAGGTCAATCCCATCCCCGTCAAGACCGCCCTGAACATGATGGGCAAGGATGTGGGCCCCTTCCGCATGCCCCTCTATGAGATGAGCGAGAGCCACCAGGCCGCCCTGCGGGCCCTGCTGGAGAAGGCAGGGCTGCTCTGATGAAGATCCTTCTTGTAGGCTATGGCCGCATGGGCCATCTCATCGAGCAGACCGCCCTGGCTGCCGGGGACCAGATAGCGGCAGTTGTGGATATCAACAACATTGCCGACCTGGAGACCATGGGGCGGATCGCCGACGTGGTGATCGATTTCTCCAGCCCCGCGGCCCTGCCCGCGGTGGCGGGCTATATCCACTCCACCGGCACGCCCCTGCTCTCCGGCGTCACCGGCTGCACCGCCTCCGATATGGCGGTGTTCACCGCTCTGGGGCAGTACGCCCCCGTGATGCACAGCGCCAACTACTCCGTGGGCGTGGCGGTCCTGCGCCGGGTGCTGGAGCAGGTCAGCGACGTGCTGAAGCCGGACTTTGACATTGAGATCGTGGAGACCCACCACAACCAGAAGGTGGACGCCCCCAGCGGCACCGCCAAGCTGCTGCTGGAGGCCATTGACCCCCGGCATGAGCTGGCCCCGGTCTATGGCCGCCAGGGCAACTGCGGCAAGCGCCCCCAGAAGGAGATCGGCGTCCACGCCCTCCGGGGCGGCACCGAGGCGGGCACCCACACCGTCAGCTTCTTCGGCACGGACGAGGTGCTGGAGTTCACCCACCGGGCCACCTCCCGGCAGATCTTCGTCAACGGCGCGCTGCATATGGCCCGGAAGCTCTGCCGTATGCCCAAGGGCCGCTATGAGCTGCAGGATATCTTATTTGGAGGGAACAACACATGATGAACGCCCAGGAAATCATCGCCTATATCGGCTCCGCCGAAAAGAAGACCCCGGTGAAGGTCTATATCAACGAGCTGGAGGCCATCGACTACGGCTCCGCCGCCGTCTTCGGGGACGGCAGGAGCAAGGTGGTCTTCGGGGACTGGCGGGAGCTGGGCCCCATTCTGGCGGAGAACGCCGGGAAGATCCAGGATATCGTCATTGAGAACGACCGCCGCAACAGCGCTATCCCCATGCTGGATCTGAAGAACATCAACGCCCGCATCGAGCCGGGCGCTATCATCCGGGAACAGGTGGAGATCGGCGACGCCGCCGTGATCATGATGGGCGCTGTTATCAACATTGGCGCCGTTATCGGCGCGGGCACCATGATCGACATGGGCGCTATCCTTGGCGGCCGGGCCACTGTGGGCAGGAACTGCCACATCGGCGCGGGGGCCGTCCTGGCCGGGGTCATCGAGCCCGCCAGCGCCAAGCCCGTCATTGTGGAGGACGGGGTCCTGGTGGGCGCCAACGCCGTGGTCATCGAGGGCGTCCACGTGGGGAAGGGCGCCGTGGTGGCCGCCGGGGCCGTGGTCATCGAGGATGTGCCGGAGAACGCCGTGGTGGCCGGCTGCCCCGCCCGGGTCATCAAGATGAAGGACGAGGGCACTACCCAGAAGACCGCCCTGGAGGCCGCGCTGCGGAACCTGTAATATCCGGTATACATTCTTTTCTTTGTGTACAAAAAAAAGAATCAAAAGAAAAACTTTGGGGCAAAACTCCGTTTTGCCCTGGCAGGGCTTTGCTATGTCCTGAAAATATGCCAAGAACGCACCCCGGTGGCTATTTTCCCACCGGGGTGCGTTGTATTTTAACAGAAGCGAAACGGATGTTTCGCGCAAAAAGTTTCTTTTGCCTACTTTTCTTTTCAAAGAAAAGTAGGTCACTCGCTCCATCTCTCCGCCAGCACCGGCAGCAGCGCCCGCAGGTGTGCGTCGCCGCCAGCGGCGGAGCGGCCCAGGTAGGTCACGTAGATCACAAGGTCCCCCCTCACGGCCACCACCTCCAGATCGCCGAAGAGCCAGGCGGCGTCCAGGCCATCCACAGCCACGGGCGTGAAGTTCTCCGCGCCGCGGCCAAAGGTGGAGACGTCCATCAGCACTTCGGCAAAGTCCATAGCGGAGGCAGGCCGCCGCAGGCGGTAGACGTCCTGGTACATCCAGATCTGGTTATTACCGCTCTCCACCACCTCGAACACGTCATAGTGGGTGGCCAGGAGGGAGCGGGTGACTTTGACCTCGCTGACGCGGTCGTCATAGAACAGCTGGGTCCTCTCCCCCGTCTCCCCCAGCTCCTCCAGGAGCAGATAGGGGCCGTCCGGCTCCAGGGGCAGGTCGTACTGCTTTCTACCGACCCACTGGGCCAGCGCCAGCAGAGCGCAGAGGACGATCAGCCCCAGAAGTCCCCGATGGATGACCTTGTGGGCCAGGTGCCGGCCGCCTGGGGAATGGTCCAGGGGGACGCCCCGCTTCATCCGGCGGTAGGTCCGGCTGATGATCCAGGCCCCACGGACCTGGGTGTACAGCAGCCACAGCAGCCAAAATCCAAATCCCGCTAAAAAAGCGGTGTCCTCTATCCAAGCTCCGCGGAACTCCGCTCCCAACCGTGTCAGGGTCACGCTGACGCCGCCGCTCAAGGAGGCTATCAGCAGCAGCTCAAAACCCAGATACAGCACCGCTGGCACCCAGGCCCACACATAGCTGCGCCGCATCTTTTTCAGCGTGGCCGCCTGCTGGCGGGGATCGGCGTAGAACTCCGGCGCGTCGCTGCCCGCCGGGGCCCGGAACACATGGAGCATCCCCCGGTCTGTCACATGCTCCCAGCCGCAGTCGGCAAATACCGCCAGCTGCTCCTCCGACAGATAAGACTCCTCCATAAATCCCGGGGCCGACACCTCGATGCGGTACCGGGCGCGGCTGGGCTCCACAGGGGCAAACTTGCTCAGGTACTGGCCCCGCTTCACCAGACGCCAGCCCCTGGCCTCCATATCGCTGTAAAATTTCTCGTTCTCCCCCAGAGCATACTCGTCCGGGTGAAATCTGTACCGGTATTTCATCTCTCCGCCTCCTCGCTCCCAGTCTCCAGGACCGCCCCGTCGGCCACCATGCGCTTGAGCCGCTCATACTCCAGCCGCAGCGCCTGCTGCCCCGCCTCGGTGATGGCGTAGTTCTTTCTGCGCCCCTCCTCCCCGGTGAACAGGATCAGCCCCTCTTGATTCATCCGGTTGAGGACGCCGTAGAGGGTCCCCGGCCCCATCTCCAGCCGCCCGCCGGACAGCTCCCGGACCCGCTGCATCATGCCGTAGCCGTGGCCCGGCCGCAGCAGGGCCAGCAGGATGTAGTACATGGCCTCTGTCATAGGCCCCTGTTCCGCCATGGTCTCCCCTCCCGGTTTTATTATGCGCCTCGATATAGCGTGTAACATAATAATAACAGGCGCCTATTCTCCTGTCAAGGGGGTGCGGCGGTATGTTGCGGCCTGCGGGGCGGAGAGGACGGCCCCGGTAGACAGGCTGACCTCACTTTTTACAAATTTTACATAGATTTAACATACCGCCGTTTTCAAATTTTACAGCTCCCCTGTATAATAGTTTTGTAAAATAGGAATATGTTAAAGATGTGTAAGGAGTAAGCGGTTATGGATATTTTTTCCGTGTTTACCCTCTGCGGCGGCCTGGCCTTTTTCCTGTACGGCATGTCCGTGATGTCCAGCGGGCTGGAGAAGCTCGCCGGCGGCAGGCTGGAGCAGCTTTTGAAGCGGATGACGGACAGCCCCTGGAAGGGGCTCCTGCTGGGAACCGGGATCACGGCGGCCATCCAGTCCTCCTCCGCCGTCACGGTGATGCTGGTGGGCCTGGTGAACTCCGGGATCATGGACCTGGGCCGCTCCATCCCCGTTATCATCGGTTCCAACATCGGGACCACCATGACGGCCTGGATCCTGTCTCTGACGGGGATCGAAGGCGGGAATTTCTGGGTCAGCCTGCTGAAGCCGGAGGTCTTTTCCCCGGTACTGGCCCTGGTGGGCATTGTCCTGATCATGGGTTCCAAAAATAACCGCCGCCGCAGCGCGGGCAATATCCTCGTCGGCTTTTCCGTGCTGATGTACGGCATGGAGCTGATGAAGGGGGCGGTGGAGCCGCTGTCTGAGATCCCGGAGTTCACCCGCCTGCTGACCGCTTTCACCAATCCCATTGTGGGCGTTTTGGCGGGCGCTCTGATCACCGCGGTGATCCAGTCCTCCTCCGCCTCCGTGGGCATTTTGCAGGCCCTGTCCATGACAGGCTCCGTCACCTTCAGCGCGGCGCTGCCCATCATTATGGGCCAGAACATCGGCACCTGCGTCACAGCGCTGATCTCCAGCATCGGCGTCAATAAGGACGCCCGCCGGGTATCGGTGGTGCATGTGGCCTTCAATGTCATCGGCACCATCGTGTTCCTGGTTTCTTTCTACGCCCTGGACGCTGTTTTCCAGTTTCCCTTTACGGACAGGGCCGTCAGCCCCGTAGGCGTCGCCGCTATCCACAGCGTCTTCAACCTGTGCACCTCGGCGCTGCTGTTCCCCTTCTGCCGCCAGCTGGAGAAGCTGGCCGACATCGTGGTCAAGGACGACGGCAGGAAGGCGGAGAGCTATGCCTTCGTGGACGACCGCCTGCTGGCGACCCCCTCCGTGGCCATTGCCGAGTGCGGCAGCAAGACGGTGGAAATGGCCCGCCTTGCCAGGGAGACCATCCTGAAGGCCCTCTCCCTGCTGGATCACTACGACGAGAAGGTTGCCGACGAGGTCAAGGGCAACGAGGATCAGCTGGACCTCTATGAGGACAAGCTCGGTACCCTCCTGGTGCAGCTGAGCAGCAAGGCACTGTCCGACGCGGACAGCCGCCAGGTCTCCAAGCAGCTGCACACCATCGGCGACTTTGAGCGCATCGGCGACCACGCGGTCAACCTGTGGAAGGCGGCGGAGGAGATCAACGAGAAGGGGATCCGCTTTTCCGAGCCGGCCCGCCAGGAGCTGCACACTCTGGTGGAGGCCCTGCGGGACATCCTGGATCTGACCACCCGGGCCTTTGCCCAGGATGATCTGGAGCTGGCCGCCCAGGTGGAGCCGCTGGAGCAGGTGATCGACTGCCTCACCGCCGACATCAAAACCAACCATATCGCGCGCCTGCAAAACGGCCAATGCACCATTGAGATGGGCTTTATCCTCTCCGACGTGCTGACCAACTGCGAGCGGGTCAGCGACCACTGCTCCAACATCGCCGTGGCCCAGATCGAGACGGAGCATAACGCCTACGAGGCCCACGAGTACCTCAACGGCGTGAAAAGCACCGGCAACGCGGACTTCCAGGCCGCCTTCGCCCGCTACCGCGCCAAGTACCGCCTGGACTGATCTCCGCGCCCTCCCCTGGGAAGGGGCTGCGCACGCTCCCCTTCCCCCGTCCAGCCGCAAAATCAGAAGAATCTACAAAACTGCCGGCGGTAAGCGCCGGCAGTTTTGTATCCGGCGACAGGCGGGCACAGGGAGAGGACGTCTGCCGCGGCAGCTGTTTTCCCTGAGGGGACAACTGCTTGGTCAGCAAACTATACAAAACCAATTGCTAATTTTTTGACAAAATGACGAAGAAATTTTGAGCGTCCCCCAAAAAGTTTTTGCTTGACAAATGGGTCAAGGGGGCGTAAGATGCACCCATATTCAAAAAAGACATCGGCGATGATGGAGAGAAGTAGCGAGGAAGATCACCCACAGTGAGCGGGGGGCAGTGGAAACCCTGCGGCGGATCCCTGGTGAATAACACTCCGAAGCCTCGACCCGAACGGCACAGCCCCAGTAGGGAAGACGGGAACGGCCCGTTACAGCTGTCAGGCTTGTTAGAGCTGAAGTGACCGCGCACAGCGGTAAATTAGGTGGCACCACGGATCCCGGCGATTCGTCCTAAAATTTTTGTTTTAGAGACGCCGGTTCATTCGGAGGTGCTTTTTATGTGCGCGATCATGGGCTATACCGCCAAAGACATTCCCCTGGAGGAGCTGATGAAGGGCTTTGCCAGGACCAAGTCCCGGGGCCCCGACGACAGCCGCGTCCTGGAAACCAGGTCCGGCACGCTGCTGTTCCACCGCCTGGCCATTATGGGGCCCGAGCCGGAGGGCATGCAGCCCTTCGTGGCGGAGGACGGGAGCGCCGTTGTCTGCAACGGCGAGCTTTACGGCTTCCGCAAGCTGAAACGGGAGATGGAGGCCAGAGGCCACGCCTTTGTCAGCGGCTCTGACTGCGAGCTGCTGCTGCCGCTGTGGCGGGAGCACGGCGTGGGGATGTTCCCGGAGCTGGACGCGGAGTTCGCCCTGGTCCTCTACGACGCCTCCACCGACAGCTTTGTGGCGGCCCGGGACCCCATCGGTATCCGGCCCCTGTACTATGGCTACAGCGCCTCGGGGCATATCCTCTTCGCCAGCGAGCCGAAAAATCTGATGGGCCTAACAGGCAAAATTATGCCATTTCCTCCAGGATATTACTATAAAGACGGTCAATTTGTGTGTTATTGTGACATTGCCAAGGTAGAGGAGGTATGTTACGATGATGTGGAGACCGTGTGCGCCAACATCCACGAGAAGCTGATACTGGGCGTGGAGAAGCGGCTGGACGCCGACATGCCCGTGGGCTTCCTCCTCTCCGGCGGGCTGGACAGCTCCCTGGTCTGCGCCATTGCCGCCAAGCTTTTGAACCGGCCCATTGAGACCTACGCCGTGGGGATGTCCACCGACGCCATCGACCTGAAGTACGCCCGGCAGGTGGCGGACCACATCGGCAGCAACCACCACGAGATCTACATCACCGAGCAGGACGTGCTGGACGCCCTGGAGACGGTGATCGAGGCCCTGGGCACCTACGATATCACGACGATCCGGGCCAGCATGGGCATGTATCTCGTCTGCAAGGCCATTCACGAGCAGAGCGATATCCGCGTACTGCTCACCGGCGAAATCAGCGACGAGCTCTTCGGCTACAAGTACACCGACTTCGCCCCCTCTCCGGAGGCGTTCCAGGCGGAGAGCGAGAAGCGCATCCGGGAACTCCACATGTACGACGTGCTCCGGGCGGACCGCTGCATCTCCGTCAACAGCCTGGAGGCCCGTGTCCCCTTCGGCGATCTGGACTTTGTGAAATATGTCATGAGCGTGGACCCCGCCAAGAAGATGAACGTATACGGCAAGGGCAAGTACCTGTTGCGCCACGCCTTCGAGGGCGACTATCTCCCCCAGTCCATCCTTCAGCGGGAGAAGGCGGCTTTCTCTGACGCCGTGGGCCACAGCTTGGTGGACGACCTGAAGGCCTATGCCGACCGGATCTACGGCAACGACTGGGAACAGGTTGCCGGGAAGTACAGCTACCACGCCAGGCCCTTCACCAAGGAGTCCCTGCTCTACCGGGAGATCTTCGAGAAGTATTATCCCGGCCAGGCGGAAATGGTGGTAGACTTCTGGATGCCCAACAGGGCGTGGGAGGGCTGCAACGTCAACGACCCCAGCGCCCGGGTGCTCAGCAACTACGGCGCCTCCGGCGTGTAATACTATTTTCCAATCATTTGTGCAAGACCTTGTTTTGTGATCGAGCCATCCATCTGCATACTAGCCGCTGGAGCGGCGGAAGGAGATATGATTATGAGCGAGATGAAAGTGACAGAACTGTTCGGCAGCATGGTTTTTAACGAGGATGTGATGAAGCAGCGTCTCTCCAGCCAGTGCTACAAGGCTTGGAAGAAGTGCGTCACCGATGGGACCGCCCTGGAGCTGAACACCGCCCACGAGATCGCCAACGCCATGAAGGACTGGGCGGTGGAGAAGGGCGCCACCCATTTCACCCACTGGTTCCAGCCCATGACCGGCGTCACCGCCGAGAAGCACGACAGCTTTATTGTTCCCGAGGGGACCAGCCGCGTTCTGATGCAGTTTTCCGGCAAAGAGCTGGTCCGGGGCGAGCCCGACGCGTCCTCCTTCCCCTCCGGCGGCCTGCGGGCCACCTTCGAGGCCAGAGGCTACACCGCCTGGGACCCCACCGCCTTCGCCTTCATCAAGGACTCCAGCCTGTGCATCCCCACCATCTTTTGTTCCTACAGCGGCCAGGCCCTGGACAAAAAGACCCCCCTGCTGCGCTCCATGGATGAGCTCAGCCGCCAGGCGGTCCGCGTCATGAAGCTGTTCGGCAATACCGACGTGAAAAAGGTGGTCAGCCAGGTGGGCCCCGAGCAGGAGTACTTCCTGATCGACAAGGATGTGTTCAATCAGCGGGAGGACCTGATCCTTACCGGCCGCACCCTCTTCGGCGCCAAGCCCCCCAAGGGCCAGGAGCTGGAGGACCACTACTTCGGCACCATCAAGCCCCGGATCGCCGCCTACATGAAGGAGCTGGACGAGGAGCTGTGGAAGCTGGGGATTTTCGCCAAGACCAAGCACAACGAGGTGGCCCCCGCCCAGCACGAGCTGGCCCCCATCTACACGGAGGCCAACGCCGCCTGTGACCAGAACCAGCTGACCATGGAGATCATGAAGAAGGTGGCCGGCCGCCACAACATGGTGTGCCTGCTCCATGAGAAGCCCTTCGCCGGCGTCAACGGCTCCGGAAAACACAACAACTGGTCCATCAGCACCGACACCGGCCTGAACCTCTTCAAGCCAGGCTCCACCCCCAGCCAGAACGCACGGTTCCTGCTGTTTTTGGCCGCCTTCATCAAGGGCGTTGACGAGTATCAGGAGCTGCTGCGCTGCACTGTGGCCAACCCCGGCAACGACCACCGCCTGGGCGCCCAGGAGGCCCCCCCGGCCATCATCTCCGTATTCCTGGGCGATGAGCTGACCGCCATTGTGGACTCCATCATCCAGGGTACCGAGTATGTGGAGCAGGGCAAAAGGACCTTGTCCATCGGCGTGGATGTGCTGCCCCACATCCCCCAGGACAATACAGACCGCAACCGTACCTCCCCCCTGGCCTTCACCGGCAACAAGTTTGAGTTCCGTATGCTGGGTTCCAGCCAGTCCATCACCGGCCCCAACATTGCCTTGAACACCATCATGGCCGAGGAGCTGGAGCAGTTTGCCGACATCCTGGAAAAGGCTGACGACTTCAACGCCACCCTCCACGATCTGATCCGCGACACCCTGAAAGCCCATCAGCGCATCATCTTCAACGGCAACGGCTATGAGGACGCCTGGGTCCAGGAGGCTGAGCGCCGCGGCCTGAGCAACCTGAAGTGCACCGCCGACGCGCTGAAGACCTACCTGCAGCCCAAGCATGTGGCGCTCTTCAGCAGGCACGGGGTCTTTACCGAGGAGGAGCTGGCCGCCCGCAATGAGATCCACCTGGAGAACTACTGTGAAGTGGTGGGCATCGAGGCCCGCACCATGGTGGACATGGTCAAGCGGGATATCTTCCCCGCCGTGTCCTCCTATGCCGCCGAGGTGGCCTCCTCCATCGCCGCCAAGCGGAGCGCCATCTCCGATCTGGACTGCTCCTGTGAGGAGAAGCTGCTGCTGAAGCTGACCGGCCTCACCGCTGAGATGATGAAGCAGACCGAGGCCCTGGAGGCCGAGCTGGCCGCGCCCCACGCCGCCGACGCCTACGAGGCCGCCCACTACTACAAGTACACGGTGTTCGCTACCATGGACGCCCTGCGCGCCGCCGTGGATGAGCTGGAGACCATTACCTCCTCGGAGTACTGGCCCTACCCCTCCTACACGGATATGCTGTTCTCCATCAAGTAAAGCATATCCTTCCATGAACCTCCATCTTTCTCTTTCCATAGGGAACGCCCGGCTGGTGAAAACCAGCCGGGCGTTCTCAGCATATCAAAAAGCAACCCCGCCGCCCATTGTCCAAATGCCCCTTTTCCATTGGACCTCCGCAGAAAGAGCAGTTCATAGCAGACACTCCTTTCTTGGTTTACTGCACTTCTCGTTTCCTTGAATAATCAATAATAAACAGCACGACAGCACCTATCATGATAATTCCAAAGGAAAAAACATCCCATATATCAAACATCGGCTCTGAAATATACTTTGAAAGAGTGATGTTGATCGCAAGGCATACTGGAACTGCCAACAACAAACAAAATGCCGCGGCTCTTAATTTATGTGTCCGCAGCCTCCCGAAGATCAAATAGGCGCACCATAAATAGGCGATGGAAAGCAAGGAGATCCTGATCCCTATGGGCAGAAGCAGGCCGCTGTTCTCCATGATCCTACTGATCACATACAGGAACGGAATCATCAAAATACTAAACGATATGAGAGAACAGCGGAGGCCTTTCCCCCCGCATTTTATAAGCGGTACGAATACCAGCCACGCAAAAAGGCTTGCACTGATCGGGTATAGCGACCAGGTAAATGTCCCTGATATTGCCACATCACAAATGGAGCATACGATAATGACAAGCAGCAATAGTACCGAAAATGATATTGTCAAAGCATTCTGGAACGATACTATCTTTCGCTTGGCCGATCTCTCTGCATAAACCAAAGCATGATCGACAGTTTTCTCAATATCCTTAGAGGGTGTTTCGCACCTTTGGCCGTTAAGCAATTCACCTGTTGTTACTCCAAGAATATCAGCAACGGACGTTAAAAGGGTAATATCCGGGAAACTTAGACCTCGTTCCCATTTTGAAATCGCTTTGTCGGTAATATGTAATTGAGCCGCCAAAGCTTTTTGTGTCAGTTTCTTTTCTTTTCGCAGTTCCGCGATAAATTGCCCTATCTTGTTTTCGTCCATATTGGGGCCCCTTTCTTTTGCTGCGATTATATGCCTACATTGTATATACAACCTATTCAACTATCAACCGACCAACGGTTAAATTTGGCAAGTAAACCTATGGTAGAGTATCCTCGCCCATACTGTACCATGCTTTATGAAAATCGACAAGGCTGTCATCTGCAAAAGAGGGAAATAAACTACTCCTAAAATATAATATCTTGTTTCGTGCTCATGATCTGACCCAACAGGAAAAGGAGAGCGCCCGGCTGGTTTCACCAGCCGGGCGCTCTCGTATCTATATGGGGAAAGTCCCATTTCCCCGGGTCAGCCCAGATGCCAGATATCGCTGTTATACGCCGCAATGGTGCGGTCGGAGGAGAAGTAGCCCGCCCGGGCGATGTTCATCAGGCACTTTCGCTGCCAGCCCGCGGGGTCGCAGGCGTAGTCGGCCAGGGCCTGCCCCTTGCGGACGAGATAGGCGTTGAAGTCGGGCAGGGTCTGGAACCAGTCCTTCCCCACCAGCTCCTCCCGCAGGCGCGCCAGGTTCTCCCGGCGCCCGGCCTTCAGCATCTCCGGCCCAGTCAGGAAGTCGACGGCCCGGCGGATGTTGGGATCGCCCTCATACCACTCCCGGGCGCAGTAATCCCCGGCCGCATAGCGGCGGATCACCTGGTCGGAGCTCTGCCCAAAGACATAGATGTTCTCGCTGCCCACGCGCTGGGCGATCTCCACATTGGCCC
>CABKMV010000025.1 GCA_902373635.1 uncultured Oscillospiraceae bacterium
GAGCTCGAGGGGGCACAGCCCTCCTCGAATTGGATCAAATGCCCCGCAACGCCTTGCCGCGCAAGGCTTGCGGCGAGCGCAGCGAGGACTTTTGCGCCCCAAAGGGGCACGAAAGTAATGGCATTTTTGCAGGCTGTCGAAAAAGCCCGCGGGCTTTTTTGACAGCCTGAAGGGGGAGCGGCGCTGGGCCGCTCCCCCTTATGGGACCCCGCGATGGCCGTGTGAGCCCTGTTATAACCTGCACACGCTTGGCAGGTGGGTCGCCTGCAGCATCCTTTACTGCTTCCAACTTCCAACCGCAGGTGGCAGCCGGGAGGCCTGCAAACCAGACGCTGAACCAGCATCCCGTATAACAAAATGTGGGTTAAAAA
Organism: uncultured Oscillospiraceae bacterium; assembly: GCA_902373635.1. GTDB lineage: Bacteria > Bacillota > Clostridia > Oscillospirales > Oscillospiraceae > Pelethomonas. Next base: position 372 of record CABKMV010000025.1, read on the forward strand.
AAGACTCATCACGCACCCCGCAGGGCCGCGTTTTCATTCACTTGTCCGCTGGGAGGGGAACTTTTCCCGGTCTCCGCCGTCAATAAGCTACAGCGGCTTACTGCTCCTCCTCGTCCTGGAAGAGGCGCTCCATAAAGAGATCGTACACCTCGTTGAGCTCCTCGTCGCTGTCCAGGGTGGAGAGCAGCTCCTCCCCGTTCTCCTCAATACTCTTGAGGATCACCATGCCGTACTCCTCGTCGTCCTCGTCGGCGTCCTCCTCCACGGCGGGGAAAAAGGCCATGTACGTCTGCCCCTTGTGCTCCAGCACATCCAGCAGTTCCAGCTCAATGTCGTTGCCGTCCTCGTCTGTTATGGTGATAAAATCAGGGCCAAATTCCTCGCTCATGGCGGCTACCTCCTTGCGGCTTTCCCCCGGAGGCGTGCCCGCCGCCCCGGTAAGTATAGTTTACCCGCTTTTGATGGAAAATGCAAGAGGTTCGCACCATGGTATTTCGACGATTTCCGCACCTCAGTCTTGTATTTCCCGCCGAAATTCAGGCGGCAGGCCGGTTTCCTGCCGAAATTTGCGAAATTTTTTAGCTTTCAAAAGTTGACAAGCCGTGTTATACTATATTTTGGAGTATTTTATGCGCGTTTTTCCTGCGCGCGCCGCTCCATCGCGGCCCGGGCAAGATCCCGGCCGCCCACCGTCCGTATACACAGCGCCGCCCCCTCTGGCGGCCATCCCACAGCTTGAAAGGAGGTCCATTCAAAATGGATAACGTATCCAACGGCGGCCGCGCCGGGCAGGTCCCCGCGGGCGGCAGCCCCCGCAAGAAGAAAAAAAAGAAGTTCAGCGTGTGGCGGATTATCGGGAAGATCTTCCTGACGCTGTTCACTCTCTGCGTTATCGGCGTGCTCACCTTCGCTATTTTCTTCCAGATCTTTATGACCTATATCAACACCACGGTGGTCCCGACCCTGGACGTGACGGTGGAGGAGCTGACCATGTCGGAGGCTTCCACCATCTACTACCAGGACACCGCCACCGGGGAGTGGAAGGTGCTGGACACCCTCTACTCCCGGGACGGCAACCGGAAGATCGTGGAATACGACGACATCCCCCAGCACCTGATCCAGGCGCTGGTGGACATTGAGGACCACCGCTTCTGGGAGCACAACGGCGTGGATTGGCAGGGCACCATCGCCGCCTTTGTCAAGACCTTCACCACCGGCACCACCCGGGGCGGCTCTACCATCACCCAGCAGCTGCTGCGCAATATCACGGACGACACGGACGTGACGGTCCAGCGCAAGGTCCGGGAGATCTTCCGGGCCATGGAGTTTGAGAAGTCCCACAGCAAGGAGGACATCCTCACACTGTACCTCAACCGCGTCTACTTCGGCCAAAACTGCTACGGCATCCAGACCGCAGCGGAGACCTATTTCGGCAAGGACGTATCCGAGCTGAGCCTGGCCGAGAGCGCCGCCATCATCGGCATCACCAACAACCCCTCCCTGTACGACCCCTTCCTTGGCAAGGAGTTTGTCCAGGAGGACGGCACCGTCAAGACCTCCCGGGACTTCAACAAGCAGCGGCAGGAGACCATCCTCAACCGGATGCAGGAGCTGGGCCATATCAGCGAGGAGGAGTGCGAGGCCGCCAAGGCGGAGAAGCTGCTGTTCACCGACACGGAGGAGTACAAGGCCCTCCACCCCGAGGAGAACGAGGAGGGCGTCTCTGAGAGCAGCGTCTACTCCTGGTTCACCGACGCGGTCATCGTGGACGCCATCGAGCTGATCATGGAGTCCAGGGGCTGCAGCGAGCAGGTGGCCAACGACCTGCTGTTCTCCGCCGGCTACCACATCTACACCACGCTGAATATGGACATCCAGAAGATCGTGGACAGCGTGTACACCGACGTCAGCAACTTCGACTACCCCTCCCCCACGGGCGCGTCCCTGGACAGCGCCATGACCATCACCGACCCCTATACCGGGGACGTGCTGGCCATGGCCGGCGGCGTCGGGGAGAAGACCACCAGCCGGTCCTTGAACCTGGCCACCTCCCGCCGCACCTGCGGCAGCGCCATCAAGCCGGTCTCGGTCTACGCCCCCGCCATTGAGAACAACATCGTCTCCCCCGCCAGCGTCATCGACGACTACCCCATCCGCCTCAATGACTCGAACACCGGCGGCTGGCCCAAAAACGACAACAACAAGTACGACGGCTACACCACTGTGTACGACGGCCTGCGCCGCTCCCGCAACACCGTCGCCACCCGCGTGCTGCAGATGCTGACCACGGAAACCTCCTTCTATTTCATGGAGAACAACCTGGGCTTCGACCTGGACGTCAGGGATAACGCCCTGGCCCCGCTGGCCATGGGCGGACTGACCTACGGCGTCACCACCGAGGAGATGGCCGCCGCCTTCGGCTCCTTCGCCAACTCCGGCATCTACTCCAAGCCCCGCACCATCACCGAGATCCGGGCCGCCGACAATACGACGGTGGTGGTGGATAACCCCGTGCAGTCCACCGTGGCCATGAAGGAGTCCACCGCCTATCTGATGAACAAGATGCTGCGCAGCGTCGTCACCAACGGCACCGGCGGCGGCGCCAGCTTCAGCGGCATGACCATCGCCGGCAAGACCGGTACCACCAGCAACAACTTTGACCGCTACTTCGCCGGCTACACCCCCTACTACTCCGGCGCCGTATGGGTGGGCTATGCCGAGACCCCGGAGCGGATCAGCGCCGACCACAACCCCGCCGCCAAGATCTGGCGGCTGGTCATGGAGCAGGTCCACGAGGGTCTGGAAAACAAATCCTTCCCCGACGCGCCCAGCGGCATCGTCACCGTCTCGGTGTGCGCGGACTGCGGGCTCAAGCCCTCCGAGCTGTGCTCCCTGGACTACCGGGGCAGCCGCGTCGTCAGCATGGAGGTCCAGGAGGGGGCCGTCCCCACCGAGACCTGCACCTGCCATGTGGAGGTGAAGCTCTGCACCGACCCTGCCACAGGGACCGTCTATCTTGCCGGGGACTACTGCCCGGAGGAGACCGTCACCTCCCAGGTGATGCTCCAGGGCCGGGAGTTCCTGGAGGTCCCCTACGCCTCCGCGGTGACGAACGAGGACGGCACCGTGTCCACCGGCTGGCCTATCCTGGCTACGGACAGCGACGCCCACCTGACCTATCTGCAGATGTCCAAGTCGTCCTGCCCCATCCACGACGAGAACTACGTGCCCGAGGAGGAGCCCGAACCCGTCCCCGGCGACCCGGATTACGAGTGGCCCGACGGGTATGAACCCCCCGACTGGTGGCCCTGGCAGGATCCGGACGGCGGGGATGACGGCGATCCCGACCAGACCACCCCCTCCGAGCCTGACGATCCTGGAAACAGCGGTGATGAAGGCGGCGATTCCACCACCCCGGCGGAACCTGAGGAGCCGACCCTGCCCACCGACCCCAGCACGCCATAGCTTTCCTCCAGGGCGCCCGCTAAAGCGGGCGCCCTGGAATAGCGTGTCAAAAAAGTGGCTGTGCCACTTTTTTGAAGAGGGAAGCGCTGCGCTCTGCGCCTCGTTGTCCGCTTACAGCGGACAATTCGACGCTCGCTCCGCGAGAAGTGTTTTTCCGACGTACACGCCACCGGAAAAACGATCCCATTTCTTTTCGCCGTCTGCGGACGGCGAAACTCTGCGAGGCTTTTTTACCGTCTGCTCCAGGGCGCCCGCTTTAGCGGGCGCCCTGGGATTTTACTGTCTGCGCCTGCAGTTCCCATTGTGATCCCACTATATCCCTAAAAAACAGTGTTGAACTCAAACAAACTTTCAGGTATAATACGGATAGAGAACTGCCGGCACGACTGTGCCGGCCGGAAGGGAGCAAGGCCATGGCTACATTTATCGTCAATGGGCAGACCGTTACGGTCGACAGGAACCAGAAGCTGCTGCGCTTTCTGCGGGACGAGCTGCGTCTCACCTCCGTGAAGGACGGCTGCAGCGAGGGGGCCTGCGGCACCTGCACCGTCCTGGTGGACGGTAAAGCTACCCGTGCCTGTGTCTTTACCACCGATAAAATGGAGGGCAAGACCGTTGTAACGGCGGAGGGCCTCTCCGATTTTGAGAAGGCCGCCTATACCTACGCCTTCGGCGAGGCCGGGGCGGTCCAGTGCGGCTTCTGCATCCCCGGCATGGTCATGGCCGCCAAGGGGCTCATAGACCAGAACCCGGACCCCACGGACGAGGAAATCAAATTTGCCCTCCGCACCAACATCTGCCGCTGCACCGGCTATGTGAAGATCATTGACGGGGTGCGCCTGGCGGCCAAATACCTGCGGGAGGGGAAGCTACCGGAGGAGGGGGCCCGGGACTGGAAGCTGGGCCAGCGCGTCCACCGGGTAGATGTGGCTGAGAAGGTCCAGGGGACCGGCCTCTACCCCGACGACGTATATCTGGACGGAATGATCTATGCCTCCGCCGTCCGAAGCGCCTATCCCCGGGCCATCGTCAAGGCCATCCACACCGGGGAGGCCCGGGCCCTGCCCGGCGTGGTGGGGGTGTTCACCGCCGACGACATCCCCGGCCAGAATAAGGTGGGCCACCTGATGAAGGACTGGGACACCATGATCGCCGTGGGGAGCATGACCCACTACCTGGGGGACGCCATTTGTATCGTGGCCGCTGAGACCCAGGAAATTTTGGAAAAGGCGAAACGGATGGTCCAGGTGGAGTACGAGGTCCTCACCCCCGTCCGCTCCCCCCAGGAGGCCATGGCCTACGACGCGCCCCTGGTCCACCGCAGCGGCAACCTCCTGGCCCACAAGCACATCCAGCGGGGCAACGCCGCTCTGGCTATCGCCCGGTCCAAGCACGTCATCACCCGCAGCTTCACCACCCCCTACACCGAACACGCCTTTCTGGAGCCGGAGTGCGCCGTGGCCTATCCGGATGGGGACGGGGTAATGATCCTCTCCACCGACCAGGGGGCCTACGACACCCAGCACGAGACGGCCCCTATGCTGGGCCTTCCGGTGGAAAAGGTAAAGGTGCGGAATATGCTGGTAGGCGGCGGTTTCGGCGGCAAGGAGGACGTGACGGTCCAGCACCACGCCGCCCTGGTGGCCTATCTGACCAAGCGGCCGGTAAAGGTGAAGCTGAGCCGGGCGGAGAGCCTGCTCATCCACCCCAAGCGCCACCCCATGGAGATGGAGTTCTCCATGGGCTGCGACGAGAACGGGGTCATCCAGGGGGTGGCCGCCAACGTCATCGCCGACACCGGCGCCTACGCCTCCCTGGGCGGGCCGGTGCTGGAGCGGGCCTGCACCCACGCCTCGGGCCCCTACCACTATGAGAATTTCCAAATTGACGGCTACGCCTACTACACCAACAATCCCCCCGCCGGCGCCTTCCGGGGCTTCGGCGTGACCCAGACCTGCTTCTGCGTGGAGACGCTGCTCAACGAGATGGCGGACATCGTGGGCATCTCCCCCTGGGAGATCCGCTACCGCAACGCCATACGCCCCGGCGAAGTGCTGCCCAACGGTCAGATCGTGGGGCCGGAGACGGGCCTGATCGAGACCCTGGAGGCAGTGAAACCCTACTACGACAAGGCCAAATATGTGGGCCTGGCCTGCGCCATGAAAAATGCCGGCGTGGGCGTCGGCATCCCAGACACCGGCCGGTGCCGCCTGGTGGTGGAGGGCGGCAAGATCCACATCCAGGCCGGCGCCTCCTGCATCGGCCAGGGGCTTGGCACCGTACTGGTACAGATGTGCTGCGACCAGCTTCCCGTCAGCCGGGATGAGATCGTTTACGAGCGGAGCAACACCTTTGAGGCCCCGGATTCCGGCACCACCTCCGGCTCCCGGCAGACGCTCATCACCGGCGAGGCCTGCCGCCGGGCCTGCCAGGACCTGAAAAGGGCCCTGGAGGGCAAGAGCCTGTCGGATCTGAACGGCACGGAGTACTACGGCGAATATCTGGCCAAGACCGACCCCCTGGGGGCCGACGTGCCCAATCCTGTCAGCCACGTGGCCTATGGCTACGCCACCCAGATCTGCGTTCTGGGCGAGGACGGGCGGATCGAACAGATGGTGGCGGCCCACGACGTGGGCAAGGCGGTGAACCCCCTCTCCTGCGAGGGACAGATCGAGGGCGGCGTGGTCATGAGTATGGGCTTCGCCCTGACGGAGGACTATCCCCTGGTGGACTGCAAGCCCACGGCCAAATTCGGTACCCTGGGCCTCTTCAAGGCCAACCAGATCCCGGACATCCGGGCCATCGTGGTGGAGAAGCCGGGGCTGGATGTGGCCTGCGGGGCCATTGGCATCGGTGAGATCACCTCCATCCCCACAGCCCCCGCCATCGCCGACGCTTACTACCGCTATGATGGGAAGCGGCGCTACTCCCTGCCCCTGGAGGGCACCCCCTACAGCAGGAAGAAATCCTGAGCCGGTCTCCCGCCCCGCGGCAGGTTCTGCACGGGGCGGATTTTTCTTGCTTATCCTGCCCTGCAATGGTAAAATAGAAAAAAGATTTCATACTGGAGGAGTTTGAAAATGAAAAAATTGGGCTTTGGCACCATGCGGCTGCCTCTGCTGGACAGCAAGGTGGAAACCAGCATTGATATGGATCAATTCTGCGACATGACAGACACCTTTCTGGAGAGGGGCTACATCTATTTCGACACCGCCTATTTCTACCACGGGAAGCACAGCGAGCTGGCCGTCCGTGAGGCCCTTGTCCGCCGTCACCCCAGGGAGTCCTTTCTCCTGGCGGATAAGCTGCCCATAACCAGCCTGAAGAAGGCCGACGCCGACAAGCAGGCCGCTGTCTTCGCTGAACAATTTGAAAAGTGCGGTGTGGACTACTTCGACTACTATCTGCTCCACTGCCTGACCAAGGATAATTATGAAACTGCCAAGCGGCTGGACACCTTCCGCTTCCTGCTGGAGAAGAAAGCCGAGGGTAAAATCCGCCACCTGGGCTTCTCCTTCCATGACAAAGCCGACCTGCTGGACCGCATCCTGACGGACCACCCCGAGGTTGAATTTGTCCAGCTCCAGATCAATTACCTGGACTGGGAGGATGAGAGGGTCCAGTCCCGCAAGTGCTATGAGACCGCTGTGCGCCACGGCAAAAAGGTGATCGTGATGGAGCCGGTAAAGGGCGGGAGACTGGCCAACGTGCCGGAAGAGGTCTCCGATCTCTTTGCCCAGCTCCACCCCGACTGGTCCCCCGCCTCCTGGGCCATCCGTTTTGCCGCCAGCCTGCCCGAGGTGATGATGGTCCTCAGCGGCATGTCCAATCGGGAGCAGCTGCTGGACAACACCGGCTATATGCAGGACTTCCAGCCCATTGGACAGGCGGAGCGTGCCGCTCTGGGGAAGGCGGCGGAACTCATCAGCGCCCTGCCCGCGGTGGCCTGCACCGGCTGCCGGTACTGTGTGGAGGGCTGTCCCCGGGAGATCCCTATCCCGGACTATTTCGCCCTCTACAACCGGGATCAGCCCGCCCTGCGCCAGGGGCAGGAACCCGACCGGGATGCCTACCGCCAGCTGTCGGAGGGACAGGGTCTTGCCTCCGCCTGCGTCAACTGTCATCAGTGCGAGATCGCCTGTCCCCAGCACCTGCCTGTAACACGCCACCTCCAGCGGGTGGCCAGTACTTACGAATAACCGCCGCCGCCCGCCCCGGAGGAGGATCGCCCCTTCTCCGGGGCGTTTTCCCTTTCCTGTCACGATTCATAAAATATTTACACCAAGGGAGCAACTTCTACTTGCGAAACAGGGCGCAATCGGGTATAATGTTGTACGTTGAGCAGCTATCCAGCCATGCCCGACAAACTACAAACGCTTCAGCTGATCCCGCCCGCCGGGAATGGCAGAAATTTTGGAAGGAATGAACACACATGAGCGCATCCAGAGAGAAGAAAAAGCGGCAGGAATTTTTGGCCAGCGGCGGCGTCGATCCCAAGACTGCCCGCGCCGCCGAGCAGCAGGCCGCCGAGAAGAAAGCTAAAATTTTATACTCCACCCTGGCCGTCGTCTTTGTGGTCGTGGCCGTTTTCCTGGTGGTCTACAACTCCGGTATCCTCCAGCGCAGCAAGACCGCTGTGACCATCGACGGCGAGAACTATACTGTGGCGGACGTCAGCTACTACTATGGCAACGCCTATCAGAGCGTCCTCAACAACCTTGGCAGCTATGCCACCATCTTTGGCCTGGATACCACCCAGTCCCTCAAGGAGCAGACCGCCAACAGCATGATCACCGGCTCTGACGAGGACATGACCTGGGACGAGTACTTCAAGAACCAGGCCGTCAGTTCCATGAAGTTTGTCCACGCCGTCCTGGCCAAGGCCAACGAGGAGGGCATGACCCTGGACGACGAGGATATGGAGACCTTTGACGCCAACGTGGAGCAGATGAAGACCCAGGCCGCCAGCGCCGGCTACTCCTACAAAGCCTACCTGTCCGTGATTTACGGCTCTGTTATGACGCCCTCCGTCTATGAGTCCAATCTGAAGGACAACCTGCTGGTCAGCAAGTATGCCAATGCGTACTACGACAGCCTCTCCTTCACCGACGAGGAGGTACAGGCCTACTACGAGGAGAACAAGAACACCTACGACCTGGTGGACGGCGGTTACGTCTATATCTCCGGCGCCCCCGAGACCAAGACCGACGACGACGGCAACACCGTGGAGGCCACCGACGAGGAGAAGGCGGCCGCCATGGAGGAGGCCAAGGCCGCTGCCGAGGAGATCCTTGCCGCCTACGAGGACGGCAAGACCCTGGAGGAGCTGGCTGAGACCTATGGAGGCACCTATATCGGCAGCGAGAACCAGACCTACAGCTCCAATGTGGGCGGCGATTGGCTCTTTGACGAGAGCCGTAAAGCCGGCGACACGGCGGTCCTGGAGGACGAGAGCAACAGCCGCTACTATGTGGCCGTGTTCAACAGCCGCCGCCGTGACGAAACCCCTGGCTACAGTGTCCGCCATATTCTGATCACCGAGGACAACCTGGACCTGGCCGAGGGTGAGGAGGCCACCGATGAGATGCTCGAGGAGAAGGCCCAGCAGATCCTGTCCGACTGGGACGGCACCGAGGAGGGCTTCGCCTCCCTGGCCGAGCAGTACTCCCAGGACACCGGCAGCAACACCAACGGCGGCCTCTATGAGGACGTGGTCAAGGGCTCCATGGTCACGAGCTTCAACAACTGGTGCTACGAGGACGGCCGCAAGGCCGGCGACACTGGTATCGTCTCCAGCGACTACGGCTATCATATCATGTACTTTGTGGGCTATTCTGACGATCCCACCCTGGAGTACTGGTACTACACCTGCAACAACAGGCTGATCAGCAATGCCTACAGTGAGTGGCAGACCGAGACGACCGACAGCGTTACCGCCGAGGTCCAGAATGGTATGGACTCTGTGGGTTGATCCCCTTCCCTGTCTGACACAGCCGGCCCTGCGGAAACAGGGCCGGCTGTTCCCTTTTGATTTCCCGTCCCGTCGGGGACGGCGCTTCAGGAAGGAGGCGGCGGGACTTTCCCGCCCTGTTAATATCCATGAGTGAACGTTTTTTGCGCAACGAAATGATCCTGGGCAGGGCGGCCGCAGACAAACTGGCCGCCTCCCACGTCTGCGTCTTCGGTCTGGGGGGCGTGGGCAGCTATGCGGTGGAGGCCCTGGCCCGTTCCGGCGTGGGGGAGCTGACCCTGATTGACCAGGATGTATACAGCGAGAGCAATATCAACCGGCAGCTGGGCGCCCTCACCTCCACCGTGGGGCAGAGCAAGGCCCAGGTACTGGCCCGGCGGGTGCTGGACATCAACCCAGACTGCACCGTGCACCCCATCCTGGGACGCTATGACAGGGACAATGGGGAGTCGTTCTTCGGCCCCTATGACTACATCGTGGACGCCATCGACCTGGTGGCCTGCAAGGTGGATCTCATCTGCCGGGCTGTGGAGCGGCAGATCCCCATTTTGTCCGCCCTGGGCACCGGGAACAAGCTGGACCCCTCCCTGCTGCAGATCGCCGATCTCAGCAAGACCTACGGCTGCCCCCTGGCCCGGGTCATGCGTCGGGAGCTGGGGCGCAAGGGAATCAAGCACCTGAAAGTGGTGTTCTCCCCCGAGGAACCCGCCCCCACTCTCCAGCTGGAAGCTCCCCCGCCTGGCAGGCGCAGCGTGCCTGCCAGCGTACCCTGGGTCCCCTCCGTGGCCGGGCTGATGCTGGGCGGCGCGGTAGTGATGGACTTGGCGGAGGGGCTGCTGCCCACCAATGGCACAGATACAGAGAGGAGCGACGCTACATGACCATTCGATTCGCGGAAGAAAAAGACATTCCCAGGCTGGGGGAGCTGCTGCTCCAGGTCTGCCAGGTCCACCACCAGGGGCGGCCTGACCTGTTCCGTTCCGGGGGCAGGAAATATGACGATGGGGAGCTGCGCCAGCTCCTCCGGGACGAGGCGCGCCCTATCCTGGTGGCCGTGGATGAGACGGACCGGCCAGTGGGCTACGCCTTTTGCGTCTATCAGCTCCACCAGGGGGACGGGGCCTTCCAGGACATGAAGACTCTGTACCTGGACGACCTGTGTGTGGACGAGGCATGTCGTGGGCAGCATATTGGCAGGGCGCTGTACCACGCGGTGCTGGCCCTGGCCCGGGATGCCGGCTGCTACAATGTGACACTGAATGTCTGGTCCTGCAACAGGAGTGCCATGGCCTTCTACGAGAAGTGCGGCCTGAAGCCCCAGAAGGTGGGCCTGGAAACGATCCTGTGAGCACTTTCTCCCTTTTCCAAATGATATCCTTTCCCCGCCGCCGGATCGGTCCGGCGGCGATTTTTTGTGTTTTTCTTTTTGGAGGTGTTGACCCATTTGGTCAACGGCGGTATGGTAGAGGGGAAGGGAGGCTGAGAGATGAATGAGAAGTTTTTTCAGCTGCCGGAGCGGCGGCAGGACCTGATCCGCAACAGCGCCATGGCGGAGTTCGGGGAGAACTCCTTCAAAAAGACAAGCGCGGATGCCATTTCCAAGCGGGCCGGGGTGTCCAAGGGCCTGCTGTTCCACTATTTCAAGGACAAACGGGAGCTGTATCTCTACCTCTACCGCTACGCCATGGAGGAGTGCATCTCCAAATATATGGCAACCATGTACGACTTTGAGGAGACGGACTTCTTCAAGGCCCTGGAGATGGGCCAGGCGGTGAAAATGGATATGGTCCGCAAACACCCAGCCCTGTTCCACTTCGTCATGCGCGCCTACTATGAGCGGGACAGCGTCCTGTCCCCCAGGCTCCGCAAGGGCCTGGAAGATCTGCTGGAGAGCACTACCAGCGACTTTCTCTCCCGGATGGACCTGGGCAAGTTCAAGCCCGGCGTGGACCCCCATCTGGTGATCCGCATGCTGACCCTGATGGCGGAGGGGATGCTGGCGGGGACCACCAGCTGCACCGCCGGGGACATTGAGCGATTATTCGTGGAATACCAGAAATACGCCGACCTGCTGCGGCAGAATCTCTATCGGGAGGAGTACCTATGATCCAGATCGACCAACTGACCAAGACCTACGGAATGGCCCGGGGCGTTACGGACCTGTCCCTGTCGGTCCCGGAGGGGAGCTTCTTCGGCTTCATCGGGCCCAACGGGGCGGGCAAGTCCACCACCATCCGCACCCTGCTGGGGCTTATCTCCCCCACCGCGGGCTCCGCCCGGGTACTTGGGCTGGACTGTGTCCAGGAGCGGGCCGCCATTCTCGCCCAGGTGGGCTACATGCCCTCGGAGGCCATGTTCTACCCCACCATGCGGGTGGAGGAGGTCATATGCTTCTCCGCCCGGCTGCGCCGGCAGGACTGCCGCCGGGAGGCGGCGGAGCTGTGCCGGGCCCTGGAGCTGGACGGCCGCAAGCGCATCCGTGAGCTGTCCCTGGGCAACCGCAAGAAGGTCTCCATTGTCTGCGCCATGCAGCACCGGCCCCGGCTCTACATCCTGGACGAACCCACCAGCGGGCTGGACCCCCTGGCCCAGCGGACCTTCTGGGCGCTGCTGGAGGAGCGCCGGAAGGCCGGCGCCACAGTCTTTCTCTCCTCCCACGTCCTCTCCGAGGTCCAACGCCGCTGTGACCGTGCGGCCATTATCCGCGAGGGCCGGCTGCTGCGGGAGGGGACCGTGGAGGAGCTGGCGGGAGCTGGGGCACGGCGGGTGACGCTGCGGGGCGGCGATATCCCCGCAACCCTGCCCGGCACGGCGGATATCCGCCGTGAACCTAATGGCGTCAGCTTCCTCTACAGCGGGCCCATGGATTCCCTGTTGGAGGCGCTGCGGGGACGGCATCTGGAGGATCTGCACATCACGGAACCAGACCTGGAGGAGATCTTCCTCCACTACTACGAGGGAGGCGCGCTGTCATGACCATTTTTTGCCACGAGCTGCGTAATGGCGCAAAAAGCTCTCTGCTGTGGTCGCTGATCATCGGCGGCCTGATGGCCCTGTGCGTGGCGCTATATCCCTCCATATCGGAGTCCATGGGGGACGTATCCGCCCTCTTTGCCAACATGGGGGACTTCTCCGCCGCCTTCGGCATGGATACCTTGAATTTCGGCACCATCATGGGCTTTTACGGCGTGGAGTGCGGAAACATCCTGGGGTTGGGAGGCGCGTTTTTTGCGGCCCTCACCGCCATGGGCCTGCTGGCCGGGGAGGAGGGCGGACACACGGCAGAGTTTCTGCTGACCCACCCTGTCGGCCGGCGGCGGGTGGCCCTGGAAAAACTGGCGGCCCTGGTGGTCATGATCCTGGGACTGAACTTGATCTGTCTGGCCTGTGGCGCAGGGACCATTCTGGCTATTGGGCAGGAGGCGGCGTGGGGCGATCTGCTGCGCTACCACGGGGCGCTGCTGGTGCTGCAGCTGGAGATCGGCGGCGTCTGCTTCGGCCTCTCCTCCCTGCTGCGGCGGGGCAGCTTCGGCCTTGCCATGGGGCTTGCCGCCCTGCTGTACTTCCTGGGGATCGTTATTAATCTGGACGCGGGGCTGGAGTGGCTGCGGTTCGCAACGCCCTACTACTACGCCGACGCCGCCCGGCTTTTTGCCGGGGAACCAGTGGCAGGTCCTCTCGCCGTCGGGTGCTGCCTGGGGGCCGGCGCCGCAGCATTCGGCCTTTGGCAATATGGAAGGAAGGACATTGCCCCTTAACCGGGCAATGTCCTTCCCTTCTTTCACGCTGTTGCTGCCGCTCAATACAGCTGCGCGATGATATCCACGCAGGTCGTGATCCCCAGCACGCCGCTGTCCAGGGCGATATGATAATTCCTCACATCGCCCCACTTCCGGTCGGTATAAAGCTGGTAGTAGGCGGCACGGCGCTTATCCTTATCCCGCAGGCGCTTCTCCGGAGCGTCTGCGCTCTCGCCGTACTGCTCCACAATGCGCTTGGCCCGTCTGTCCATATCCGCATGGACAAATACATTGAGGCAGTCCGCCTTGCCACGCAGAATATCATCCGCGCACCGCCCCACAATGACACAGGGCCCCTTTTCCGCCAGCTCCAGGATCACAGTCCGCTGGGCGATCCACAGGTCGTCCTGGGGAGAATGCCCATAGAAGTCGCGGTGGTTGGCCAGCGCGCCGGCCAGCCAGCCGCTGTAGGCGGCGTGCTCCCCGCGCTCGGCCACAAACTCTGGGGCAAAGCCGCTCTCCTCAGCAATCTTTTCGATCAGATCGCTGTCGTAGCATGGGATGCCCAGTTTGGCCGCCACCTCCTTACCGATGGTCCTTCCGCCGCTGCCGAATTGGCGGCTGATGGTAATGATGCGGTTGCTCATGCTTATTCCTCCTTTACAGCAGGGGTGCGCAGTTCCTTATAGGTAAAGTATATCACAATGGCGGCGATGATGAAAGTCAAAATGTCGGACACGGGCATGGAGTACAGCACGCCGTCCAGCTGGAAGAACAGGGGCAGCAGCAGTGCGAAGCCCACACCGAACACCACCTCACGGACCAGGGAGATCAGGGTGGAGGCCAGGGCCTTGCCCAGGGACTGCAAGTAGATAAAGGTGCCCTTATTAAGGGTGGCCAGGGGCATCATGCACAGGTAGACGCGGAAGCTCTTAATGGCAAAATCGGTATAATACTGGCTCTCGTTGCTGGCACCGAAAATTGCGATGAGCTGCCGGGGAAATAGCTCCACGATCAGCAGGGCCACCGCACCCACCACAAACTCCACGATCAGCAGCAGGGTGAACAGGCTGCGGGCCCGGTCCTTGCGGCCGGCGCCGATGTTATAGCCCACCACGGGGATACAGCCGGCGGCGGTGCCTACGGCGATGGAGATGACGATCTGGAAGAACTTCATGACGATGCCCACCACAGCCATGGGGATCTGGGCGTACTCGGCCTGGCCGAAGATGGCGTCCATGGCGCCGTACTTCTGGATCATATTGTTAATGGCGGCCATGGCAGCCACCAGGGAGATCTGGGACAGAAAGCTGGTAATACCCAAGGGGAGATACCGCCTGGCCAGCCGGCCATGGATGCGGAAGCTGCTCTTTTCCAGTTGGATGGCTTTCATGTGGCACAGATACCAGATAGACAGCGCGGCGGTCAGGATCTGACCCAGGACAGTGGCCACTGCCGCGCCCATCATGCCCCACTTGAAAATGAAAATAAAGATGGGGTCCAGGATGATGTTGGTGGCAGCGCCGCCCAGGGTGGCGGCCATGGCGAACTTGGGGCTTCCGTCGGAACGGATGATGGGGTTCATGGCCTGGCCGAACATATAGAAGGGCACGCCCACGGTGATCCAGAAGAAATACTCCTTGGCTTCGGCAAAGGTGCGCTCATTGACGCGGCCGCCAAAAGCGGTCAGAATGGGGTCCTGGAAGATCAGGTAGACAGCGGTGATCACCAGGCTGCTGATAATGCACAGCAGCACGGCGCTGCCGATACTCTTGTGGGCGTCGTCCTTCCGGTTGGCGCCCAGGCTGATACTGACAAAGGCGCAGCAGCCGTCGCCGATCATGACGGCGATAGCCAGGGCCACGATGGTCAGCGGGAACACCACCGTGTTGGCGGCATTGCCGTAGGAGCCCAGATAGTCGGCGTTGGAAATAAAGATCTGGTCCACAATGTTATACAGAGCCGCCACCAGCAGGGAGATGACGCAGGGGACGGAATACTTTGTCATCAGCTTCCCCACTGATTCCGTCTCCAGAAAGGCGTTTGATTTTTGATCCATGGGATTCTCCTCCTCGCAAAATAAGCGTGCGGCCGACAAGAGCTGGATTTATGCCTCTTTGGCCACACGCTTTCACAAATATGTCATTGTTTGGGGCGCCTTGCCCCAAAAAACAAAACAGCCTGTAGCAAGCAACCGGATTTACGCAGTTACGCCACACGCTGTTGATTACATTATAAATGATTTCTCCGCCGATTTCAAAGGTAATTTTGAACAAAAAACAGTCCCGGCCGCCCGTTTCTCTCCTACCGCCCCACGATCCGGCCCCTGACCCTTTCAATCAAGGGCCGCCGTTCAGCTTCCTAGTTCCAGCGGGATCCGCTGTATGTCAAGGGATGCGGGCGCAGAGCCGCCGTCCGTCTCCGGGCGGCTGAAAAGGAAAAAAGCAAGGCTCCCGAAGGAGCCTTGCTTTTTGTCAAACAACAGTCGGCCTCTGGATTACTTCAGCTCGACCTTACCGCCGTTCTCCTCGACCTTAGCCTTCATGGCCTCGGCGTCCTCCTTGGACAGAGCCTCCTTCAGGGTCTTGGGAGCGCCCTCGACCACAGCCTTGGCCTCAGCCAGGCCCAGGCCGGTGATCTCACGGACGACCTTGATGACCTTGATCTTGGAAGCGGCGTCAAAGCCGGTCAGGACCACGTCAAACTCGGTCTTCTCTTCAGCGGCGGGAGCAGCGGCGGCGGCAGGAGCGGCCATAGCGGCGGCGGACACGCCAAACTCCTCCTCCAGAGCGTGGACCAGCTCACTCAGCTCCAGGACGGTCAGAGCCTTGATTTCCTCGATCATAGCAGTAACTTTCTCGCTAGCCATTGTTAGGTACCTCCTAATAATTTTTCAGTAAAATAGTTTTGGGAAACAGCGCCGATCACTCGGCAGCAGGAGCCTCGGCAGCAGCCTCCTCAGCGGGAGCGCCCTGCTTCTCGGCGATCTGCTTGAGCACGCAGGCTAGGCCAGAGATGGGGGCCAGCATGGTGCCAAGCACCTGGGCCTGCAGAACAGGCAGCGGGGGGATCTCAGCCAGAGCCATGACCTCATTGAGAGGCATGACCTTGCCGTCCATGAAGCCGCCCTTGATCTCAAAGCGGTCATTGAGTTTCTTGGCGAAATCATTGACCACACGGGCGGGCGCCACAGGATCGTCATGGCAGATGGCCAGGGACGTGGTGCCGCTGAGCAGATCATCCAGCTCGTTCATACCGCAGTTGTTGACGGCAAAACGCAGCAGGGTGTTCTTCACAACAGCGTATTCCACGTTGTTCTTGCGCAGCTCAGCGCGCAGAGCGGTGTCCTCGGCCACGGTGATGCCCTTGTAATCCACCAGCACGCCGGCAGCGGCGTTCTGCAGCTTCTCAGTCAGGGCGGCAACGATGGCTTGCTTTTCGCTCAGAACTTTTGCGTTAGGCATTCTTGTTTTCACCTCCATTAGATTTGCGGGGAACTTGGTGCGTTCAAGAAAGGAAAAACGGTCCCTGCGCAAAGACGCAAGGACCGTGCTAATCAAAAACGATCGGCAATCCTCGGCAGGACTTACGGGCATGGCCCACCTGCTGTCTTTGGAACGCATCAAATAGTATATTCAAGCATTGGCGATTTGTCAATACTTAAATATCATTTTTCGGGGAAATTCTCCCAAGAGAGCCGACTTAGATCAGCTTCGCAGTGTTGAGCTTGATGCCGGGGCCCATGGTGGAGGCGGTCACGCAGCTCTTGATATACTGGCCCTTGGCGGCGGCGGGCTTGGCCTTGACAATCGCGCCCATAAGAGCGTTGTAGTTGTCGCTGAGCTTCTCAGCGCCGAAGGAGACCTTGCCGATGGGGCAGTGGATGATGTTGGTCTTGTCCAGGCGGTACTCAACCTTACCGGCCTTGACCTCCTGCACGGCCTTGGCCACGTCAGGGGTCACGGTACCGGCCTTGGGGGAGGGCATCAGGCCCTTGGGGCCCAGCAGCTTACCCAGGCGGCCAACCACGCCCATCATGTCAGGGCTGGCGACGACCACGTCGAAGTCAAACCAGTTTTCCTTCTGGATCTTCTCCACCATGTCCATGTCGCCCACATAGTCGGCGCCGGCGGCGCGGGCGGCGTCAGCCTTGTCGCCCTTGGCAAAAACCAGCACCCGGGCGGTCTTGCCGGTGCCGTGGGGCAGGACGATGGCGCCGCGGACCTGCTGGTCAGCGTGGCGGGAGTCGACGCCCAGCTTCACATGCAGCTCGACGGTCTCGTCGAACTTGGCGGAAGCGGTCTTGCAGATGATCTCAAAAGCGTCAGCAGCCTCATACTGCATGGAGCGGTCGATCTGCTTGGCGCTGTTCTGATATTTCTTACCTCTAAACATTTCTCAAGCCCTCCTTATTCGCCCACGATAACGCCCATGCTGCGCGCGGTGCCGGCGATCATGCTCATAGCGGCCTCCAGGCTGGCGGCGTTCAGGTCGGGCATCTTGGTCTCAGCGATCTTCTGGACGTCGGCCTTGCTGATGGTAGCGACCTTCGTCTTGTTGGGCACGCCGGAACCGGATTCGATGTTGCATGCCTTCTTGATGAGGACGGCAGCAGGGGGAGTCTTGGTGATGAAGGTAAAAGAGCGGTCGGAGTACACCGTGATGACCACAGGGATGATCATACCCATGTCGTTCTTGGTGCGCTCGTTGAACTCCTTGGTGAAAGCGGCGATGTTGACGCCGTGCTGGCCCAGAGCGGGGCCCACGGGGGGAGCGGGCGTTGCCTTGCCCGCGGGGATCTGCAGTTTGACGTATCCTACGACTTTCTGTGCCATAATAAGGCACCTCCTTGATATAATGTGGTGGTGACGGGGCTTGTCTGCCTTTCACAGGCCCCTCCCACGGCGCCGCGATGCGGCGGAAATCTGCTTGTGAATGATGATCCTGCGGCCGCTCAGTCGGTGACGACCTCGACCTGATCCAGCTCCAGCTCCACAGGGGTCTCGCGCCCGAACATGGAGACGACCACCGTGACCTTGTTCTTCTCCGCGTCGATCTCGTCCACGACGCCGGTGAAGGACTCCAGAGGACCGTCGCTGATACGGACACGGTCGCCCTCCTTGTACATCACAACGATCTCGTGCTTCTCCATACCCAGGGAGAGCACTTCCTCCTCCGTCAGGGGGATGGGCTTGTTGCTGGCCTCGCCGACGAAGCCCGTCACGCCGCGCACGTTGCGCACCAGATGCCAGGTGTCGTCGGTCATGACCATCTTGATCAGCACGTATCCGGGGAACACCTTCCGCTCCACCTCTTTGGCAGCGCCGGAATCGGTGATCTCGGTGACGGTCTCCAGCGGGATCTGGATGTCCACGATCATGTCCTCCAGATGCCGGCCCACGACAAACTTCTCAATGGTGGTCTTTACGGCGTTTTCATAGCCGGAGTAGGTATGAACGACATACCATTTAGCGTTTTCGGCCATTGTCTGCTACCCTCTCACGCGAAGATGTCGAGGAGGGTCTTGATCAGCAGGCCGGCCACGCCGTCGAAGATCCAGATGAACGCGCCGATGATGGCGGTGCACAGGATGACCGTACCGGTATTTTTCGCCACTTTCTCGGGAGTAGGCCAAACGACCTTCTTCAGCTCGCTTTTCATCTCACGGAACCAGCGGCCCCGATCCTTCTTGACTTTCTTTTCTTCTGCCATGATGGATTCTCCCTTTCCTTACTTGGTCTCAGAATGGACCGTGTGCTTTCTGCAGAAGGGGCAGTACTTGTTCATCTCCAGACGATCAGGGTCGTTCTTCTTGTTCTTGACCGTGTTGTAGTTTCTCTGCTTGCACTCGTTGCATCTCAATGTGATCTTAACGCGCATCTCCTAACGGCACCTCCTTATTCATGTATGCAGGCTCTCAGGCCTGTACCGATTGCCTCCCTGCTCCAAGAAACGGCGGCCCCTCTGTGGGCCAAAAGCGAAAAATGCGCACAAAAAGAAAGCCCCATTTCCACAGGTAACTGTTACTATACCACCTTTGGTGAATCAGGTCAATATATTTTTTTCAAATATGACACTTTTTTTCTGTATAAAAGTGATGTATAATGGAGGATACTGCGGCAGTTTCCATCCCGCCGCATTCCATCCATCCACGCAGCCAAGGAGAATCTTATATTATGCGCATCATGGCCATCGACTACGGAGACGCCCACACCGGCGTGGCCGTCTCCGATCTGACCGGCCTGCTGGCCGGTTTTACCACCACGATCCACACGCGAAAGCAGGAGGAGGTCCTTGACCGGCTGGGCGCGCTCATCAGCGAGTACGGCGTCACCGAGCTGGTGCTGGGCTATCCCAAGAATATGGACGGCACGCTGGGGCCCCGGGCGGAAAAGGCTGAGGCCATGGCCCGGGTATTGACGGAGCGCTTCAGCCTGCCGGTGAAGCTGTGGGATGAGCGGCGCACCACCATTGACGCCCATAACATCCTCCTTAGCGCGGGCCAAAACGCGAAGAAGCGGAAAAAGGCCGTGGACGCCGTAGCGGCGGCGCTGATCCTGGAGGGATACCTTGCCTACCGAAAGGCCCAGCGCTGATTTGGGAGGGCTATCTCACCTGCCGGAGAAACAGCATTTGCGTGCGGCTTTCTCCACGAAAGCAACTACGATTTCCAGATAGGAGCAGACAGAGCATGAGAAATTTCATCAAAACCAACCGTATCCTCCTGGCCCTTCTGGCCGCCTCCGTGCTGGTCGGACTGAGCGTCATCTTCCAGCGCATGGGCGTGGAGGCGGAAAACAAGACCTATGACGTGGTCCTGGACTACAACGAGCTGGAGCTTCTGGCCGAGCAGAGCGACCAGGACATCATCTGGTGGCTGGAGCAGTTCCGGGACATGGGGATCACCCGGGTCGGCCTCCAGGAGGAGAGCCTCACCTCCTTGATGGAGAGCTCCCCCATGAATGTGACCGCCACCATGATGGATACGGTGATCCAGGACTCGGACTGGCGGGCAAGCTATCCCTCCGCCTTTGTCAGCAGCATCGAGCAATTCGGCTATGACCGCTTCGACGTGCTGGTGGAGGCCACGGGCCGGGACGCGGCGGACTTTGTGGTGGACGCCGTGGAACAGCGGCTCCACCCTGAGCAGGCCGTCATCCTGCGGGAGGGCGACAAGGCCTACCTGCTGCTGGACGGTTCCGTCAACGACACCCTCTATGTGGCCGCCTTCGGCTATGTCAACACCTTTGAAAAAGGCTTTACCGAGCGCAACGAGATCGTCTCCTCCAAGCTGATGTACCTCTCCCTCGGGCTGATGCCGGAGAAGGTGGAGGCCATCCAGTCCCTGGGGCTGGAGGTGGTCCCCCGCACGGTGTGCTACAGCGGGCACAACGACGAGCGGTATGCCGAAGCCGTCATCGCCGGCTATGAAAAATACGGCATCACCCCCACCTATATCATCGCCGGCGGCGAGGCCGTCATCGGCTATGACGGCGGCTGCGAGCTTGCCCAGGAATACATCAAGGACAACGGCATCACCATCGGCCTGATCGAAACCAATGTCCAGCGGGAAAACATCATGCAGTCCGGCGTGGACACCATCGCCCAGGCCACGGACTACAACACCGTCCGCGTCTTCTCCGTGTGGGATTACATCCAGTACCGCTACGCCTACTACGGCTACGAGGGGGCGGAGGAGATCGAGAACACCCTGTTCCGGGCCATTGTGGAGCGGAATATCCGGGTCATCTACTTCAAGCCCATCAAGCAGACGGACAACCACTTCGCCTATATCACTGACGTACAGGTCTACCGGGACATGTTCGAGGGGCTCAACGACCGCCTCGCCGCCCACGGTATCTCCATGGGCCGGGCTTCCGTCATGGACAACTACCAGATCCCTTCCCTGGTGATGCTGGTGCTGGGGCTGGGCGCCGGGATCGGCGGCGTGCTGCTGCTGCCCGCCTTCCTGCCTATGAAGAAAAAGTGGACGCTGCTGCTGGCAGGGGCTGCCGCGGTCTGCGTGGCCGGCGCGTGGCTGGTCATGCCCAACACCTTCCGCCTGATCGCCAGCTTTGCCAACGCCGTGGTGTTCGCCTGTCTCGCCGCCGCTTTTTTCCTCCAGGCGGCCAAGCAGTCCGGCGCCAGGCTCTCCCCCGGGGCGTCTCTGGGCAGGATCCTGCTGCGCTCCATCTGCATCCTGCTCCTGGCGGTGCTCATCTCCCTGGCCGGCGCCATGATGACCGCCGCCCCCCTGTCTTCCACTGATTTCATGCTGGAGCTGGGCATCTTCCGGGGCGTGAAGCTGGCGCAGCTGGCCCCCCTGGCCTTCTTCTGCCTGCTCTTCGTATCCTACTACGGCCTCTTTGAAAAGGACCGCAGCGCCAACACCCTCCAGCTCAGGGATATCTCCACCGCCCTGAAGTGGAACATCCCCGTCTGGGCGCTGCTGCTCCTGGCCGTGGTCGCCCTGGCCGGCTACTACTACCTGGCCCGCACCGGCCACGAGAGCGACGTGTCCGTCTCCACCCTGGAGATCATCATGCGCAACGACCTGGAGAACCTGCTGCTGGCCCGCCCCCGGACCAAGGAGTTCCTGGTGGCCTTCCCCTGCATCATGCTGGCGGTATACAGCGCCGTGCGCCGCCTCCCCTTCTTCACCGCACTCTTCGGCCTGGCGGGGACCATCGGCCTGACCAGCGTGTGCAACACCTTCATGCACATCCACACCCCCCTGTACCTGGGGTTTGTCCGCACCGGCTATTCCCTGCTCTTCGGCATCCTGCTGGGCTGCGTCTACGTGCTCTGCTTCGACCTTTTGTACCGCGTCGTCCGCAGGGTCCAGAAAAAATATGGAGAGACGGAACAGAAATAAATGTACAAGATACTCATATCGGGCTATTATGGATTCAACAACATCGGCGACGAATCCATCCTCCGCACCGTGATCGACAACCTGCGGGAAAAGCTTCCTGACATCGACATCACCGTCCTGTCCCAGGACCCCGCCCAGACCCGCGAAAAATATGGCGTCAAGGCCGCCCGTCGCATGTCCCTGTGGGACATCTTCCGCTCGGTCTGCCGCTGCGACCTGCTTCTCTCCGGCGGCGGGAGCCTCCTGCAGGACGCCACCAGCGGCCGCAGCATCCTCTACTATCTGTTCATCCTGCGCCTGGCCCAGCTGCTGGGCAAGGATACCTTTATCTACAGCCAGGGCATCGGCCCCATCTCCGATCCCCGCAACCGCCGCCTCACCGCCCATGTCCTGCGGCGGGCCAGCGGCATTGTGGTCCGGGACGCCAAGAGCCGGGACCTGCTGCTGGAGATCGGCGTCCCCGACACGCTGATCCACGTCACCGCCGACCCGGTGATCCGGGTAAAGAAGGCGGACCCGGCGCTGGGCCTGGAGATTCTCCGCCAGGAGGGCTGTCCCCGTGACCAGGGACGGCTCACCGTGGGCTGGGCCGTAAAGGCCAGAAAGCCGGATCCCGCCTTCTTCCAGGAGGTACAAAAGTGCATCCTCTGGCTGCGGGAGGAGTACGGTGCCGACTCGGTGCTGATCCCCTTCTTCCACAGCGAGGACCTGTCCGTGTGCGAGGCCATTGCCGCCCGGATGGACGGCCAGGCAGGCTGCCTGCGGCAGAAGTACCTGTCGGAGGAGACGCTCTCCATCATCGGCTGCATGGACGTGCTGGTGGGCGTGCGCCTCCACTCCCTTATCTACGCCGCCGTCATGGGCGTTCCCATGATCGGCGTATCCTATGACCCCAAGGTGGACTCCTTCCTCTCCTCCATTGATCGTCCCACCCTCTGCGACGTAAAGGATTTCACCTTGGAGCGCTTCCAGGCCGCCTTCCGCGAGACAGTGGAGAACCGCCAGGCCATCCAGGAGACCACGGCCAGGCGCCTGGATGAGTTGATCTTGAAATTGGATCAGAACGAGGAGCTGATCCGCGGCATCATGGAGCAAGCAAAGTGAAACGAAATCAAACTGTCAATCTCATCAGCACGGTGGCCCTGGTCACGCTCTTCGCCAAGCTGCTGGGCATTGTCCGCGAGGCCCTGCAGGCCCGGGCCTTCGGCACCCTGGTGGCGGCGGACCTGTACACCACCGCCAACAACAACACCATCTACCTCTTCACCACTGTGGCCTATGCCCTGTGCATCGCCGCCGTGCCCATCCTGACCCCCCGGCTCCGGAGGGACCGGGAGGAGGGCTACAGGGCCGCGGGCAATCTGATCACCATTACGGTCCTGCTGAGCGTAGGCGTGGCCGCGCTGTGGATCGCTGCCACCTTCACCCCCTGGGCGGACTCCCTGTGGGACGGCACAGCGGAGGAAGCCGCCCTGCTGGCCTCCTACATGCGTATCATGGCCCTGACCCTGCCGGTCATCGTGCTGACCTACCTGCTGGTGGCCCTCTTCCAGTCCCTGGAGCACTTCGTCCTCCAGGGCAGCATGTCCATCCCCTATAATCTGGCATTGATCCTGTTCCTGGCCCTCTTCGCCGACAGGCTGGGGGTGGGCGGCTATGTGGCGGCGGTGTCCCTGGCGTGGCTGCTGCAGCTGGCCATGACGGCCCCCTATGCCGTCAGGGAGAAGGCCCGGCTCCGGCCCCGGCTGGATCTGCGGGCGGACTATGTGAAGACCTTCTTCAAAACCGCTGTTGTGACGGTGCTGACCACCTCCATCTTCCTCTTCTGCTATCTCCAGGACTCCAGTATGACGTCCCAGCTCGCCGGCAGCCCGGTCAGCGCCTTCTACTATGCGGACAAGCTCTTCACGCCCCTGACCACCACCCTCATCTACTCCATCAGCACCGTACTTTTCCCCAAGTTCAGCCAGGAGTACGCCACCACCGACCGCCCCACCTATCTGCGCTATGTCTGGAACATGTTGCGCAGCACCCTGCTGCTGATCCTGCCCATCTCCGCCGTACTGGCGGTGTTCGGCACACCCATTGTCCAGGTGCTCTTTGAGGGCGGTAACTTCGGCGCGGATTCCACCGCCTCCACCGGCGCCATTTTCACGATCTACGCCCTGTCCATGGCGGGCTTCTGTGCGCTGGACCTTCTCAGCAAGGCCTACTACACCATGGAACGGACCCTGCAGCCCCTGCTGGTGAACGCGGGGATTCTGCTGTGCAACTGGGGGCTCAACGATCTGCTGGGTCCCCGTTTCGGTGGTGCCGGCCTGGCCTTCGCCACCGCCGTCTCCATTACCCTGGGCGGCGCTGTGCTGGGCGTCCTGCTGCTGCGAAGGGCTGGTGATATCCATATTGGCCCGCTGGCGAAGAGCCTGCTCGCCACCCTCATTACCGGCGGCGCGCTGTATTTCCTCACGGGGCTGGTCCTCAGCGGCTTGGAAAGCAAGGTTATGCTGGTGGTCAAGTGCGTGGCCCTGGGCGTAGTGGCCGCGGTCATCTACGCGGCTTTGATGCTGCTTACCCGGCAGGAGGACTTTCTGGAGCTGGTAAAGCGGTACAAAAAGCCGAAAGAATAACGGAGAGGTCCCCGCGGGGCCTCTCCTGCTATGGAGGTAGTTTTTATGGGAGCAAACACCCTCTCCAGGCGCGACGGCGCTGTCGATCTCTCCAAGGCCCTGGCAATCTGCGCGGTGCTTCTGATCCACTGCAGCGCCAACCGGTTCGCCCTGTACGATGTGGGCAGCGCCCCCTGGCTCATCACCGCATTTTGGGGCTCTGTGAGCCGCTGGGCGGTGCCCGTGTTCCTGCTGTGCAGCGGCGCGCTGATGAACGACGCCGAGAGGGAGCTGCCCCTGAAAAAGCTCTTTTCCCGCTATCTTCTCCGGCTGGTCCTGTCCCTCTGCGTGTGGGCGGGCCTCTATGAGCTGCTGCGGATTTATATGCTGCGGGGCTCCGCCCCTCTCTCCGTCCTGCTGGTCCAGGCGGTTAAAAACTGGTTCTATGGCGACACCTACTACCACCTCTACTACTTCTATTTCGCCATTGCGCTGTATCTGGCCCTCCCCCTGACCCGGCTGATTGTCCGCCACGCCTCTGAGGCGGAAATGCGCTATATCCTTGCGCTGTGGCTCTTCGCGGGATGCGTCATGCCCTACCTCAGGTATTTTCCTCCCTTCCGGCAGATGCAGTCCTCCCTGCTCTACTACGTGCTGCCCGCCGCCTTCTTCTGCCCGGGGCTGGGGCTGCTGGGCTGGTATCTGCGGCGGAATCCACCCAAGGGGTGGCGGGGGCCCGTGGCCCTGTTTGCCGTCGGTTTTTCCGCTGTCTTTCTGGGTACCTGGTATCGCAGCGCGGCCGCAGGGAGCTTTGACGGCCTGTATCTGGATGCCTTCGACCCCTTTGTGCTGCTGATGGCTGTCGGGCTGTTCCGGTTATGCCAGTACCTGGCGGGACGGAAGAGCGCCCCGCCCCAGGCCGTGGCCCTTCTCTCCCGCTCCTCTTTCTGCGTCTATCTGATCCATCCCTTCTTTCAATGGCTGACCCGGCAGCGCTTTTTTGAGGCCCTGCCCCCGCTGTGGGGCGTGCCGCTCCAGGCGGCGGTGCTGCTGGCGCTGAGCCTGGCGGCCTACCTGGTCCTGCGGAAGATCCCGCTGGTGGAGCGGTGGCTCATCTGACGGCCAAATCTGCTGCCCCAAAAATCGTCTTGGGCACGACTCCCGACAGGGAGCCGTGCCCAAGTGACTTCTGATGGTAAACTTTTATGTGCCCCACCTGGGAATGCTGTAGCCGCTCCGGACTGCTCGCATCATCCGCAGCGCCGCCGCGGCTTCAGTCCTGAGTTTTTCCCGGTGGATTTGTATGATGTTAGGATAGAGGCAGAATTTAACATTGGTTTGAATGGAACGTAAACAAACTGTAAACAGCCCGCGCCGCGAAAACGGCGCGGGCTGTTCTGTTATGACGGCGACGCGGAGGATACCGATACCTCCTCTGTCGCGGAGGGGATTGACTCAGCCGCCCAGATATGCCTCACGGACCCTGTCGCTGGCCATCAGCTCAGCGCCGGTGCCGCTGAGAGAGATGCGGCCCGTCTCCAGCACGTAGGCCCGGTCCGCCACGGACAGGGCCGCCTGGGCGTTCTGCTCCACCAGCAGGATAGTGGTGCCGGCGGCGTGGAGCTCCCGGATGATGTCAAAGGTCTGTTCCACCAGGATGGGGGCCAGGCCCATGGAGGGCTCGTCCAGCATCAGCAGCTTGGGCTTCGACATCAGCGCCCGGCCCATAGCCAGCATCTGCTGCTCGCCGCCGGACAGCGTCCCGGCCACCTGCCTGCGCCGCTCCTCAAGCCGTGGAAACCGCTGATAGACGTCTGCGACGCCGGAGGCAACGGCGGATTTGGGCTGGGTGTACGCGCCCATCTCCAGGTTCTCCTCCACAGTCATCTGCAAAAAGACACGGCGTCCCTCAGGGACCTGGGCCAGGCCCCGCTCCACCACCTTGTGGGGGGCGACGCCCTTCAAATCTTTATCCAGGAAGGAAACCGTTCCCGTTCTGGGGTGCAGCAGACCGGAGACCGTGTTCAAAACTGTGGACTTCCCCGCGCCGTTGGCCCCGATGAGGGTGACGATCTCCCCCTCGTTGACCTCAAAGGAGACGCCCTTGACGGCGTGGATGCTGCCGTAATACACATGGATATCGTCAACTTTCAGCAGTGCCATCTTTTACGCCTCCTTCTTCTTGCCCAGATACGCCTCGATGACGGCGGGATTGGCCTGGATATCCTCCGGGGTGCCCTTGGCGATGATCTTGCCGAAGTTCAGCACGCAGATGCCCTCGCAGACGCCCATGACCAGGTTCATGTCGTGCTCGATGAGCATGATGGCGATCTGGAAGGTGTCCCGGATCTTGCGGATGTTGTTCATCAGCTCCGCCGTCTCAGAGGGATTCATGCCGGCGGCCGGCTCGTCCAGCAGCAGCAGACTGGGATTGGTGGCCAGGGCGCGGACGATCTCCAGGCGGCGCTGGGCGCCGTAGGGCAGGGAGCCGGCCTTATAGTCCGCCATATCCTGCATGTCGAAGATGCTCAGCAGCTCCAGCGCCCGCTCGTGGGCGATGCGCTCCTCCCTCCAGTAGGAGGGCAGGCGCAGGATGCCGGAGAGCATGGAGTACTTCTCCTGGTTGTTCAGGCCGATCTTCACATTGTCCTCCACGGACAGGTTGCTGAACAGCCGGATATTCTGGAAGGTACGGGCCACGCCCATATGACTGACCTGGATGGTGGTCTTGCCCGCGGTGTCCCGGCCGTCCAGCAGGATGCTGCCCCGGGTGGGCTGGTAGACCTTGGTCAGCAGGTTGAACACTGTGGTCTTGCCCGCGCCGTTGGGGCCAATGAGCCCGGCGATCTCCGTGCGGCCAATGGCCATATTGAAGTCGTCCACCGCCGTCAGGCCGCCGAAGTCGATGCCCAGGTGTCTGCACTCCAGGATGGGACGCTTGTCGATATCCCGCTCGGGGATGATGTTGGTGCTGGGAACCGGCACCAGCTTGGGCTTGGGGTAGTTCTGGTGGCTGCTCATTTGCTGGCTCCCTCCTTCTCACGTCTTTTAAACAGGGTGGCAAAAAAGCTCTTCAGCGTGGGGTTGTTGGTGGCCAGCATGACCAGGACCAGAATCACGGCATAAATGAGCATCCGATACTCGGCGATATTGAAATTGCGCAGCAGCTCAGGCAGCACGTACAGCAGCGCCGCAGCGATGATGGACCCGCGGATACTGCCCAGGCCGCCCAGCACCACGAACACCAGCACCAGGATAGAGGTGTTGAAGTCAAACTTGGAGGCCACGGTGGAGGAGTAGTTCAGGCCGAACAGCGCGCCCGCCGCGCCGGCCAGCACCGCGGAGGTGACAAAGGCCATCAGCTTGTACTTGGTCACGGAGATGCCCACGCTCTCGGCGGCGATGCGGTTGTCCCGCAGGGCCATGATCGCCCGGCCCGCCCGGCTGTCCACCAGGTTCTGCACCACAAACAGGGTGATGAGGATCAGGATGAAGCCCGCGGTAAAGCTGGACAGCTTGGTGACGCCCACCGCGCCCATGGGGCCCTTGATGATGGCTACCCCATCCTCAGCCAGGCCCAGCCGGGCCTCTCCGCCGGTGGCGATGTGCAGGCCGTCGCCGTCCACGCCCACGTAGAGGACCATGATCACGTTCTTGATGATCTCCCCGAAGGCCAGGGTGACGATCGCCAGATAGTCGCCCCGCAGCCGCAGCACCGGCACGCCCACGATGGTGCCGCCGATGCCGCCCATGATACCGCCCACCACCATGGCCAGCGCCAGGCGCAGGGGGGCGGAGGGGATGGCGCTCTGCAGGGCCGTGGCAGTGATGATGCCGGAGAAGGCGCCCAGGCTCATAAAGCCCGCGTGGCCCAGGCTCAGCTCGCCCAGGATGCCCACCGTCAAATTCAGCGACACAGCCATGACGATATAGCAGCAGGCGGGCACCAGCAGGCTCTGGATGGAGTTGGAGGCCACGCCGCCGGCGATCGCCGCCTGAATGGCGATATATGCGGCAATGACAATCCCGTAGTTGATAAAGCTGTTGACAGACGACTTTTTCAGCGTCCTGTTCCTGTTTCGTTCGCTCATATCCGGCACCTCACACTTTCTCAGGCACATATTTGCCCAGCAGGCCGGAGGGCTTCACCAGCAGCACGACCACCAGCAGGGCGAACACCACCGCGTCATACAGATCCGTAGTGATATACGCCTTGGTCATCGTCTCGATGACGCCCAGCAGAATGCCGCCCAGAAAAGCCCCGGGGATGGAGCCGATGCCGCCGAACACGGCGGCGGTAAATGCCTTGATCCCGGGCAGGGAACCGGTAGTGGGAGACACGGTGGGATATGCCGAGCACATCAGCACGCCTGCCACCGCCGCCAGGGCGGAACCGATGGCAAAGGTCATGGAGATGGTGGAGTCCACATTGATGCCCATGAGCTGGGCCGCGCCCTTGTCCTCAGAGCAGGCCCGCATGGCCTTGCCAAGCTTGGTCTTGCTGGTGAACAAGGTCAGGGCCACCATGGTGACGACGCAGGCCAGCACCGTCACAATGGCCACGTAGGTGATGTTCAGCCTGCCGTCAAAGAGGCTGACGCCGTTGTGGGTCACGCCCTGGGCGTCCGTCCGGGTGAAGAAGGAGGGGAACACCTTGGGCGCGGCGCCCCACAATATCTGCGCCCCGTTCTGCAGGAAATAGCTGACGCCGATGGCGGTGATCAGCACCGCCAGGGACACGCTCTGGCGCAGCGGCTTATAGGCAAGGCGCTCGATGATCACGCCCAGCACCGTACACACCGCCATGGCCAGCAGCACGCCCAGCACCGGCGGCAGATCAAAGCTGCTGACGGCAAAAAAGCAGACATAGGCCCCCACCATGATCACGTCGCCGTGGGCGAAGTTCAGCATCTTGGCAATGCCGTATACCATGGTGTACCCCAGGGCGATGATGGCATAGATGCTGCCCAGGCTCAGCCCGGTGATCAGATTGTTCAGGAACGACATACCTCGCACCTCTTTTCTCTCGTTTTTCTAAAACATACGGCTATGGCGGAAAAGGCGGCAACCGCGGTTACAGCCCTTTCCGCCCCAGCCGAAGGCAGCGGAAGGGCTGCCGGACCGTGCCGACAGCCCTTCCAGAAGATCCCAGATGATCCGATTTCTTTTACTTTGTGGCGTAAGCGCCGTCCACGACCTCGACAACCATAGGATCCTTGGATACTTCGCCGTTGGCGCCCCAGGTCATGCCGGTGCCGGTCAGGCCGTCCACGCTGAAGCTGCCGGAGGTGAACACGCCGATCATGGCCTCGCACAGGGCCGCGTGATCCTCCTGGCTCACCATATCGGCCAGGCCCTCGATCTGCAGGCAGGCCTCATAGATGGCGTACATGCAGTCATAGCCGTCGGCGGCAAACTGGTTGGGGGTCTCGCCGTACTTGTCCTCGTAGGTGGCCACGAAGCCGGCGGTGCGCTCGTCAGTGGCGGTGGCGTTGAAGGGGGTCATCAGCAGCAGGCCCTCGGCCAGAGCGGTGTCAAAGCCCTCCAGGGTGAGGATGCCGTCCATGCCGTCGCCGCCGAAGAAGACGGGGTCATAGCCCATCTGGCTGGCCTGGGCCAGCACCAGGGAGGCGGGGGTGTAGTAGATGGGCATGAACACCAGCTCGGCGCCGGCGTCCTTGCAGGCGGTCAGCTGGACGTTGAAGTCGGTGTTGGTGTCGGCGGGGAAGGTCTGCTCCGCCACCACCTCCAGGCCGATTGCAGCAGCCTCGCTCAAAAAGCCCTGGGCAATGCCGGTGGAGTAGGGATCGCCATTATTGTAGATAACGCCCACCTTGGCGGCAAGGCCGTTGTCCTTCACGTAGTTGGCGGCGGTGACGCCCTGGCCGGGATCGGTGAAGCACATCTGGAACATGTTGTCCTTACCGGCGGTGACGTCGGTGGAGGAGGCGGAGGGGGTGATCTCAAAGTAGCGGTCAGCGTAGGTCTCGGCGGCCACGGACACGCAGGGAGCGGTGGTGGTGCAGCCGTAGATGACCATGGCGCCCCAGTCCTTCAGGGTGTTATAGGCGGAGACAGCGGTCTCAGCCACGCCGGTGTCGTCCTGGAAGTTCAGCTCCAGCTTGACGTCGCTGTGCAGGGCGTTGATCTCCTCCACGGCGATCTCAGCGCCGCGCTGGGTGGCCAGGCCGTAGATCGCGGCGTCGCCGGTCTGGGGGCCAATGCCGCCGATCTTGATGGTGACAACACCGCTGTCCTCGCTGCCGCTGTCGGCAGAACCGGCGTTACCACTGTTATTGGTATTACTGCCGCCGTTATCGGCGTTGTTGCCGCTGCCGCCGCAGGCCACGAGAGCCAGCGTCATGGCGACAGCCAGAAGCACTGCAAGAAACTTCTTCATGATTCATTACTCCTTTTTTGATTTCTCCGGAACCTCTCCGGAAAGGGACACTATACAAAAAAACAGCGCCGCCTGGGAGCAGCGCCGTTCTCCGTATACCATTTCGCCACCGCACGGACGCGCTCTCCTATGCAATTGTACGCATAATGGCCAGGAGCCCAATATGGAACAGCCGTACCGCCAGAAGAAAAATGGACACCAGGGCGGTGGTGTCCACAAGGGCGGTCATGGTGCTGTTCTGCGCGCAGGAGAAATCCGCCGCTGCGCAGGCAGCAGCTGTCATGCCGTTTGTCCGTTTCCTCTCAGCAGGCACGATGTGATCCCTCCCTTTCCCGTCTCTCCTTGCGGATGGTAGGTATATGATAAAACCTAATCTAGCAAAAGTCAATTGTCATTATATACACAAATTGTTTACAAATAACGCCCATATTTTATTGCCATTTCACACAATTTCAGCAAACTTTTCCTCCGCCCCGGCCAGTTGTTCCTGTGCGCCCGTCTGGTTTTCCGTCTTTTCTTCATGAGAAAATCTAATAGTTTCCGCAGCAATGGTAATAGAGGCTCCATAGGGGTTGACAAATGTAAACTATTGTGATATCATCGTTTTACAGATGTAAAACGATTTTCTCCCCTTTGACAGTACGCAGGCGGCGCGGGCGTCTCTTCCCGCGCCCGGAAAGGAGTTTATGATGTCAGATAAGCAGATTTCCCTCTCCGCCGGCGAGTGGCAGGTCATGGAACGCCTGTGGGAGCAAAGCCCCAGGACGCTGATGGAGCTGGTCCGCTCCCTGTCCCCGGAGACGGGCTGGAGCAAGTCCACCATCGTCACCATGGTCAGCCGCCTGGAGGCGAAGGGGGCCGTGGCCTATGA